>NZ_LT629693.1:324444-648888 GCF_900099825.1 Bradyrhizobium ottawaense | reverse complement strand
GGAGTCGGTTTCGATGATATCGACTGGGGGTTGCCAGCAGAGATCGCGGACCGGCGCGGCCGTCGGCTGGAAGAACTGGCGATGCAATCGCTCGGCGCGATCGATCAACTCGCAAGCCCTGGCCCACATTAGCGTTCCTGGATCGGTCGCGGCCATGAGACGGGTTCCTGAGCTGCTGTGAAGGCGCCGAACGAACCTATGATGCGATGCATGGCGTCACCTTGACGACCGTCAATCGCTGGCGCGGGATCCACAGAACCGCAGTCAGTGCGCGATGAGCAGGGGGACCGGTGAACGGTGCAGGATCCGGCTGGTCGTAGATCCCGGCAGCAAATCGTGCAGTTGAGAGTGGCCGTAGCTGCCCATCACCAGCAGGTCTGCACCGAGGCTGCGGCACTCCGCGATCAGCACGTCGGCCGTCTCGTCTTCCTCGCCGACGGCGCGATATTTGATGGCGTTGATGCCGTGGTGGCGAAGGTGCAGAACGGCATCGTTGGCCTTCAGCGCGTCGGTTTTGGTCTGATGCTCACCTTCCACGACGAGAACGCCAACCTTGCTCGCCTGGTGCAGGAAGGGGAGGGATTCGGCAAGCGCGCGCGCCGATTCCCGGCTCCCGTTCCACGCCACGACAATGTTGTCCAGGGGCGTGAAGCCTTTCCAGTCATCGGGAACCAGAAACAGATGACGTCCGGTGCCGAACAGCAGGTTTTCAAACAGGTCTTCCGGTTCGTTCGACCGATCATTTGGCCGGAGCGCGACGAAGGTATCGGCGGTGCGCACCAAGGGCAGGGCGGTCACGGAAATATCGAGAACGCCGGCTACGTCGAACCGCCGCAGATTGGTCGGCTGCTGCAACTGGGTCAGCCGCTGCAACAGCATGGTCTCGACGGCGTCTCCGGCTCGCCTCGCAGCGTCGGGCGCCTGGGCGGCTTGATTGACGTTGGCGCCGTTGAATTCGTCCGGCACTACATTGAAGAACAGTCCGGTGATATGGCTCTGGAAAATCTCAGAGATCTGTGTTGCGGCGGCCAGACGCGCGTCGTCTCCGGAGCCTCCATCGAGCTGAACCATCACGTCCTTGATCATGGCGGCTTTCACACCTTGATTTGTAGTTCGAACGATTTGATCAAGGCCATCGACAGCAGGACCGGATCGACTGTGACAACCCGAAACGTGTGGAGCTTGCGGTCCTGCCCGCTGATCGAGACGTATTCACCCGGCCAAAAGGCATGCGCTTCAAATCTGTAGCCGGCCTCGTCGCCGTCATCCTCGCTGTCACTGTAGTCGAAGACCCAGCGCGCGCGGTCGGTGCCGCCAGGCTTGTGGATGAGGCGACCGACCTCGTCGTCTTCGCCATCCCAGAATCGGCGAACGCGGCAATAGTCCCGATACTTCTTCCATAACACCGGATCGATATGGCCTTGGGCATCCAGCGGCGCGATGAAATCATATCCATGACGGGACGAGCCATCGGGGAATTCCCTGGAGCGGGCAAGATGGAGCAGGATGCGATTAAGGTCGGAGAGTTCAGTCAACTCGGACAAGGTATCCATGGTGCCATCCTGTGATCCAATGTGTGGCTGCAGCAACGAAACCGGACCGGCAGGACACCACCATGACAATTGTCAAATCGGTCCGGGCTAATTGCAGGGTCGGACGTGTAACGCGCGACAATCCCGGAAATTGATGGTTATCAACGTGCGGGGCGATGCGCGATGTAGCCTGCACGGCGCCGCACGAATGTGACGGAGAAGGATCTGATTGCCAGTGCCGCGAGTTGTGCCGGATCATGAAAGGGGCGAATTCTGGCCGCCTGAGAAGTCCGCGCCGTCGCTCGATTTGCGGGCGCGCGCGGCCACTCAGGCGACCATTGCCGTCGCGATCGTGCTGCTGGCAGTCTGGGTCGCACGCGATTTTCTGGCGGCATTGACCTGGGCCGCCGTGATCGCGATCACATGCTGGCCGATCTACCTGCGCTTCGAGCGGCTCGTTGGCCATCGTTCGCGATCGCTGGCGCCGCTACTATTCACGCTTGTGACCGGTCTCGTTCTGCTTGTACCGATCATCGTGACGGTGCATCAGCTCGCGCAGGGCAGCGAGGCCTTCGTCCGTGTGCTCAATCGCCTGCGCGAGAGTGGGATCGCGGTCCCGACCTGGCTTGCCCAACTGCCGGTCGCCGGTGAGTACCTCGATCTCTGGTGGCGCGCCAACCTCAGTAATCCCGACGTCCTGGTGGAATGGTTTCGCGGCGTGAATGTCGAAAATCTGACGGCGTGGACCGGCACACTCGGAGGCGCATTGCTGCATCGTCTGCTTCTGTTCGCCATCACGCTGGTCGCGCTGTTTCTGGTACTGCGCGACGGGGCATGGCTGGCAGATCGCGCGCTTGTGATCGCGGACCGCCTGCTCGGTGATCGCGGGGCGCACCTCGTCGGCAAGATCGCCGGTGCGACCCGCGCCACCGTGAACGGGACCATAGCGGCTGCGATCGTAAAAGGCGCTGTCATCGGTATTGCGTATATCCTGACGGGCGTGCCGCATCCGGTGCTGTTCGCGTTTCTGACCATGGCGTTGGCGATGGTGCCACTTGGAGCGTGGCTGGCGCTTGGTGTCGCCGTCCTGACCTTGGCGCTTCAAGACGGCACATTGTTGGTGCCGGCTGCACTGTTTGTCTTTGGCGCGGGGACGTTGCTGATCGGTGACAATTTCGTTCAGCCGGCGCTGATCGGGGGATCCGCGGAGTTGCCCTTCCTGCTGGTGCTGATCGGAATTCTCGGCGGCATCCAATCATTCGGATTGGTCGGTCTCTTTCTCGGTCCGGTAATCATGGCGGCCCTCCTGACCGTATGGCGTGAATGGATCGGCGTCGGAGACTGACGGCTGGTGCGCCCGGGTCCTGCCGCTCCACACATCCGCAGTCCGGATACGTCTGCAAAAGAAAGGACCGCGCGGCTTTCGCCGGCGGTCCAAGTCTAGGGAGGAAACGCCCCGGGAGGGGAGCGACATGAGGATGTCGCAGGCTCTATCTCGCATTTCGAAAAACCCCATGCATTGACGGCGCTCAATTTACACTCGCGGCATTTGCAAGGCGCGCCGGACGTGTCGTCGATGCGCTGGGCCAAAGGAACACTGATACCCATCAAGGTGTCGATCGTTCGCTTGATGCACCATTAACGGGAACCAGGATGGCGGAGGCATCGCGCAATGGCAGATGGCAGCCTCGATATGATTTCGCAATCCGGCGAACCGGGCACCGCACGCCTAGCCTCCCGGCGTTCGCCTCAGGAGAATCGGGAAACTTCCGGTTCGACGCAGGCATCCGGTGAGCAAAGTCCGCCGGCCGCGTCACCGGGCCGCTGGCGACGGCCGCTCCTGATCATGGGTCCAGTTGTCCTGGTCGTTGGCGCAATCGGCCTTTATCTGGCGACCGGCCGCTACGTGTCGGAGGAAGATGCCTATATGCAGACTGTGAGTGCCTCGATCAGCCCGCAGGTCGCGGGCCAGGTCGTCAGCATCGCAGCGAAGTCGAACACAGAGGTCAGCAAGGATGCTCCGCTGTTCAACCTCGACCCCGAGCCTTACCGGATCGCGCTCGCCAACGCCCAGGCCCAGCTCGGCATTGCGCGCGATCAGGCCCACACCCTGATCGAGACCTATCGCGCCCGTCAAAAGCAGATCGATGAGGCCAAGGCGACGGTCGACTACACGCAAACCAATTTCGAGCGCCAACAGCACCTTTTTGATACTGGCGCCGCGCCGCGGGCCACGCTCGATGCTGCGATCCGCGACTTTCAGGCCGCGAAGGCCAATCTTGCGAGTCTGGAGCGGGAGGCCGCGGCGGCGCTCGCGCAGCTCGGCGGCAATCCGGATTTGCCGGTCGATCAGCAATCTGCGGTGAAGCAGGCGCAGGCGGCGGTCGATCTCGCGGCACGTAATCTGCGGCTCACCGCCATCGTCGCGCCGTTCGACGGTGTCCCGAACAATGTTGAAAGCATCGCAGTCGGGGTGTTTCTGAATGCCGGCCAATCCGCCTTTCCGCTGGTCTCGGCTAGCAATCTCTACATCGAGGCCAATATCAAGGAGACCGAGTTGACCTATGTGAGGCAAGGCAATCACGCGCGCGTCGTCGTCGACGCCTATCCGGATGCTCCGCTCGCGGCCAAAGTGACGACGGTGGCCCCTGCGAGCGGTTCGGTGTTTGCGCTGTTGCCGCCGCAAAATGCCACCGGCAACTGGGTCAAGGTGGTACAGCGCGTGCCGGTTCGGCTTTCCTTCGGTCAGAACCCGGAGCACCTCGCCTTGCGCGCCGGCATGAGCGTCAAGGTCTCGATCGATACCGGCCACCAGCGCTCGCTCCGAGAGCTGTGGCGCGACCTTACCGCGATCTTTGGAGCCTGAAATGGCGGGCGATGCGGCCACGAGCGGGGTCATCAATCGGGGAATGGTCACGGCAACCGTGATGCTTGCGACCCTGATGCAGGCGCTCGACACCACGATTGCCAACGTCGCGCTGCCCTATATGCAAGGCAGCCTGTCGGCGACCAGCGACCAGATCAACTGGGTGCTGACCTCCTATATCGTGGCGGCTGCGATCATCACGCCGGCGACCGGCTGGCTCGAAGCGAGGTTTGGCCGCAAGCCGTTGTTCCTGACAGCGGTGATCGGCTTCATCGTGACTTCGATGCTGTGTGGGGCCGCGGTTTCGCTGGCGCAAATGGTGGTGTTCCGGCTGCTACAGGGCATCTTTGGCGCGCCGCTGGTGCCGCTGTCGCAATCCGTGCTGCTCGACGCGTATCCGCGGGAGCAGCAGGGCCAGGCGATGGCGGTATTCGGGCTTGGCGTGATGCTCGGGCCCATTCTCGGGCCGACACTCGGTGGCTGGCTCACGGACTCCTACAGCTGGCGCTGGGTGTTTTATGTCAACTTGCCGCTTGGCGTGCTGTGCGCGTTCGGCATTTTTCTGTTTCTCGGGCGGCGCGCCGATCGCCCCTTGACCCGACGACTGGATTGGCTCGGCTTCGCGTCGTTGAGCCTCGGCATTGGCGCGTTGCAGCTCTTGCTCGACCGGGGCGAGCGGCTCGACTGGTTCGCCTCGCGCGAAATCCAGCTCGAGGCTGCGTTGTGCGTGCTCGGCTTCTACCTCTTCACCGTGCACTCGCTGACCGCGTCCGATCCCTTCATCGACCTCGCATTGTTCAGCGACCGGAATTACGTGATCGGAATCATGCTGATTTTCATCGTCGGCGTCGTGCTGCTGGCGACGCTGTCATTGCTGACGCCCTATCTCGAAAGGCTCATGAACTATCCGGTGCTGACGGCGGGCCTCGTTCTCGCCCCCCGCGGCGTCGGCACCATGGCCGCGATGCTGCTGGCCGGACAGCTCATCCGCTTCGTCGATGCGCGGCTTCTGATCGCCACCGGACTCGGCATAACCGCATTCTCACTCTATTTGATGACCGGCTTCACCCCGGATGTGTCGCAGGGCACCCTGGTCCGCACCGGCCTGCTGCAAGGCTTCGGCATCGGCTTTGTCTTCGTGACGCTGGGCACTGTGGCATTCGGCACGCTACCGCCGGCGCTGCGCACGCAGGGAACCGGGCTGTTCAACCTGATGCGCAATATCGGCGCGAGCATCGGCATCTCCATGATGGGTTATCTGCTGGTGCGCAATTCGGCCGTCACGCAGGCCGGGCTGGTCGAGCATGTGACCGTCTACAGGCAGGTGATACGCGACCATGCCCAGCAACTCGGTGTTGCCACCGTTCACGGGCGCGCCGCGCTTGCCCAGCTTGTGACCGCGCAGGCGGAAGCCGTCGCGTTCATCGACAATTTCAAGCTGATGATGTTCGTATCGCTGCTGGCGATTCCCCTGGTGTTGCTGGTACAACGGCCACGCCGACCGCCTGGCAAGGAACGTCAGGCGGGAACTCTTGCAGAAGCTTGAGATCGCGCGCCGCACCGGAGGCTCTGATGTCGATCAAACAGGAGTTTAGGGAGGCGAGGGAGAAATTCAGGCTGTTGTCGCTTTATCAGCGCTTCGAGCACTTCGTCGTCATGTTCCTCACGGCGCTGATCGTGGTCATAGTCGTGGCCGCGCTGTGGACCCTGACGCTGAAGATATTGTTCGGCTTGGTTCTCTCGGGAGGCCTTGACCCATCCGATTACTCGGCGTTCCAGGCCGTGTTCGGCATGATCCTCACCGTAATCATTGCGCTCGAATTCAAGAAATCGCTTCTGGTGGTGGCCGAGGGCCGCAACACCGTGGTCCAGATCCGATCGGTCGTGATGATCGCGCTGCTGGCGATCTGCCGCAAGGTCATCATCCTCGACCTCACGGAGACCGATGCGCTGCACATTCTGGCGTTGGCAGCCGCGATCCTAGCGCTCGGCCTTATCTACTGGCTGATCGGTGTCCGCGACCGGGAAGGCGACGAGGCGGCCTGACGTGGGCGGCGCTATCGATTATTGCCGACGAAGACCGGCAGTTTCTCGAGCGCGCTACGGCTGGCTCCGGGCAGCACGACGTAGCCGGATGGATCGTCCAGCTTGAGGTTGCGGAAAGGGACCGCAATCAAGTGGCCGCCAAGGCCGGTGAAATCGCCGACGGCGAGGATAGCATAGGTGTTGCCGTCCTTGCCGAAGATGAAATCGTTGATGCGCCCGATCGTCTCGTTCTTGTCGTTAACGACAGGTTTCAGCTTGATGGTTTCGGCGCGGTAGCCTCTCGCGACCTCGGTCGCCTCCAGGGGCGTCAGAGCGACTTCCTGTGCCGCGGCGCGATCCGTCCACGGAATGAGAGCGACGATCGTAAGAACGACCGCGGCTGACCACGAGAGGCGGAACCTGTTCATGATATTACCTTGCCCGATCCGATTTTCTACCGCGAAGGCCGATCGGAAGTATTGGTGCTCGATCCGCCGGTATTCGAGCCGGTGGTGCTCGAATTGTCGTCCATGACGATCTGGGTCACCAGCTTGTTGTCGGGGTCGATCAACAGGATCCGGTCCGGCAGCTTGACGAAGAGGAGATTCTTCGTCTCCGGAACCTGATCGGTGACGTTGTTTGGCATCGCCTGCGGCGACATGGAATCCGGAACATGCGTGCCGACCTGCGCTTGCTCGCCGGACGGTGTAGGTTGTGAAGGCGATGTTGCGAGCCCTTGGCTGACGGTCTGTTGCTGATTTGCCGTTAACTCGGGTTGCGCGGAGCCGGTCCGCTGGGCGGCGGCGAAGCCGTTTGTACCAAGGATCGCAACGACGATGGCGCCTCCGCGAATGAGTTGATTCATGTTTGCCTCCTGATGGATTGAGGATTCAGACCAATTGCGCTGCCGGGGCGACACATCGCGCCAACCGCGTGGCTATCCGGCCTTGATAGACATTGCAGGCCCCGACGGCGTTGACCTCCGTCAAGATGGCGCAGATTTAGATCGGCTGGTCCGTGAACATGCGGAGGTCGGGGGCGGGCGACGATGTTGCGGCGTCATCGAGCCGAATTCCACCCCGACGAATCCACCTTGGACCCTCCCGGCAATCGCCGCTCCACCGGCAGGTATTCCACGCCGCCGCCGCCCTGCATGCGAACCGGTTGCGGATACAGCTTCAGTAATTGAAGAACGTCATCCGGCATGTCGGTGCTGATCGACAGGCCGAGCGATTTTCCGACCGAGGCCCAGATCGGATAGTCGTGCGTCCATGTACCCGAGGTGAGTTTGTCCGCGAGGGCGCTAGCCTTTTCCGCGGACAGGCGGCGGGTCAGGAGTTCGGTTGCGGCCTCCTTGACTTGCGCAATTGCCTTGCGTCCGACATCGGCCATGATCAGCGTCCGATCGTCGATTTTCGCCATCGGTTTCTCGGCGATCACTTTGATGAGCGAAGCCGCCGGTGACTCACCGAGCTGCGGGTCGATCGGACCCAGCACGGAATGCTCGCACATCACGATTTCGTCAGCGGCGAGCGCGATCAGCGTACCGCCTGACATGGCGTAGTGGGGCACAAAGACCGTGACCTTGCCCTTATGCTCACGGACAGCCTTCGCGATTTGCAGCGCGGCCAAGACGAGACCGCCCGGCGTGTGGAGAACGAGGTCGAGCGGCACATCGGCGTCGGTCATCTGGATCGCACGCAAAACGTCTTCGGAATCATTGATGTCGATGTAGCGGGCAATCGGAAAGCCGAGAAACCGCATGGTCTCCTGCCGATGCACCAACAGGATCACCCGCGATTTTCGTTCGCGCTCGAGCTGCGAAATCTTGCGGATACGCATGGCCTCGAGCATCTGCTGCCGCAGCATCGGCTGGACCGCGGAGAATATGAAGAAGAGCCAGACAATATCACCGATCGACATGGGATCCTCCTATGGCTTGACACTCACACCCGCTCATATCCGCCCATTGGTATCGAAGCCGAGCATACCCTCGTCCGGGTAATAGACGCGGTAGCGCTGCCTGGACCGGACCAGGAGAGGGCCAAGCGTGAACCCCGCCAGGAATCCTCCAACATGGGCCCACCACGCGACGTCTCCGCTGGAGGATGGCAGCAGCAGTCCCATCGTCGACTGGAACAGCTGAATCAGGAACCAGAGACCGATGAAGACAAACGCGTAGACTTCGACGAATAGCGGAATGAACAGGATAAGGACGATCACGATGATCCGCGCCAGCGGAAACAGGCGCATGAAGCATCCGAGAATGCCTGCGATTGCGCCGGACGCGCCCAATGCGGGTACGATCGAGACCGGGTTGAACAGGACGTGAGCCAACGAAGCCGCGAGGCCGCAGGCGAGATAGAACGCCAGATAGCGGCCATGGCCCAGCCGATCCTCGATGCTCGGGCCGAACAGCCACAGCGTCCACATATTCAGGATGAGATGGAGCCAGCCTCCATGCAGAAACATCATCGTGAAAAAGGGGAGGAAATCGCTGGCAGCCAGATCGGTCTCCCCGGACGTAAGGAAATCGGAATAGAGCGCGGGGATGAGCGCAAATTGGCGCACGAACAGCACGAGTTCGGAGGGGCTGAGGCTGTCCTGGAATACGAACACGAGGCAATTGGCGGCGATCAGCATCCAGGTGATCACTGGCGGGTAGCGGGATGGGACAGCATTCCTGATCGGAATCATCTGCGTCTCTTCGGACCGGGCGATCATATTGCGGCTGCGAGGCCCGCGCGCAGTCGCCAGGACGATGAACTGGTCAATTCGCGCATGGGCGCCGTGCCGAAACAATGATGGCCGTCAAGGCGGCGACAACAATTGTTCTCCGCGCGGGTCCGATAAGTTTTCGCAAGTCAAGGTGATCGCTGCCGCGGCGCGTCATCCTGCGAGACTGAGCCTGCCCGGGAGTTCACATGACCAGTGCGCTGAACGTCGTCTGCCCGCATTGCGACTCCGTCAACCGCTTGCCGCGCGAGCGATTGCGTGATCATGCCAAGTGCGGGTCGTGCCATCGCCCGCTTTACGAGGGGCGGCCGGCGACGCTCGACAATGCCTCTCGCTTCTATAAGCATGCGAGGCACAGCGACGTCCCGCTGCTCGTTGACTTCTGGGCCGCCTGGTGTGGTCCCTGCCAGGCGATGGCGCCGGTCTTCGAACAGGCAGCAGCGGAACTCGAGCCCGAGGTGCGGCTGATCAAGGTGGACAGCGATGCGGTGCCGGAACTGCTGCAGTGCTACGGCATCCAGAGCATACCGACCTTAATGCTGATGCATCACGGTAGGGAGACCGCCCGCCAGTCCGGCGCCGTATCATTGCCCCAGTTACTGGCGTGGGCCCGTGAGCATGTCGACGGCGTCAAGGTGTGACGGGCGTTAGATGATGCCGTCGGATCAACTGCCCAACAATTTGGCCAGCCACCCCTTGGTAAAACTCTCGCACTTCCTTCTCCCGTCGGGGAGATGAACGATGAGCTTCGTCTGCAGTTCTCGCGCGGTCGCATGCGCAGCCAGCTCGGCTTCCTCTCTGGTTGGATAGTGACCGATCTCGTGCCCATTGTCATTACGCACGACCCAGTCGTCGAAATTATCGTCGGGAACAACGTGAATAGCGGTGGCCGCCATCGGTCGGACTCCACGCGGATGCGTAATGATAGTCGGAGGAATCACGATGATGCCGTGACGAGGATCAATTTTGAGCCCGCCGAGAAAACCGAGAGAATCTGACGGGTATCAATGGGAGTCCGTGCCATGCGCGGCAAGATCATGCCAAGGAGTTGGCCATGACCGCTGCTGTGCAATCGAACAAACCGCCCGCTACCCGCGTCATGAGCGCGGCGAAATTCGAACGATTATCCGGATCTCCGCCGGCGTCGATGTCGTATTTTCGATCTGTCGATGTAGCGCTGCGGTCCAAACATCGCGGCGTCTGTCGTCGTGTCAGGAGATAGCGATGATCTGGGATGTGATGGTCTGGCTGGACGGCGGCGCTTCCGACGAAATTCGGCTCGCGGCCGTTGCCGACATGGCCCGGCGGCTCGAGAGCCGGGTGGTTGTCGGATTGTATCTCAACGTCTTGCCCTTGCCCGGACCGATCGAGGGTGATGTCACCGCCAATATCGTCAAGTGGGCGCGCGAGGAGGGTGACGAGATGGAGGCGGCGCTGGCCAAGCGGCTGCAAATGCTTGATCGGGTGGTCGAGATCCGGCGGTTCGATGCACTCGCCGACGACGTCGCCAATATTGCCGCCCGTGAGGCGCGCTCGGCCGACACGTTTGTGGCGCTCCGTCCGAACGGCGCGACGGATCCCGAACGACTCGTCGAAGGCGTACTGTTCGGATCGGGCCGGAACGTTTTTCTCGTTCCCGAGGCGGAGCGACCGAAGATCGCGTTCGACCGCATCCTTGTCGCCTGGAATGGCAGCCGGGAAGCGGCCCGGGCGCTCGCCGAAGCGATGCCGTTTCTGCACAAGGCGAAACAGGTTTGGGTCGTGGTCGCGATCGGCGAACGACCAACCGAGGAAGAGGCCGTGATGGGCATCGACGCCGTCAATCATCTCAGGCATCATGGCATTGATGCCGGTCTTCATCGCATCAAGAGCCGCCCCAGCGAGGTCGGGGCCAAATTGATGGCAGAGGCCGATCGACGAAAGGCCGATCTGATCGTCATGGGCGGATACAGCCATCATCGCCTGCGCGAGCGGCTGCTGGGCGGGGTGACCTACAGCCTGATGCATGAAGCGCCTGTACCGCTGCTGATGGCGCACTAGAGACACGCATCGCCCACATCCCCGATAAAGCGAGGCCTGAGATGTCGACGATCGATAGCCGCCGCGAGCAGATGTTCCCAACGCTTGCGCCGCGGGAAATCGATCGCATTCGCCGATCCGGCGGCCCTCGACCGCCCGAGAAAGATCCATGGGCTATGGAGTTCGCCAGGACCAATATGGCGGGCGGAGGCGCGTTCAAGCTGGAGAAATGGGCGAAACCAAACGCCGCTCTGTTTTCCTTTGCGATAGCCCAGATGCGCTTCCGCATCGAGGCGACGCAATGCACGCCAGGCCCCAGCCTGGAGCGCGCATTAGCCGTCGTGACCTGAGCCGTGGGCGTTCCCTTACGAGACGTTGCCGCCGCATGGCTTGTCCGTAGATCAACTGCGCTATCGTCGCGTGCTGGATGAGGAGAGCCTGAAGTCGATGCGAGAGGCGTTAGCCTTGGGCGACATCGCAGCGGTCGAGGAGGATGTGGCTGACGCGCTAGCCGCCTTCGGAATCAACCTCGCCCCGGGCAGTCCGTCATACCCGGCGCTAGGCATCGCCGTCCTACGCGCATGTGTGCGTGCCCTGCAGGCCCTTGAGCAGCGCAATGCGGGTGAGCCAGTCGAGACACCCAAGTTCGCAGCGGGCTTGACCGGAGCGCTTGAGGCTGGGGGGACCCTTCAGGTTGCGTTCGAAGGCTGGGAGAAGGCGCGTGAGCGGCCAACAGGTACGATTTCTGAATACTGGCGCGCTGTGACTCTGTTCATCGAGCTACACGGTGATCCAGAGATGGGTGACTATGACGACGATCTACGGTCATTTTCCGGAACGGCCAAGTTTCGGCAGCCATCGATTAATATCCATCCCCGCGAGTGAGCCCCGCGCCAGCAACGATCGGGGTGGAACGGGAGATCAGGCTCTGACGATCGCTCAAGCAAATAATGGACCTCCGACATCATCGCTACCTCGTTGCGATTGCAACGGATCGCTAACTTCAAATGCGCGGAATTGACGGGCGTCAAGGAAACATTTTCAGGACATCCGCATTCATTGGTCGGCTGGCAGTTATAGCTGGATCTTGATGATGAAGCGCCGCGACTTTTTGGCGGGGACTGCGATCCTGGTGCTCAGCACCATGAACAGCCGGGCCGCAGTCATTTCCGGCGGCCTGCCGTGGACGCCGAATGCGGGCAGTCCTCCGGTCCCGGTGAGGCCAGGCCCGTGGCACTACTTCACCTCAGATGAAGGCCACGCCGTCGAGGCGCTCGCCGATCGCATCATTCCGCCCGATCCACAAACCCCCGGCGGCAAGGATTCTGGCTGCGGCGTATTTATCGATCGCCAGCTGGCCGGCCCCTACGGCCGGTCCGACGGCCTCTACACCAGACCACCCTTCATGCCGGGAACGAAGCAGCAAGGCGCGCAATCTGCGAAAGGCCCGGCAGCGAGCTATCGCGACGCTCTCGCCGCGCTCGATAAATACTGTCAGTCGAAACATCAGGGAAAGCGCTTCCCCGAGCTGTCCGATCAGGAAAAGGACGACCTTCTCAAGGGCCTTGAGGATGTAAAGGTCAAGCTCGAAGGCGTCGACGGCAAAGTCTTCTTCGCGCAAGTCATCAAGGATGTGCAGCAAGGATTCTTTGCTGACCCGCTGTATGGCGGCAACCGCGACATGGTCGCGTGGAAGATGATCGGTTACCCCGGCGCGCGTTACAATTATCTCGATTGGGTCGATCGCCACAACGAGCGCTTTCCGCTGCCGCCCGTGAGCATCATGGGCCGCACGGACTGGTCACCGAAAACTTAGAGCGAGGAGCGATGTCGCGGAAGCTTCCAAAAAAGGACGTCGTTATCGTCGGGCTTGGGTGGACAGGGTCCATCATGGCCAACGAGCTGACCGACGAGGGCCTCGATGTGATCGCAATCGAGCGCGGTCCCTGGCGCGACACTCCGACCGAATTCCCGCCAAACTATGCCCAAGACGAGTTGCGCTATCGCATCCGCCACGAGCTTTTCCTGCGCCCGGAGCAAACGACTTTCACATTCCGCAACAAGATGGATCAAACCGCGCTGCCGATCCGCGACTGGGGCTCATTCATGCCGCCGAACGGCGTCGGCGGCGGCGGCGTGCACTGGAATGCGGAAACCTTTCGCTTCCTGCCATCGGATTTCTTGCTGAAAACCCATTTGACCGAGCGTTACGGCGCTTCGTTCCTGCCCCAGGATATGACGATCCAGGACTGGGGCGTGACCTATGACGATCTCGAGCAGCATTACGACGCTTTCGAGTATCTTACCGGCACCTGCGGCACGGCGGGCAATCTACGCGGCCAGATTCAGGAAGGCGGTAATCCGTTTGAGGGACCGCGCTCACGGCCCTACCCCAACCCTGCGCAAAAACAGCCCTTCAGCCACACACTGTTTGCAAAGGCCGCGCGCGACCTCGGCTACAAGCCTTTTCCCCAGCCGTCCGGCAATATGTCGCAGGCCTATACAAATCCGCTGGGGCTTCATTTGGGCCCATGCACCTATTGCGGATTTTGCGAGTGGTTCGGTTGCGGCAATTATTCCAAATCCAGTCCGCAGACGACCATCTTGCCATTCCTGATCCGCAAATCGAATTTTTCGCTGCGCGACACTTCGGAAGTGATACGCATCGACCTCGACCGTTCGGGCAAGCATGCCACCGGCGTCACCTTCGTCGATACCGGCGGCGTCGAATGGGAGCAGCCCGCCGACCTCGTCATCCTGTCGGCCTACGCCATCTTTAACGTGCACCTTTTGCTGCACTCGAAGATAGGTAGCCCCTATGACCCCGCCGCCAACACTGGCGTG
The DNA here is from genome assembly GCF_900099825.1 of Bradyrhizobium ottawaense. Lineage (NCBI taxonomy): Bacteria > Pseudomonadati > Pseudomonadota > Alphaproteobacteria > Hyphomicrobiales > Nitrobacteraceae > Bradyrhizobium > Bradyrhizobium ottawaense. The sequence goes on along the minus strand of NZ_LT629693.1, from coordinate 634,866 downwards.
GTCGGCCGAAATTTCACGCATCAGACGATATCGAGCGTCAACGGCTTCTTCGACAACAAGAAATTCAACTTCAATCCGTTCATTTCGTCGGGTTCGATCGGCATGTGCATCGACGAATTCAACGGCGACAATTTCGATCACGGCCCGCACGGCTTCGTCGGTGGCGGCTACATGGGCCAGGTGCAGACCAACGGCCGGCCGATTCAGTCAACGCTTGTGCCGCCCGGCACGCCAAAATGGGGTGCGGCCTGGAAGAGCGCGGTGCGCGACAACTATCTCAGCACCGTCAAACCGGGAACCGGCGTCCACGGAAGCTTCTACAGCTATCGCGATGTCTATCTTGATCTCGATCCCACCTACAAGGATCGCTTCGGCCGCCCGCTGGTGCGGCTGACCATCGATTTCCACGACAATGAGCTGAAGCAGAATGTCTTCCTAACCGACAAGTTCGCCGAGATCATCCGGGAGATGGGCGCGCATACGGTCGACAAGCAGTATCGCAAGGGACCGTACGATTCGACCGATTACCAGACCACGCACCTCAATGGCGGCGCGATCATGGGCGCCGATCCCTCTACCAGCGCGATCAATCGCTACCTGCAAAACTGGGACGTACCGAACCTGTTTGTGATGGGCGCCAGCGCATTCCCGCAAAACCCCGGCTACAACCCGACCGGCACGGTGGCAGCGTTGGCGTATTGGTCGGCTGCGGCAATCCGCAAACAGTATCTGAAGAATCCGGGGCCGCTGATCCATGCATAGAGCGCGGACACCCTCAATTCTGATTTGTACGGTGGCCGTCTGGCTGTCCGGGCTCGGATTCAGCGGCGCTGCGAATCCGGACGCCCAGGCGTTCGATCAGATCGAAAAGGGTCATTACCTGGCGACGGTCGCAGACTGCTACGCGTGTCATACCGTGCCGAACGTCGGCAAGCCCTTTGCCGGCGGTCGTGCGATCGAAACGCCGTTCGGCGTTATCACCTCGTCCAATATCACGCCCGACGCCGACACCGGTATCGGCGCATGGACCGACGAGCAGTTCGAAAACGCGGTCCGCAAAGGGCTGCATCCGGATGGCAGCCGGCTGTACCCTGCGATGCCGTTTCCTGCGTACACCAAGATGTCGCGTGACGACGTGCTTGCGATCCGGGCTTACCTGGCAACGGTCGAGCCCGTACATCAGCCGGTCAATTCCAACACGCTGCCGTTTCCATTCAATATTCGGGCGGCGATGCGGGCCTGGGACGCGCTGTATTTCACCGAGGGAGAATTCCAGCCCGACAGCCACCAGTCCCCGACCTGGAATCGCGGCGCTTATCTGGTGCAAGGCCCCGGCCATTGCACGAGCTGCCATACCCCGAAATCCCTGCTCGGAGGCGACAAGACCAGCGATAACCTTCGCGGCTTCAACCTGCAGGGCTGGTTTGCACCTGATATCACCGGAGACACCAATCAGGGACTGGGCCGGTGGAGCGAGGCCGATATCACAGGCTATCTCAAGACCGGCCACAACCGGTTGACCGCTGCCATCGGACCGATGACTGAAGAAATCCTCAATTCCACATCCCAATATAGCGACAGCGATCTCAATGCGATCGCGATCTATCTGAAGTCACTGCCGGGGAGGCAGGATGCGACGACGGCGCAAGCAGCATCACCCGTCATGACCGCAGGCCAGGCCATCTATCGCGATCAATGCTCCGCCTGTCATGGTATCGACGGACGCGGGGTGGCGATGCTGTTTCCATCGCTGGCGCAATCTTCGCTTGTCCATGCCAGCGACCCAACGACAGCCATTCGACTTGTCCTGCGCGGCGGACGTAGCGTGGCCACCACAGCCGAACCGACCGCGCCGGGCATGCCGTCGTTCGGCTGGCAATTGAATGACGACCAGGTCGCCGCCGTCCTGACCTACGTTCGAAATGCCTGGCAAACGGCGGCCGCGCCGGTTTCCGCTGAAACCGTGGGAAAGGCCCGCGACCAACTTCGCACCCGATCCGATTAGAGGGACGGGTCAACTTCGCGCTCTGCATCCGCCCTAGACCGCGGATCGCGGTGGATTCGCAACCGGGGGCGTCAGGACGAGCGGCGGCCGCCGCGGCTTCGCCGGCCGCGCCACACCGGGCGCGGGGCGCACCTCGATCTTCGGCGGCAGCGGCGCCGCCTGCTGGCTCACCACAGGCGTTCGCCTTCGGTATAGGGCTTCTGAAGCATTCGTGCTTCGCCGAAATCCTTTAGTTCCTCGCGATTGACGTAGCCGGTGACGACGATGACCGGCAAGCCCGGATATGTGGCGTGGATCGCTTTCGCGAGCTCAACGCCTGTCATTTCATCGCATTGCTTCGCGCCAAAGCCCCGAAGCTCAACCGTCGGGCCGAGCGGTGCACCACGATGCGAGCAAAGGATGTCCTTATCGAGACCGCATAAGGCGTCTGGCTGACGCGTGAGGCGACATCGCTGCCGGCCACCTCGCTCCAGCCGGACAACTTGGCAAGCACTGATTTGCGGGCTTCGTCGGTCAATTTCGCTTTCATGACGCCCGCTTGGGCCTGCGGTTTGTCAATGCGGCAGCAGGACAGCCGCTTCATCCTAACGCCGCGGCCCTCGAAAAAGCAGGACTTCCTCCTTAAGTCTGCCTCGAAGCCCGACCATTGCGAGGCAAGCCATGTCTTGGTCCCTGAAGATCGGTTCCATCGCCGGAACAGCCGTTCGGATCCACATCACGTTCATCCTCTTCCTCGCCTGGATTTTCGGCGCGAGCTACGTCTGGGGCGGGCCCAACGCGGCGTGGAGAGCAGCCATCTATTCGTGGTGCTTCTGTTCCTCTGCGTGCTGGCGTATGAATTCGGCCACATCCTGACGGCGCGCGCATTCGGCGTTCTGACACCCGATGTCATCCTGCTTCCGATCGGTGGCGTTGCGCGGCTGGAGCGCATTCCGGAAAAACCGCTGGAGGAATTCCTCATCGCGATCGCGGGCCCGCTGGTCAATGTCGTGATCGCGTTCGGTCTAACGCCACCGCGCCACATCTCGACTCTACCAAAAGCGAGACTTTGGCCGCAGTGCACCCGACTAGGGACATGTCGTTACACCGCTATAACTGACGCTTTGTGCAATTTGCTGGCACAAGGTGCGCGCGTTAACGGTGGGGCCAAGCATCCGCAAATCGCTGATGAGCACCGGGCCACCTCGTCGAGGCGGGGCAAGTCATCACCTCATCGTAACTACGACTTTCCCTTTGGCGTGTCCGCTTTCGACGTAGGCTAGAGCCTCGGGAATTTTCGTAAACGGACATGTTTTGTCGATGATGACCTTCAGTTGTCCCTGTTCGATGAGTTCGGCAAGCCCAGCGAGCTCAGTACCGCTTGCATGCATGAAAAGATATCGATAGCTGACCCCTACGCGTCGAGCTCGCGATCTGATACCGTAGCTGATGATCCAGAACACGACGGCAAGGGCGCGGCGGCCTCCGAGGTCCTTGATCGCCGTTTGCGGCTCCGGAACACCGGCTATTGAAACGATCTTGGTTCCCGGCTTCATGATTTCGAACATTTGCTCCAGGGTTTTGCCGCCGATCAGGTCAAACCCCGCATCAAATCTGCCTTCCGCTTTGGAGATATCCTGAGTCGCATAATCGATCACCCCATCACAGCCGAGCGAGCGCACCAACGCTTCACCTCGCTTCGAAGCCGTTGTTGTTACATGTGCACCCAACCATTTGGCGATCTGAATCGCAAAGGTGCCGACCCCTCCGGCACCGCCTGAAATGAACACTTTCTGTCCTGGTTTGACACCGAGCTCGTCCCTTAATGCCTGCAGAGCGGTCAGCCCCGCCAGCGGTACGGCCGCGGCAGTCGTGAAATCCAGATTCCGGGGCATAAGCGCAGCGTGATCCTCGTCGACGCATGCTTGGTCCGCGAATGCGCCACCACGATCCTTTGCGACCCGGGCAAACACACGGTCACCCACGCGCCACCGTTTGACGTCGCTGCCCAAGGCAATAACTTCGCCCGCGAGTTCGTTGCCGAGCACGAACGGAAGCTTTGGCCGTAGGATTGCGCGAAGCTTCCCTTGTCGGAACTTGTAGTCTACCGGGTTCAGACCGGCAGCGTGTACTTCAACAAGAATATCGCGCGGCCTCGGCGTAGGTGCCGGGACATCCATCAACTGCGAGCCTTCAGGGCCGCCGTAATGCTTGAGAACGTATGCGCGCATGGGTCTTCACGCTCAGGGTTCGAGGGTATCACCACTCCCCTTCTGGGTTGAATAGCCCCAACCCTAACGTCACTCGGGCCTAAATCGTTCGCTTCTCTTGTGCCGGTCTGTGGGAATGACAATTGGCGCTGCAAGCCGGCACCACCACCATACGTCGGCTCAGGGTCAAAAGCCACGTTTGAGGAAGGTCCGGTTTGGCGCGAGGCGGACAGACCATCGAACTCCGTCTGAGAAATCGCAACTCGGACAAGAAGACCACGAAGGCGTTCCAGCTCCGAATGGCCGCTGGTGCCGCTGGCGGGGCGCTCGGAGCTGCTCTGTACGGAGGCAGCGCGGACGACATAATCGGCGCGCTTTTGCGGGCGCTGCGTCCGCGGAAGCCAATGCTTATTTTGGTGCGGTTGGTACGCAGACGACGACCGCATCCGGGGTCGGTTCGATTGCCACCCATGGTGCGATTGCCGGAACTCGTCAGGCTGCGGAAGGCGGTAATTTCTGGACCGGATTCGAAGCCGGCCTCATTGCCACAGCAGTCAGCACATATGGCCCCCAGGAAATGGGCTATACAGGTAATGTTGTGAAGTCCAGTTTGATTGGCGGTACTACTTCAGCGATTAATGGAGAGAAGTTTGCAAATGGAGCGATCCTCGGTGCCTTTAGCGCCGATTTTAGGACCTGGGTCGAGGGTAGATCCTCATTAGTAGGAAAGATGGGCCCTCCCGAATACGGTGTTGGGTCTGGCCGTTGGGCTAGTTGAAAACGGTGCGGGCCTGATCGAGGGGACTCATCCCGAATGGTCGTTTGGCAATAATTCTCTTCAGTTGTTGAACGCACCGTGGGGCTCCGCCGGAGCGATATCCCTTCGCGCCTCCACCGTAGAAGGTAGTTGGATCGTCGACGTTCAACGGTGTGCCGATGCGCAGCCGGACGAGCAAATCGGGGTTTGCGATAAATTTGCGGCCGAACGCGATGAGGTCGCCCAAGCCTTCGCGAAGCCAGTGCGCTGCGCTCTCGGCGTCGAAGCTGTTAATCGGCGCGGGGTCCCGACGCCGATCGGCACGCTAAACTATTGATGCATCTAGCGGTGGAGGGGTCACTCTTGCACGCTTATTCACACGTTGACGGCGTCAAGGTGTAATAGGGAACTGGCCGATTGCGTCCGATCATCGCCGGAACAATCTGGCGAGCCACCCCTTCGCGAAGCTCCTGCAGGTTGTTCTCCCGTCAGGAAGGTGAACGACGAGTTCGGTCTCGCGCTGTTGCGCGATTGCCTCGGCGACCCGCTCGGCGGCTTCTCTGGTGGGGTAGTGGCCGAACTCGTCGCCAATGTCGCCGCGCACGATCCAGTCGTCGAAGCTATCGTCCGGAACAATATGAATAGCGGCTGTTGCCATCGCCTGAACTCCCGCCGGCGAGTAACGGTTGGCACAGGATCGGCGGCGGTGCCCTGACGGGGATCAATTGTTTTGCACCAGCAAGAAAACCAGGAGAATCTGACAGCCGTCAATGCGAGTTCCGCCCACTCGCGGCACCATCGCGGCGAGGAATCAGAAGCCATGATCGCCGCGGCAGAATCGAGCAAGAAGAACACCAGCCATGTCATGAGCGTGGCGAAATTCGAGCGATTCTTCCGGATCGCGGCCGGGCTCGATGTCGACAAGCAGGACCTCAAGCGCTACAGCGATTTTATCAATCAGAAGGTTTACGACCTCCTGGTTCGCGCTGAAGCCACCGCGAAAGCAAACGGCCGGGCTATCATAGAGCCAGTCGATCTGCCGATCACCAAGGGCCTGGAAAAATGCATCCAGGAATTCGAGAACATCGACGAGCAGATCGAATTGCGGCCGGTTCTCGATCAGCTCACCCCGCGTCCGCCGCTGGGCCTGGTTTGTGACGAAGATATCGAGGATCACCTGCCGGTGGTGGCAGGCGGGCTCAGCGTGGCGCTCGCGCGCGCCTTCAGGATCATCGATGGCGACTTGAAGCATCCGCACACCGAACACTGGCAGCTCTGCTTCCGTATTTTTGATCTGCTGATGTAATACGGCACCGCAAATGGAAGCGGTCGCATCGCGGCGTTTGTGGCCGAGCCAGGAGGGTGCGATGATCAAGGATGTGATGGTGTAGCTGGATGGAGGCGTCTCTGACGAAGTCCGCCTTGCGGCGGTCGCCGATATTGCCCGACGGCTCCAACCAAAAGTGATCATCGGCCTGTTTCTCAATCCCTTGCCCTTGCCCGGTCCGGTCGAAGGGGATGCGACGACCGAGTTGATCGAGCATGCACGCGAGGCCGGTGATGAAATCGAGAAGGTGCTGACGAGGCGCCTTCAGATGCTGGAGCGGCCGGTCGAGATCAGGCGGTTCGATGTGCTGGAGGACGACATCGCCAAGATCGCGGCGCGCGAGGCCCGCTCCGCCGACACCTTTGTGTCGCTGCGTCCCGATGGTGCGATGGATCCCGATCAGCTGGTCGAAGGGGTTTTGTTCGGATCGGGCCGGCACCTGTTCTTGGTCCCCGAGACCGAGCGGCCAAACATTGACTTCGGTCATATCCTGATAGCCTGGAGCGGCAGCCGGGAATCGGCCCGGGCTTTGAGCGAAAGCATCCCATTTTTATGCCTGGCGGAAGAGGTGACGGTCGTGGTCGTGACCAGCGAGCACCCAACTGAAGAAGAGGCCGTCTTCGGTGTCGACGCCGTTAATCATCTCAGGCACCACGAAATCCACGCCGCGCTGCATCGAATCAAGAGCAGCCACAAAGAAGTCGCGACCCAGCTGATGGCAGAGGCGGAACGGCGCAAGGCCAACCTCATCGTCATGGGCGGATATGGACATTTGCCCCTGCAATCCGGTTACCGGCGTTTCCTGCGGAGTCGGTCACGTAGTCGTCCCTGCCGCTATGGAGACCCGCGGGTGACGCAACTTGCCTCCCTGAGATGAAAAAATGGCCGATCCGATTCCGAGCCTGTCGATTTCGGCGGAAAAGATATGCTTTGTTGTCATGAAAGCGCGTGAATTCGACGTCAAGGACGTCGACACCTCCTTCGGCGATGATGGATATCATCCGGTCGACGACCGGATGATCGAGGTGCTGGAGGATCGGCCGGATGATCCTGTCGAGCAGGAACTGGTGGCGTTTATCGAAGCCGTGAGCGAAGACGAGCAGGTCGATCTCGTCACCCTGACCTGGCTCGGCCGAGGCGATGGTACCTTAGCAGACTGGGATGATCTGAGGGCCGAGGCCGCGCGTGTGCACAACAAACGCACGGCATCGTACCTGCTTGGAGAACCCCTTTTGGCCGATTATTTAGAAGAGGCTCTCGCGGCGTTCGGCCGTTCGTGCGAAGAGTTTGAAAAGGACCACCTGTGAGATCCGCCAGGGACCCACAAAGCCGGCGGTTTCGACGCTGCTCTTATGAGATCGGGGCAGCCCGCGCGGGCTAATGAATGTAGCACCGGATACCGGTTCTCCGAATTAGCGATTGCGTCGATTGTATTGTTTTTGCTCTAACAAGAACCAGCGCATTTTGTTGCTGCAGTTTGCGCGGATTGCGGTGGATTGCCGGAAAAGCACAAAAAGGGTTGTCAAAGCTGCCTCAGGCGGTTAACGGCGCGTCCGAAATGCCGTAAGTTGTATTCGGTTTCTGTGGCAGTTCGAACGTAGCCATGGCTGCCGGGAGTGACGGAAATGGACTTCGATCCGGTTTTCCTGTCGCGATTGCAATTCGCCTGGGTGATTGGCTGGCACATCCTGCTGCCAGCCTTCACCGTCGGCGCCGCCGCATTCATTGCCGTGCTTGAAGGATACAATCTTGCGACCGGGCGCGACGTCTATCTTCGCGTCTCGATGTTCTGGACCAGGATTTTCTCGATCGCCTTCGGCATGGGGGTTGTCACTGGTGTCGTCATGCCGTTTCAACTCGGCACCAACTGGAGCCGCTATTCGGATGCGACCGCGAACGTCCTTTCGCCGCTGTTCGCCTATGAAGGCCTGACGGCGTTTTTTCTCGAGGCGGCGTTTCTCGGCGTCCTGCTGTTCGGGCGAAAGCTGGTGCCACGCTGGGCCCATTTTGTTGCAGCGCTGGTGGTGGCGATGGGCACGCTGTTTTCGTCTTTCTGGATTCTGTCAGCGAATAGCTTGATGCAAACGCCGGCCGGCTACGAAATCGTCGATGGCCGTTTCTTTCCGACCGACTGGCTGCAGGTGATCTTTAATCCCTCCTTTCCTTCCCGGCAGGCTCACACCGTGGTCGCCTTCTTTATCACCACCGGTTTTGTCGTGCTCGGCGTCGGAGCCTATTTGCTCCGCCGCGAAAAATTTGCGGAAGAAGGCCGCACGATGCTGTCGATGACGCTGTGGCTGCTGACCGCGCTGGTGCCGCTGCAGATCTTTCTCGGCGACCATCATGGCCTCAACACGCTGGAGCACCAGCCTGCGAAACTCGCCGCCATCGAGGTGCGCTGGGAGACCGGCCGGAACGTACCTTTGACCCTGTTCGCGATCCCCGACGAAAAGACCGAGAGCAATCATGCCGCCATCGAGATTCCGGGGCTGGGTAGCCTGATCCTGACCCATAAACTGGACGGCGAGATCAAAGGCCTCAAGGATTTCCCGGCCGATCAGCGGCCGCCTGTTGCAATACCCTTCTTCGCTTTTCGGATCATGGTCGGATGCGCCATGCTGATGCTCGGCATCGTGCTGCTCGGCGGATGGCTGCGCTGGCGCAGGCGGCTTACCGACACGCCGCTGTTTCTGCTTCTATGCCAGATCGCTACTCCCATCGGGTTCGTCGCCGTCATCGCCGGCTGGGCCGTCACCGAGGTCGGACGCCAGCCCTGGACGGTCTATGGCCTGCTGCGAACGGCAGCCTCCGTCTCGCCGTCACTGACCGGCCGCGACGTCGCGATCTCGCTGCTCGCCTACATGGCGGTCTATCTCTTCATGTATCCCACAGGTTTGTTTCTCATGCTGCGCATTGTCCGCGCCGGTCCGATGCCGGCGGCCGAAGGAGATGCGACGATCGAGGCCGGCCGGCCCCAGGCTCCGGTGCTGGCGGGAGCAGGCGTTTCAGGAGGAAGCGAACCATGAGCCAGGTTCTCGACTTCGTGCCGATCTGGACGCTGATCCTCGGCGTCGCCGTATTCTTCTACGTGCTGCTCGACGGCTTCGACCTCCGCGTCGGCATCCTCTATGGCTTCGCACCGAACACCGCCGCGCGCAACACCATCATGAATTCGATCGCGCCGATCTGGGACGGCAATGAAACCTGGCTCGTGCTCGGCGGGCTTGGATTGCTCGCGGCTTTCCCGCTCGCCTTCGCCATCATCATTCCCGCGGTTTATTTTCCGATTCTGGTGATGCTGCTGGCGCTGGTGTTTCGCGGCGTCGCGTTCGAATTCCGCTTTCGCGACGCCGAACACGAGACGTTCTGGGACCACGTCTTCAATTACGGATCGGGCATTGCGACCTTCGCGCAAGGCGTGGTGCTCGGCAGCTTCATCCAGGGTTTCCGGGTCAGCGGCCGGGTGTTTTCAGGCACCTCGTTCGATTTCCTGACGCCGTTCTCGATCCTGACCGGCATAGCCTTGTTATTCGGATATGGACTGCTCGGCGCGGGCTGGCTCATTCTCAAGACCGAAGGCGACCTTCAGGACGCTGCCCGCCACTCAGGGCAGTGTTTGCCTAATCGGCGTCTTGGCGGCGATCGGTACCGTCAGCGTCTGGACGCCGATCATGAATCCGGCGATCGCCTCACGCTGGTTCGTTTTTCCGAACATCCTGTTTCTGGCGCCGGTTCCCCTTGCGACAGCCGCCGCCGCGCTTCTTACATGGCGCGCGCTGCACAGCCGTTCGGAAGTTCTCCCCTTCGTGGGCGGCATCGGACTTTTCGTGCTGTCCGGGATTGCCATCAGCCTCTACCCGATGATCGTGCCGCATCATTTCACTTTGTGGGAGGCGGCGTCCTCGGACCGGACCCAGGCCTTTCTCCTGGTCGGCACGCTCGCGCTGCTGCCAGTCATCCTGATGTACACGAGCTGGTCCTACTGGGTCTTTCGCGGCAAGGTGCGGGCCGACATCGGGTATCACTGAAGCAACCGCAGCAACTCGGATACCATCGCAGCGGGATTTTGCTACTGACCAAAAAAAGGTTGAAATGGGGTCAGCGTCTCACTGATAAGAATATGTCGAAAAACTATCGCCAGCAAGTTGCGGCCACCTTTGGTGTTGGCTGCGCGCTTGACGCGCTTGGCCGAGCGCCACCGGATGGCTCTAAGACGTCGCTTGCGTTGAAGGATATGCGCTGCGCTTGCGGCAGCCGACGCTTGGACGATGCCGGTCCTGAGCCTGGTGCGAGATCATTTCATCGAGGCCACTGCCCAAGGCGAAGGAGACGCCGATTGGTCTGGCATAACGCGGATCGCCGCGCGAAGGGCGGGGCCGTAAATCCGGCGACCTGGTAGCTGCGGGACGTCTTCTCCGCCGCTTTCGGCGCCACACCCCCATTGCGCCGCCCCGAGACGTTAAGCTTCAATTGATCCAAGCCAGTCAAGGTTCGATGCGAATCCCGGGTACTGAAAGCTGCACCTCGTACCCTTCACGAACTGCCGACGAGGCAGCAGCAACGGCTGCCTCGAAGGCAGCTTCCTTGGTTCGATAGCTGCCCACGGGTTCACCGTCATGTTTGACGCGCCACACTCCGCCAGAGCCGACCACCGCGTAGCTTGCTATTGCCATGATGCATCTCCGATTTAGCGGACCTAACCTGGATGGGCGAACCCGGCTCCAGTTCACTGTCCACGCGGCACGGAAAGCGCCGCCGATCCTCGCTCCGAGAGCAGCGCGCCATCCGTATCAGATTGGCAGGAAAAAATCTTGTCATCCGTCAATGCAAATGGTCGAGGCAGGAGAAATAAACGGCGAGCGATCCACAAGCTGAGTATCAGACATGGATACCCCAGAGATTATCGCAGTCGTGTTGCTTCTGTCCCTTGTCGGTGGGGTTGTCTTTTATCTATTTCATCAGCGCACGCAGCTCCAGCGGCCGATTCTCAATGCGCGGCGACCGGAAATCGAGCGGTCCTCTGGACGGCAAGCCGAAATTCAGCGGGACTTCCAGCGTGTCTTCTCGATGACGAGTGCGCAGGGCAGAGAGAACCTGATAAGGCGTTGGATGGACCGCAGCGGTTGCGACCGCACGGAAGCCATGCGGCTGGCAATAGAAGAGTGGCGGCGGGATAACCGCTGAGATCGCCGGCAGCGAACCGCGGCCGTCGGTAGATTTCGGCAATCTGCAATTCTTGCGGGCTATCCGCAAACGAAGGCGCTGCAGGCCATGATCGGCAAGGATGGTGCAACGCACCTGTATTGACTGAAGGCAGCCAGTCATGCGTGAAGGAGCGCGACGTCTCTTCCTGGACCCCAGCGGACTCTCACCATTGGGGGCCCACAGCATTGCTACGGGCGGCACGGCATGGCCAAATCGCCCGCTCGGTGCGTCCTCGTAATCTTACGAGATTTAAAGTGCTTATTTCTGTGGCAATCGGCGTCCCGGCTCATCCTATACGACGAATACCGTGCATAGGCGCTGGCGAGCCCCAAAGACTTACTCCGTACCGTCAAAGACCGCCTTGGATTCAGCTCGTCCTTCGCTTAACGGATTTTTGTCATCGCTGGCAGCCGACGATTTCGAATTGATCCGCCCGCATCTGCGAACCGTCGACCTGGCCCCGAAACCGGTGCTGGTTGAGGTCGGCGACTCTCTTAAGCGCGCTTATCTCCCACATAAGGGCGTGATCTCTCTTGTTGTAAAGTTGACGAAAGGAGAGCACGTGCAGGTCGACGATTGCGACCCGACAATCCTCGCTCATTTGCCGTGGGTCAGGCGATTTGCTTGCGGCCCTCCTCGTCGCGCATTTCGGCGCCCCGGATCCTGCGGCCGCTCGTCTCGCAGCGGAGGAGGAGGAGGTCGGTTTCGCGGCGTCGCTCTGCGTCCAGCCGCCGGGCGTGCTCGTCGCCGTAACCCGGAGCCAGGAAAACGGAACCATCCGCGAGGCATTCCGCACGCTACGTCCGCGCGATGGCGCCGGGCATTCGCGCGCTTTCGAATTTTTCGAAGTCGCAGGCGACGACGATGGGCCCGGTGAGCACCTCGATCTGACCGGGTTGGAGAAGGAGGCGCGCAGGTGAGTGCGACGCGCGATTTCTGGCTCTCCTGCGGTCATCATTTGCTTGATCGCGACGCCACGGGAAAGTTGCTTGTTACCGACGAATTCCTGAAGGCCTATCTGGCGCGCCCCGAACTGATGCCGCCGCCGGATGCCTGCGCCGCCGAGCGAAGTCTGCATGCTGCGTTGTTGATTGATCCACGGCAGGCGGTCGCGGCCCCGCGGGTTGCGGCGATCGCTGATGCGGACGCTCGCGACAATTGGGAAATGATGATCGCCTGGCGCGATCAGCTGGTGAAACACCAGACCCTCGAAGCCGCCTATCTCGAAATTATCAGGCGCAATATCAAAATCCCTCACGTCCTGATGGCTCACCTGGTGCAGGCGATCCTGCGCAACCTGTTGAACGATTGCGACGACGCTTTCATGCTGCGCGCTGCCGAGATGTTTTTCCGTCCGCAGAAGCTTCTGGTGCAGGAAGGTTCGATAACCGCGATCGACGAGGAGACGGGAGCGGCGCTCGCCCGGCACCCGCCGTCGCCACTGCTGGCGCTCCTGGGATTGCCGGCGACCGCCGAAGTCGACCTGCTTGGCGATGCGACCGCAGCCCGCTACTGGGAACCCAGCGACCGCTTCGACATGGCGCTTGATCTGACCGCGGGCCGGCGCGGCCGGGCGGCTCTTGGCGAGGTCATCACACGCTGGCTGGCGCATTTATTTGCGATCGACGTCGCGATCGAACCTGTGGCGGAACTGCAGGCCGCGCCATGGATCTGGTATGTCGGCCTCAGTGCCGACGCCACCCACATCGGCGATACGATCTGGAACGACGGCAGCCTCGACGAGGCGATGCGGGCCCGATTGGTGGGCCTCTATCGGCTGACGTTCCGCGACCCCGCCGATATGATTGAAAAGGTCAGGGGCGAGCCGGTGTATCTGCTGGCGGCGATGACGCCTGACGAGAAATTGTGGCTGAAGCCGCAAAATCTCGTGACTGGCCCGCCGGTGCAGTGTGGGGAGGCGGTTCATTGAGATCCACGGCTCTGGCGCGCATGGCAGTAGGCATCGTGGTCGAGCGGCGCAAGGCCAGGAGCGGCAGTCGGCAGCGAGGCGCTGCCCGATCGAGGAGACCTTGACGGGCGTCAACGCACACGATCGCGGCGACGTGCTTAATAGGGATGCGTCCATCACGCGCGAGCTTGATCATGTCCAGGAGTTTTTACCCTCCTTGTCCAGAATGCGGTAAACTGATGCGCATCATCATCGCCACCAAAGCAGTCCAGCAAAAGTTCCGATGCGTTGTATCCGGGTGCGATGATCCCATGCTCTCGCCAGACGTATGGAATCTCTTTAAGGGTGAATTGCAACCACCCGAGCGGCCGGATCACGGATCACGCGCCGGGAGCGAGCCATAGGCAACCCGCAACACATCGGCACTTGCATCCGATACGCTTCGATGCGTCAGATATACGCGGCCATCGAGCATTCGCACCGGGGTGACTTCGAGTGTGCAATAACGCTCGCAGACGCCGGTGAAGGAATGTTACTTCCCACGGAAGAGCCTTATTTTCGTGAATTGGCAGCCAAGTGGAGATACGAGGACATCGTCAACTGGCTCAGGCATGGAGAGATAAAGGACATAGAGAACGGAAAGAAAGAGCAGCGCGAAGCCGTTACGATCACTGAGCTTGGCACGATTGCTGTGATTTATCGCACGAAATTCGATGCGGTCTTTGGAGATGAAAAGACCCCGCAAATGATCAGCATTAGAATTTGCGCCGGCCCGCGTTTGCAGGACGGTTGACGCCGCGCGTCGGTCCAGTCGAGCGCCGTCCGGCGCTTACCTCTGGAGGCATGGCGGTGCGGCACGGCAACCGCGCGCACGGCGCACCAGCGTTTGCGGGACTAGTCCTTGGCGCAGACCTCGTCGATTTCACATGCGGTGCCGGTCGGTTCCTAAATTGACAGCCATCATGGTGGCCAGAGGTGCAGATCGCCATAGTGAATGGGCAGCAGAATTGATCTACTCGAATGGACTATCGAACAGAGCGCATCGAGATCCAGGAATTCGATACCGTCCGCGATTTTCTGGTCGGGCTCGCGCGCGATACGCGGCTCCACTCCTGTAAGCGATTGAACCAAATCCTCGCGGACACCCAAATTCTGTATGCACTGTACAAGAAGCACCACTGGCTAATGCGCGGAGCGACCTTTTATCAGCTTCATCTGCTGCTCGACAAACATGCCGATGAGCAAAATGAGCTGATCGACAAGATCGCGGAACGCGTGCAGACGCTCGGAGGCATTGCGGTCGGCGACCCTCGGCACGTCGCCGAGCTCACCAAAATCCGCCGTGCTCCGAACGGCTGCGAAGAAGTTCCAGCGATGCTCTCCCGGTTGGTTGAAGCGCATGAGACGATGCTGGTCGACGCGCACGATGCCGCCGCGAAAATCGCGGAGCTCGGCGACGATGGGAGCAATGACCTGATCGTTTCCGAGGTTATCCGCACCGGAGAGTTGGAAGCCTGGTTCCTGGTAGAACATCTGGTCGATACCCCACTGGTGCGCGTCTTAGCGGACGCAAGGCAACACAATGCGGAGCTGCTCGACCTCGGCTTTTCTTGCGCCGAACGGCTAACTCTGCCTACACCCCGATCTCTTTACCTGAGCGGCGACGCGACAAAATCACGTGGTCATGTCTAAGGGGCTTTGCACGCGGTCATGCCGAAAAGCAGCAATGGATGCAAACCTTCCACTCACGAATCACTCGCAGAAGAGTTGAAGCGATACATCGAACCCTTCCGCACCGATGGCTCGCAGTCGTTTCGGCTCAAATCGCAAAAGACCTGCGAGACGGGAGGTCTCGACAGACAGACGGCGACGGAAATAATCGAGCGGAACCGCGTCCGGCTTGCCGAAATTCAGAAGCGGCTTTACGCTGCGGAACACTGGGCGGTGCTGCTGATTCTTCAGGGCATGGATGCGGCGGGCAAGGATAGCGCCATCAAGCACATTTTCACCTGCGTCAATCCGCAGGGCGTCGACGTTACAAGTTTCAAGACACCATCGCCCCTTGAGCTGCGCCACGATTTTTTATGGCGCACCACGGTGCGGTTGCCCAAGCGTGGGCGGCTCGGAATCTTTAACCGCTCCTACTATGAGGAATGTCTAACCGTACGCGTACATCAACATCTTCTAGCGAAAGAGCTGATTCCGTCTCAACTTGTCACCCGCAACGTATGGCGCGAGCGCTTCGAAGACATCAGCGCCTACGAAAAGCATCTGTCGCGCAACGGCACGCTGATCTTGAAGTTCTTCCTTAACATCTCGAAGGAGGAGCAGCGCAAACGTCTTCTCGATCGGTTGCAGGAGCCCAGCAAGCGCTGGAAGTTTTCCATGAATGATATCGCTGAGCGCGAACTCTGGGGCAAATACCTGGCGGCCTATCAGGACACGATAACCCATACGGCAACGAAGCTGGCGCCGTGGCATGTGGTGCCTGCCGACCGTAAGTGGTTTGCCCGCGTTGTGATTAGCTCGACTATCGTCAGCGCGCTGGAAGGCTTGAGGCTCCAGTACCCCCGGTTCGACAAGGCCTCGCTGCAAGAATTGGAGAAAGTGCGCGCAGTACTCGAGCAAGAAGGCCGGGGCTCTGCTGTAACAAGAGCAAGTTAAGATGTACACCTTCCTGCGGCCGCTCGTCGAGTCGCTGCTCGTAAAAAGATCGGTGAAATTGCCTCCCTAAGCCTCGATCAAGACCTTCAGCGCACCGGTTTTTGCAGCCTGGCCGAAGATCGCGTAAGCTGTCCTCGGCTTTGCTGCTCGGACGCCCGCCGCTGAACGGTACGAAAACGACCTTGTAGCCGTTGAAGCGTGACCGGTCCCAACTGCCATGTTCGCCGACGAAGGCGCCGCCGCGGTAGTTCGCTCGCCGGTGCATCGCGACCGCATGATCCAGACGCTTCGGGAGGCCGGACCGCCTCCTTAACGGAAGAGCTCAAGCCTTCCGTTGGGCCGCCGGTTTCTTCGCGGCCGCCTCCTTGGCCGGCTTCTTGCCGAGGATCGACATCAGCATTTCCTTCCGCCCGGCCGCGGCCTTGCGCGACTTCTTGGCCAGCTTCGACGCCCTCGCCGGGGCAGCCCGCCGACGCTCCGGCGCAGCGCCTACCGTGTAGCCGTTTCATGAAGTGCCCCTGCGGCGAGATCTTCGACATGCGCGGTCCGGAAGAAGTGGTCAGGCATGAACAGCACATCAGCCAGGCCGAGGCGTCGAGGGCATCGTGGCAATCGGCCAACTAAGCGGCTAGTGTCATGCCACCCCGATTGAATCGCGAGGAAACGGCAAACCGTAATGACCGGCTCCCAGTCCAGATTGCTCGACGTCGGCCCGCGTCTGCTCGCGCGACGACAACAACGACCTCGGCACCGTCACCGAAAAGACCTGGGCCGGGGTCACCCTCAAATGGGACAACCGGAGTCAGCAGACCGTCTTGCACAACGACATGACCGGCGTCGGCATGGTGCTGAAGTCCAAGGATGCGCCGCCGGAACTCAAATGCTCCGCTTGTGACGGCACCGGATTCCAGGCGGTCGCGCAGAGCCGGCCCAGCGCGGGCGCAAGATCTATCCGCCGCCCTGCAAGCGGTGCCTGGGCAAGGGCCGAATAAGGTCGGCGTAATCCCCGACTTGCTAAGGGGCCGCGCGAGGCTCGGTCTGGGCCACTCGCGGCCGTTTGGTCCGCCGACATGAAATGGTCCGAGCGGCTACTTCTGCCCGGACGGGGCCTGGGCATTCGAGTTGTTGGGGTTCGGCTTGTTGGCCTCATGATGGCCGACTACGCAGCCAGCCGCAGCGCCGAGCTTGCCATGGCCTGCCATGTGGCCGGCGACGCCGCCGACGATGGCTCCCTTGATGCAGCCCTTGGCTTCCGCCGGGGAGATCGAGGCGAGTGCCAGCAGGCAAACCGATGCGAAAATTGTTTTCATGGCCGTTCTCCGAGACCGGGATGGTCCGACGGGTCAAGTCGTTGGGATGATGGCAAGTTCCGCCCGACGCCGATTTGCAGCGTTGAGGTTCGGTGGTGGTGTCTCGCCTTGGCTACGACGCGCCGGCTCTCGCCGCTTTCGCTCGTCTACTTGACGCGCCTTCCTTGGAAGAAACCCTTGTTGGTGGTGTTCTGCCTGATGTTGGCGGTGTCACCTTGTTCCGCGGTGTTGACCTCCGCGTGCGACGCGCCCGCGTCCTTCGTCCGGTTGGCGGCACCGGCGGCATGTGATTGTGGCTGGACATCTGGGCTGTCTTTCAGGGATGTGCCGCTGGACTGTGGCGCCGGGTCAACGAACCGTCGGCATCATCGGTTCCGTCGGCGACGCCGCGGCTATGCGCCGGGCAGCGGCTCCGGCGGCGTTTCCGGAAATTCATTGATCTCGAGGACGAGCAGGTTCTTGCCGGGGCTATAGCGATAGAACCTGAACTCCTGTTCCTTGAGCGGCGAACGGAACGTCACCGGCGTTTCGTCCGATCACCTGCTGAGTTGGTGGATTGGACGTATCGGTCAAGGAGACCAGCATCTGCATTGTGGATGACACGGGCAGGATCGTGAAGGAAGTGAAGGTAGCGAAACGAAACTGCAGCCCTGCTGAAGGTTCTGGGGAACCCCACCTACCGCTTCAAGCGGATCGGACTGGAAGCCGGGCCGTTATCGCAATGGCTATTCAGCGCTCTCGCCGAAGCCGAGTTACCAGTGATCTGTGTCGAGACGCGGCACATGCAGGCGGTGATGAAGGCGCAGATCAACAAGACCGACCGCAATGATGCGCGCGGCATCGCTCAGATGATCAGGGGGGGACTGTACCGTCCGGTGCATGTAAAGACGTTCCGCAGCCAAAAACTGCGAATGCTGCTGACTCATCGCAAGCTTCTGCAGTCGAAGTCCATCGCCATCGAGAACGATCTGCGAGGTACTTTGCGCAACTTCGGCCTCAAGGTCGGAATGGTTGCCAAGGTGAGGTTCGAGGCCCGCATCCATGAGCTTGTCGAGAATATCCCCGACTTGGCGGTACTGGTGGGGAGCCGCTGCTCATCGTCCGGCGGGTGCTCCGCGAACAGATCGTCATCCTGCACCGCCGCTTGCTGGCTATCGTCCGGGATGGAGCGATCTCGTTCGCCGATATTTTGACATCGGTCAACGCAGCGCGCGTCTCCTCACGATACAGGTTCTTGAACACGTCGATCAGCGGAGAAAATCCCATGTGTGATTATAGCCTGCATACCGTCGCATCCCGCCCGGCCAGGGTTGGCGAGACGCTTGTTTCGACCGGCTTCTACGGCACATCAACGCGCGGCTTTGCCGCAAAGGGAGAGCCGAATGTCGCGGTATGTCTGCTTCCCGGAACCGAACTCGCATTCGAACGTGACGTCAGATATAATCGCGATTGGCTGTCGACCAGGAGCACAGGCTTTAGCGTGGCCAGATTTTGCGCGATCGAGCCGGGCGCCTCGCATCAGCATCACGATGCCCTCTCGTTTCCGGACGGAAAAACGGTTCTCGTGAATCTGTTGTCGGCCAGCACGCGCTGGTGCTTCAACTGCCTGTCATTCCGCGCGAACAGAGCGTCGATGGTAACGCTGAGAAGACCGTGATCCTTGCGGTTGATCCTGAGCTTACGGCCTGATCACTTACTTCGCCACGAAGTGTATCTTCGCAATCGGATTGGAACCGAGACAAACGGAGCGCGGCGCGGATTGCGCGTCAGGAAAACATGGCGATATTTTGCAAACATCTCTCAGCAATCCGCGACGTTGTTCCGAGCGCGCCGGGGTGTGAGGAATGCCTGAAATCCGGTGACCCCTGGTTGCATCTGCGGGTCTGCCGCACCTGTGGCCATGTCGGTTGCTGCGATCAGTCGCCAAACCGGCATGCAACAAAACATTTTCACGCGACCAGGCACCCGATCATCGAGGCCTTTGATCCACCGGAAGGGTGGGGGTGGTGTTATGTAGACGAAGTAATGTTCCATCTTTCGGGCCGACAGACACCGCATTTGGAGCCGATTCCGCGATTTTACTGAGGTGCCGCGAGGCGATTGGACGTTGACGCGTCGGCCGCGAGCCGGGCCCTGAACCGTGACAGATATGGCGCGGTGCGGCTTATGGACGATCCAGCGACCTCGGCAGGCGTGCCGAACGCCACCACATGACCGCCTTCGTCACCTGCACCGGGGCCGATATCCATGACCCAGTCGCTGCCGGCGGCAACGCGCATGTCATGCTCCACCACGATGACAGTATTGCCGGTTTCGATCAGCCCGTCGAGTTGCGCGATGAGCTTCTCGACGTCAGCCGGGTGTAGTCCCGTGGTGGGCTCGTCAAGGACGTAGAGCGTGTGGCCGCGCTGCGTCCGCTGCAGCTCGGTGGCAAGCTTGATCCGCTGGGCCTCGCCGCCGGAAAGCTCCGTCGCCGGCTGGCCAAGTCGCAGATAGCCGAGGCCAACCTGCCGCAGCACATCGAGGGACCGGCGCACCTGCGCCTCCTCGGCAAAGAACGCGAAGGCGGCGTCGACCGTCATTCCCAGTACGGCGGCGAT
This sequence comes from Bradyrhizobium ottawaense, assembly GCF_900099825.1. NCBI lineage: Bacteria > Pseudomonadati > Pseudomonadota > Alphaproteobacteria > Hyphomicrobiales > Nitrobacteraceae > Bradyrhizobium > Bradyrhizobium ottawaense. The sequence continues at coordinate 614,900 of NZ_LT629693.1, read as the reverse complement.
GTTCTTGTCGCGGTATTTTATTTCGAGGGTTTTGGCGTTGTAGCGAGCGCCATGACAGCTTGGGCACGGTGCATATACACTGGGCAGGAACAGCAATTCGACGCAAACAAAGCCTTCGCCCTCGCAGGTCTCGCAGCGGCCTTTGGCAACATTGAAGGAAAAGCGTCCAGCGTCGTAGTGACGGGCGCGCGCCAACTTAGTGGCCGCGAAGATCTTGCGAACGTAATCGAAGAGCCCCGTGTATGTCGCGAGGTTGGAACGTGGTGTGCGTCCGATCGCCTTTTGGTCGACGACCACCAATCGCTTGATACCCTCCATTCCGCTTGCGATCCGGCCGCCGAGTGTGGTCACGACGGTCCGCTCGAGTTCGTCGCCTTCATCGTCGATCGAGGGGACGCAATGGCCAAGCGGTTTTGCAACCAATTCCACCAGGACCTGGCTCACCAGGCTCGACTTGCCCGAGCCGGAAACGCCAGTCACGGTGGTGAATACTCCCAACGGAAAATCGACATCGAGTTCATGGAGGTTGTTGCGACTGACGCCACGCAGCCGCAACCAGCCCTTGGGCGAGCGCGGCGTTCGGTTTGGCACAATGTAGTCGCCGAACAGGTAACGGCGGGTTTGCGATTGCTCTACCTGCTTGAACCCTTGCAGCGGACCGCTGTAGAGCAAATGGCCACCGAGTTCGCCAGCGCCTGGTCCGACGTCAACAACCCAATCCGCATGCCGGATCACATCGATCTCGTGTTCGACCACGAACAGAGAATTGCCGGAGGCTTTCAATCGGTCGAGCGCCGTCAACAGCGCCTCGGTGTCCGCGGGATGAAGTCCGGCGGAGGGCTCGTCGAGCACATAGACGACGCCGAACAGGTTGGAACGCACTTGGGTTGCCAGTCGCAGGCGCTGCAGTTCGCCCGGAGAAAGCGTCGGGGTACTCCGCTCCAGCGTTAGATAGCCAAGCCCGAGGTCAAGCAGAACCGTGAGTCGGCCGCCGAGGTCCTCGGCGATTCGCTGCACCACCAGCGTCTTCTCCGGATGCTGCGCCTTAAGCTTGGTCAGGGTAGGAGCGGTGGCCTCCGCATGTGGACGCAAGAGGTCGGCGAGCCTGGCCAGCGGGATCCTGGAGATGTCGGCAATATCGAAGCCGGCAAACTTGACCGACAGCGCTTCGCGGCGAAGCCGCTTGCCGTGACAGAGCGGGCATTCGGTACTTACCATGTAGCGCGATACCCGCTTCTTGATCGACGCGCTTTCAGTGGTTGCAAAGGTTGTCAGCACATATCGCCTGGCGCTGGAGAAATTGCCGCGGTAACTGGGCTCCTCCTTGCGTCTGATCGCCCTTCGCACCTCGTTCGCGTCATACCCGACGTAAACTGGGACCACCGGTTGCTCGTCGGTATACAGGATCCAGTCGCGGGCTTTTTTCGGCAATTCGCGCCACGGACGATCGACGTCGTAGCCGAGCGTGATCAGCATGTCGCGCAGGTTGCCGCCATGCCAGGCGGGCGGCCAGGCGGCAATTGCGCGCTCGCGAATGCTCTTGGAATCCTCCGGCACCATCGAGCGTTCGGTCACCTCGTAGACCCGACCGAGCCCATGGCATCGGGGACAGGCTCCGGCCGGCGTATTGGGCGAAAAAGCCTCGGCATCGAGATGCGTTTGGTGCCGTGAATAATCGCCGGCGCGTGAGTAAAGCATTCGAAGCAGGTTGGACAGCGTCGTGACGCTGCCGACGGAAGAGCGCGTGGTGGGCGACCCGCGCTGCTGCTGCAAGGCTACGGCCGGGGGCAGGCCATCGATTTCGCCAACCTCGGGAACCGCCATTTGATGAAACAAACGCCGCGCATAGGGCGAGACGGATTCGAGATACCGCCGCTGCGCCTCCGCGTAGAGCGTGCCGAATGCCAGCGACGATTTGCCCGAGCCGGACACGCCGGTAAACACCACCAGGGCATCGCGTGGAATGTCGAGATCGATACTCTTCAAATTGTGCTCGCGTGCTCCACGCACGCGGACGAAGCCGCGCAGAGCCTCTTCCGCGGCTTCTCGAGATCGAGGATTGGTAATTTCCAGCATGTACACCACTCGGCCGGGAGAACGCATGACAGCCGAGCGGAGTTCCGAAGACAATGATGGCCATCAAGTCCACGCGACGATCCGTCCCCGCGGAAGCGCTCCCCTGCTGGGCGCTCCTTGGAGGAACCGAAATCGTCGCGCGAGCGGGCTAATTAAACGGCGGTCAACACTTCAACCGGTTACCGCGCTTCGGGTTGTGCGAATGCCGGCCCGAAGGGAAGCTGCCATGCGGCTCGGACAATGTGTATCGCCCTTGCGATCCTTGCGGGTTCGCCGGTGCTCGCTCACGCCGGCCGCTATGAGTGGTTACGGAACCTAGCGGTAGAGGGGTCACCTGTTGGACGCTTATTCACACCTAACGAACGTGTTTGCAGGGCATCGGTGATCTTCTTGGCGATTCGGCGCGTGCCCTCGCCCTGCACACCTTCGCCGCCCGTCTCGTACAGCAGCAGCTTGATCGCGCAGCTGATCAGCGCGAAATTCCCGAGAAAGGCCGGCCTCTGTCACCGGATCGATTTCCTCCTCGTACAGCCGCGGCGGCTCATCGCCGCCTTGTGAGTCACCTTGTTGTTTAGAACGCTTATGCCGATAGTGGCGCGCGAAGGAGCTTCTTGTTCACGAACTCCTGGATGCCGAGCGGTCCAGTCTCCCGACCGTATCCCGAGTTCTTGATTCCACCGAAAGGCATGTCTTCATGGATCCAGGCCGGGTGATTGACGAAGACCATGCCGGCGTCGATCTGATCCGCGACGCGCCGCCCGCGCTCGAGATCGCGTGTGTAGACCGAGCCGCCAAGACCGTACTTGGTGTCGTTCGCGACCGCGATCGCCGTCTCCTGGTCGGGGACTGCCATCACGGCGGCCACCGGTCCAAAGAGTTCTTCGTCGTACGCAGGTGTGCCCTTCTTGACATTCGTCAGGATGGTGGGCTCGAAAAAGGCGCTGTCAGGGGAAGGGCGCTTCCCGCCGAGGACGACGTGGGCGCCGCCGGCGACCGAGCGGTTGACCTGGTCTTCGAGCCTTGCTGCCGCTTTAACGGAAGACAGCGGCGCGACGCCGGTCGACTCGTCGAGCGGATCTCCCATCTTAAGGGCGGCGAGCCTCTCCCTGAAACCATCGACAAACTCATCGCTCACCGATTGGAGGAGGATGAATCGCTTGGCGGCGACGCACGACTGCCCCATGTTGGTCATCTTGCCGAAGACCGCACGATCAATAGTGAGCTTCATATCCGCGTCATCGAGAACCACGAAGGGGTCGCTGCCGCCTAGCTCCATTATAGTCTTTTTGACATACCGGCCGGCTCGCTCGGCGACCCGGGCACCGCTCGTGTCACTGCCGGTGAACGACACGCCCTGCACCCGATCGTCGTCAACAACCTTGTTCGCAAGACCGGCGGTAACCACGAGGTTCGTGTAAGCGCCCGTGGGGAAGCTCGCGTCACGGAACAGTAGGTCGATCGCTTCGGCACATTGCTGAACGCTGGTCGAGTGTTTCAACAGCACCACGTTTCCCGCCATCAAGTTCGGCGCCGCGAAGCGAACAACCTGGTAGCAAGGATAGTTCCACGGCTGGATGCCGAAGAGGACGCCGAGCGGTTCGTTGAGAAGCGTGCCGTCTCCCAGAGGCGACCGAAGGGTCTGCGGCCGCAGAAATTCCTCGCCCCGGTGCGCATAGTATTCAAAGATTCGCGCGCACAGCTCGACCTCCTCGCGGCCCTCGGGGATGCGCTTGCCCATTTCGAGGGTCATGAGCCTCGCCAGCTCGTCGATACGTTCGCGGCACAACGCAGCTGCGCGGTGCAGCAAGCTGGCGCGCTCGACGAAGGAGACGCGACGCCAAGTCGGAAAGCAATCATGCGCCTTTGCAATGGCGTTATCCACATCCTCGGCAGACATTTCGAGATAAGTCTTCAGCGTCTGTCCGTTGTAGGGGTTGACGGAAGGCAACGTGGCCCGCGGTGCGGTCGGGCGGGGCTGATCCACACTTGTCTTAGCGGGGGCGCCCTGTTCACCGGAGCGAGATGTCTTTGACGTCGCCATGCTATGAGTTCCATGTTTGCCAGGTGAACTGTGCAAACCTACAAAGGGGCGTTCTCGAGGTGATGCCGCCGTCGCCGCTCCGGACAACGGGGGTGGTCGCTATTCGGCCGTTGCGCAGCTGTGCGATAACGTACCCCGGAGCTAAGCAGTGCGGCGCGTTGCCAGCAGATATTCGCACATTAGCGGAACTCAATCACAACCGCCTTGACGGGCGTCAATCGAAGCGCTGACGAAGCAATTGCGCGAAATCCGGCGCAAAGTCTCGGACCTTAAAAAGCTCAAGATCGTGCTCGAGATGATGGCGCCGCAGTGTAGCAAAGGCAGAGTGCCCGAATGTCCAATCATCGACACCCCAGGGCGAAATGGACCTCGGGGGCCGGAAGCGGGCCGGCCTTTAGAGCATTTTCCATTTTCTGTGAATCGAAGGGATTCCCATTGAGCTGCGAATAAGATTCTGTGGCCTTCTCGGACTGAGGAGGCTGGCAATGGGGTATTCGAACGACTTACGAATTCGAGTGATCCAGGTTGTTGAGGGTGGCGCGGCGGCGCGGGCTGCGGCAAGACAGTTTGTGATTGGGGATTCGACGGCGATCCGCTGGGCACAGCGCTGGCGGGAGACCGGTAGCTTTGAGGCCAAATCCAACAAGGGTCAGAGCCGGTCGCCGTTGAAGAAGCATGAGGAATGGTTGCTTGGGTTGGTTCGGCAGGAACCGGACCTGACTCTGGAAGAGATCCAGCGCCGTCTGCTCGATGAGCATCAACAAAAGGCGGGAATCGGGTCGGTCTGGCGGTTCTTCGACCGCCACGGCATCAGCTTCAAAAAAAAGCGTTCGGGCGGCCGAGCAAGATCGGCCTGACGTCGCCGCGGCGCGGACGGCATGGGCGGACAATCAACCCAAGCTCGATCCCGACCGACTGGTCTTCATCGACGAAACCGGCACCTCGACCAAGATGGCACGGCTGTACGGCCGGGCTCCGCGCGGCGAGCGGCTGGTCGGCAAAATCCCGCATGGTCACTGGAAAACCAGCACCTTTGTTGCGGGCCTGCGCTCCACAGCCCTTACCGCACCATGCGTCATCGACGGCCCGATGAACGGCAATGCCTTCCTCGCCTATGTCGAACAGGTCCTGGTACCGACCCTCAAGCCAAACGACATTGTCGTGCTGGACAATCTCAGTGCCCATAAGGTGCCGGGGATACGTGAAGCGATCGAAGCTGCAGGCGCAAAGCTGCTTTACCTGCCTCCCTATTCGCCGGACTTCAATCCGATCGAGCAGCTCTTCGCAAAACTCAAAGCCTTGTTACGAAAGGCTGCCGAGCGCTCCGTGGAGAGCCTCTGGAACCGCATCGCCTGCCTGCTCGACGCCTTCCTGCCGGACGAATGCGCCAACTACTTCCGCAACTCCGGATATGCCGCATGCTAGGTGGAAAATGCTCTAGCTGTCAAAACGTGGCCGCTCGCCCCGTGATCATCAGAACGCCATCGAATTTCGTCTTGCGACCAAACAGAAGAAGCTCCGTGCAGTGAGTATCAGCAGCGCATCCGTAGGGATTGACGCAATCCGACCCAAAACAGCGTGCGTCACCTCATAGAGGCATCACTGGACGTGTACTACGCGCGGGCTTTGCTGGACCTACCGGCGTGCGCACATCAAAGAGCGAGTCGACAATGGGACACTTGGGCATTTTTCCGCCTTAGCACCGAGAAGCCATCGTCTCCATCACGGGTTTAAGTTTCCTGATCCGTTATCTTTCGGCGGATGTCCTGCACCATGCTCGAGTGCCAAAGAAACTGCGGATGCTGCTGACGCATCGCAAACGGCTGCAGTCCAAGGCCATCCCATCGATAACGACCTGCGGGCACTTTGCGTAACTTCGGCCTCAAGGTGGGCGTAGTGGAAATGGTAAGGTTCGAGGCGCGCATCAAGGAGCTTGTGAAGAACCTGCCGGATCTGACTGTTCTGGTCGAACCGCGGCTCATTGTCCGGCGGACGCTTCGCGAGCAGATCGGCATGCTTCATCGTCGCTTGCTGGCCATCGTCCGGGACGATGAGGTGTGCCGGCGTCTGATGACGGTGCCTGGTGTCGGCCCTGTGGTGGCGCTGACCTATCGCGCCCCGTCGACGTGCCGGCTCGCTTCCCAAGGCGGTCGGGGCGGTGTTTGGACTAACGCCTTCCAGATATCTCAATCAGGCGAGATCGACCGAGCCCGCGGGATATCAAGATGCGGGGACCAGATGATGCGGATGATGCTCTACGAGGCGGCCCAGATCATGCTGGTGCGCACGGCGAAGTGGTCCTGGCTCAAGGCCTGGGCCATCAAGATCGCAGGCACCGCGGGATGAAAAAGGCGATCGGGGCCTTGGCGCGCCGGCTGGCTGTGACCGCACTCGAACCGGACGGCACTTGATTGCGGTTATTGAGATGAGCCTGTCGAGTTGGCTCGTTGCCGGTATCGTGCCTGGCGTCGAGCGCCAGCCGTTGAAAAAGCTCGCGGTCGACGAGAGCGCATTGCTGAAGCTTCTGCATCGATGGCGAGAGGAAGCCGAGAAGGCAGGACGCAGGATCGAGCGCATTGCAGTCGCCTTCAAGGCCGGCCGTGACGGCTTCTGGTCGGGCGCTGGCTCAAGCGCGCGGCATCGAGGCCTACGTCTTCACGCTTCGAGTGCAGCGGTGTCCAGCCAGCATAGGCGCGCCAAGACTGACCGGCTCGACACCGAGTTGCTCAAAACGCCCCTTTCTTGGCTGGCTGCAACGGCGAGCGTGATCACTGCAAGATGGGCGAGATCCCGACAATGAAGGACGAGGATGACAAGCGGCCCAACCGCGAACATGACAGCCTCATCGGAGAGCGAAGTCGGATCGTCAACGGAATGAAGGTAGCCTTGGTTCGGCTCGGCATCCGCGGCTTGAATCTAAGCTGAAAAGGGCCACCACGCGGCTTGACGGCTCGCGCACGCCTGAGGGCGAGCCAATCCCGCCCAACGCGGTGGCTGAGTTACGTCGCGACATGGAGCCTCGTCAATAATAAACAGATTGAGCAGGAGCGTCTGTTGGCTGGCGATCGCATCGGCAGCTGCCAGGCGAATTTCGTCAGAGATGCCTCTATCCAGCCAAACAATGACATCCTTGATTATCGCTATTCCTGGGCTCGACGACAAACGCCGCGACTAAACCGTTTGGACTGCACAGCCGATCCGATTGAACGAAGTCATCGGCTTGAAAGAAATTTGTCGAGCTGGGCTACATCAGCAGATCGAAAATGCGGATGCACTTCTGCCAATGCTCGGTTGCCGGGTTCTTCAGATTGCCATCAATGATCTTGAAGGTGCGCGCGAGCGCCACGCTGAGCCCGCCCACGATTTCGGGCAATTGACTTTCGGTATCTTGGTCATAGGCGAGGTCGAGCGGCGGCCGTGCGGTCAGCTGATCCAGAATCGGATGTAATTCAATCTGCTCGTCGATCTCTTGGAATTCGTGGATGCTTTCCTGCAGGCCCTTGGTGATGGGCAGGTCGAACGGCTCGATGATGCCCCGGCCGTTTGCCTTCGCGGTGGCTTCAGCCCGAAGCAGGAGGTCGTAGACTTTCTGATTGATGAAGTCGCTGTAGCGCTTGAGGTCCTGCTTGTCGACATTGAGCCCGGCCGCGATCCGGAAGAATCGCTCGAATCTTGCCACGCTCACGACGTGAGTGGTGGGGCTTTTGTTCGATTGCACCGCGGCTATCATGGCTCTTTGAATCCCTTGGACGATCTTGCCGCGCCCGAGCCCAGCTCCAATTGACGATTGTCAGATTCTTCGGAATTTTCTCGGTAGGGCCGAAAAGGGCGACACCGGTTCCGGCAATCGTCACTCTTCGGGTGGAACTCAAGCGATGGCAGCCGTCGCCCGATGGCAGGACCCGCACTTGGCGCCATCCCGCAGGCGTTCGCGCGGCACAGGGTTGCTCGCGTCGCAATGCGGGCAAACAATATGTAACGCGTCAGCCATGACGTCCTCCCATAGAGGCTCATCTTGCAGGCCATGCCTCGCCAGATGCTTTACCTTGATCGGCGTTAACTTTTCCAAAACGAAGTGGATCGCGTTTTGCCGCAATTCATTTCTGAGCCCTTGCGCCGCCCCCAGCACCACGCCGTTCCGATCTTTGATGGCAAGGTTGATGGCTTTCAAGGCATGCTGATGTCCATCACCTATTTCCTTTTCAGCCGCCGAGTTGGAAGAACGAATGGCCACTCGCGTCTGCACGAATTATTACCGGGCAGCACCACCGATCGGGTGCGGCATCGTTCGCCGTTCCCCTTGCTCATCCCGCACTAAAATACTGACGCGTCTGCTGCCGTTCCGCTCATCCCTCGGCGGAGCATTGACGGTCGTCAAGGTGACGGCACCAACAGCATCATAGGTTGGACCGAACAATTATTCAGAGCTGAGGGTCAGCCGGGCGTTAAGGCCGTGCTGGGGTGCGGGTGCGGGCGATCCGCCGCGGAGGACCGCCGATCCGCGGCGTTATTACGCTGTGACCGCATTACGTGTTTTTACGTTCGAAATTTCGGAACGTTTTCTGATCCTTATTGCTGGGCGTCACTGAAAGCAAGGAGATTGATCATGGCAACAGGTAATCGCGCCGTTGCGCCTACAGAACTCAACAAGAAGGGCTTGATGGCCCTGGGCTTCCCGGCAGCATGGGTCAAATCGCCGTCATTCACAGCCGGTCAATGTCCGGTCATGCACTACAACCGCGACCTGATGATGGCCATCCTGTGAGACCGGATGCCTACCTGACGCCGCTCTTGAAGACCGAAGTGATCCCGCTCGATAGCGCAGTCGAGGCGTACAAGATCTTCGGGGAGGGATCGCCCAAGAAATTCGTGATCGATCCTGCACAACACGACGAAGCTGGCGTCGGCGGGCAAAACAAGTGAGTGCACGCGAGGTCACGCCTCAGCACACCATGATAGCGGTTCAACATGATAGCCATCCAACATTGGAGACGATCATCATGGCTAAAGATAACCTTCAAGGATTGAATGTCGCTATACTTGTCACGGACGGCTTCGAGCAGGTCGAGCTCACGGAGCCGCGCAAGGCTTTGGACGAAGCCGGCGCCACGACTAAGCTCGTATCGCCGAAACGCGACCGCGTACGGGCCTGGTATTTCACGGAATGGAGCGTGGAGTTTCCGGTGGACGTAACGCTCGATCAGGCCAAACCGGAAGATTTCGACGCGCTGATGCTGCCGGGCGGCGTCTTCAATCCCGACTCGCTTCGCATCCAGCCGAAGGCTATGGCGTTCGCAAAGGCCTTCTTCGATGCCGGCAAACCGGTTGCCGCGATCTGCCACGGGCCGTGGACAGTCATCGAGACCGGCGCAACGCGCGGCCGCCGCATGACCTCATGGCCCTCGCTCAAAACCGACCTGAAGAATGCCGGCGCGGACTGGGTCGACGAGGAAGCCGTCGTGGACAAAGGCCTGGTCACCAGCCGCAAGCCCGACGACATCCCGGCATTCAACAGGGAGACGATCAAATTATTCAGCGGCGCACGCGGGCGGCGTCATGCTGCGTAACGCCACCCACGGGACGCGGACAAGCGTCAGAAGGCGCCGTTTCGGGCCCCTGCAGCGCGAGGTCAGCGTGATCGGCCAGGGGACCTGGTACATCGAACGGGACGATCAAGCATCGGCAACCGCCGCCCTGCGCCGCGGCCTCGATCTCGGAATGAACCACATCGACACCGCGGAGATGTATGGCGCGGGCGCCGCGGAGTTGATGGTCGGCGAAGCCATCGCGGGCCGGCGTGATGAGGTGTTCCTCGTCACCAAGGTGCTTCCAGAGCATGCCTCCGAACAGGGCACGAGGATTGCTTGCGAGAGATCACTCCAGCGCCTCAAGACCGACCGGCTTGATTGCTATATCCTACATTGGCGGGGCCCGCATCCGCTGGAAGGCACGTTTGCGGCTTTCGAGGGGCTTCGCGACGAGGGCAAGATACTTTCCTATGGCGTGAGCAATTTTGATGTGCCGGATCTCGAAGATGCTGTGGAGATTGCCGGCGAGGGGACCATCGCCTGCAATCAAGTGCTCTATCACTTGCAGGAACGCGCCATAGAACACGCCGTGGTACCCTGGTGCGAGCAGCACGGCCTCGCGGTCACCGCGTATAGTCCCTTGGGACACGGTGAATTTCCGAGCAAGCATACACCCGCAGGGCGCGTGCTTGCAGAAATTGCGGAGGCGCATCATGCTACCCCGCGCCAGATCGCGCTCGCATTTCTCACGCTGCGGCCTTCGGTGTTCGCAATCCCCAAAGCGTCCAGTGTCGCTCACGTCGAAGAGAATGCCGGGGCGTCCCGCTTGCTTTTGTCGAGCGCCGAGATCGCCCGGATCGATGCCGCGTTCCCGCGCGGTCCGCGCCGCGCGCTGCCGATGCTGTAAGCCGATCGCCAGGTGCAGATGTCTGACGCCCGAGGCTGCATGGAAGGAGGAGGAGTGCAGTCTCCTCGCGCTTCTTCGGCATCAAGGAGAAATTAGACGGCCTCTTCGGTAAGCCGGAAGAATACGGCGAAGGTCCGGTGAAGCCGCTTTACGACCTGGCCGCGGGTCAGGTTCTGTTTCGCGCGCGGCTCATGGGCGGGGAGCGTCATTGCGACCTTGCCCCATTCGCCGAACGGCTGGTTGGCGGTGACGAGCATGGACCTGCGCTCGTAGCTGGCGATAAGCTCGAATAGCGCGCTGGTCTCGGCCTGTTCCTTGGTGAAGTAGGCGAGGTCGTCGAGGATCAGCAGATGGAAGCGGTCGAGGCCTGCCACTCGGAAATCTGGCCATCCTGTTTGCTCAAGCAGGGTCGTGCCACGTCGATCGCTCTAGCTCTTTTTCCGCGACGATGCGCTCGCCGATCATAATCCGCGCCTCGCTGGCGGTGGTTTGGCCGAAACCCTTTGCGCGCAGCCATGTGTCGGCAGCGTGAAGGGCAGCGGGTAGGTCAGGGGCATCGAATTCATAAAAATCGACGGTCTCGTTAAGACCGAGGGCGGTTCGTTTCACGGCTTCGACGCGATATAGGGTCATGAACGATTAAGGGCAGACCTCAACCCAATGATGGTGGCGCCTCTCGTAGAAGCACCCGAGCAGACGAGGCGGCCCCCAGACAGCGAATGCCGGCACAACGCCGTGCCCTCCCGGTCTCCACACGCATCGGGACCGCACACCCACGCAACCTTCGTAGCACTCTCCGGCATCAGGGTGCTGGCACCCAGGAGAGCGGCATCGGCGGAACTCGACAGTGCAAGCATTAGGACACCGACGAGCATGGAATTCTTCAGCATCGGGACTCTCCTGGCTTCTTTGACAGAAGCTCATATTGCCAAAGTCGATCTCCGACACACTGATAGCCGTCAACAAAGGGCTGTTTTGCCCTGGGCGGCTTTAGCGTCGCTGGCACGCCACTTTTTTGATGTGTGGGCCGGTGAAAACTCGACAGGCCTGATGGGCTCCGGACGGGTTCGCCGCCATCCCCACCGCCGCAATTGATCCGCCCCAGCGTGCCCTTGCCAACCCCTGACCGTCTTCGATATCAAAGCGCGAACTTTAATGGGTGCCACCTTGCTGCGCAGTGGCGATCGAACGTCGTTTGGCTCAGCGCTGCGTAGGCTAGGCGTGCGGAGCCGGATGCAGTAGTCAAGATCGGAACCTACGGGCCATGCGCGTGTTTATCAAAACTGCACCGATTGGAAGTCCGAGAATGAGACGATTCTACTTCAACCTCGTCCACCACGACGAAGTTGAGCCCATCGGACATCCGGTAGCGGATCGTGGCCAGGCTATTGCCGTGGCGCAACGTCTCGCCATCGACATCGCCGAAAACAGGCAGGATTGCCTAGGTAAAGGCTATTCGGTCTCGATCGTCGACGATGCCGGAATCGAAATCCACCGGGAAGCGTTGACAGCGCGGAAAAGAGCGGCTGATGATCGCGCGGCTATCAGCCTTGGATGCAACGTTCGCTCCGCGCGGGCCGCAGGAGGGCATCATGGGAAAACACTGCGGATCATTATCGACCCGAAAGCCAACCGAACCACCCTATGTCGTCAACTGCAAGACCAGCACCGGCTTGTGGAAACCGCTGTTCAATGCCAAGGGGGAAGGCACTGTATCCGCTCCTGATGGCCGAGCTAGATGCCATGAAGGCGCTGCGGCCCAGGGGGCGGCTTGATGCTGCTGCGTGACGGCAGCGGCCTGCCGTGGGGCGGCAAGGGCGAGATGCTGACGCAAGTGGAGCGCATCTCAAAGAAGACCATCCTCGCTGCGGGCTTGCGTCCTGAGCTGACGTTCACATCGTTAGGACGCCATGGCGGTGCCACCGAAGCCAACACGTCCGGCCGCACCGAAATGCAGTTGATGACCAAGGGTCAACGGTCTTCGACGGCAGCGATGGGGAACTACCTGCATGATGACGATGAGGGCAAGCAGGACGCGCAAATGAAGCGCATGAAGCGGCGTACGAAATATAGCAAAGGATAGCCGTGTGTCGGGGTTCGCACCCCAGCGGAAAACAGGAAAGACAATATGCAGGCAGAATATTGGAGCCGTCTTAACGATCAGATGGTGCTTTGCAGGGTACTTTGGGATGAGCCAGCGACCAATTCCGTCATGCGGGTGATTGTATCTGTTCCCATCCCTCTCGGCGAAATTGAAGAGTCCCGACTGGAATCAAACGCAGCAGTAACATTGAGAGAGAGCCCGAAATTGCCTACTGACTACCAGCTCAAGGCCGTCGCGCTTGCTCAGGCGCTGGCACGACGGTTCGGCAATCTGAATATTGTCAGGGGTTGACCGGAAAGCCAACCAAGGTGATCGAAAAGTGAACATTGTTGGAGTGAAACAGCCCGGTTTGTCGGAATGAAAAACCGATCACGCGACAAGTGCCTGAAAACATTGGAGCGGGTGAAGGGGTTTCCTAGAGGGCATATTGGCCTATGTTTTAGTGCGCAATAGCGGCTGCTATTTGATCGCCGCATCGTCCAACAACCTGATCAAGGCAGGATATGCAACCTAACCAGCGCAGATTCTCCGAATGCATGCCCGCGCGACGAATTGAGTTATGCCGCTCTCTGCAGCCAAAAATATCAGTCAGAAGAGCGCTGCACGAGGCCTTTCAATGTCGCAGGACAGGCCGAGCCCGTTGCCGTCGAGATATTCGATCGTCAGTTCGCGGGCGGGCTCCTTACCGGCCTGTTTGAATGTGACCGACGACAGCGAATCATCGGTCTGGTTCTCGCTGGAAGGGCTATCCCTCAGGACAAGAGTCGCTGATGATGAAACCGCGCTCTTCCTAAGCAACACGACGTTTTCACCGGACGGCATGCTGGGGAGCACGGCTGACGTGCCGCAGTCGGCCTCTGCATCAGCGATGCATTGGGGAATAGCCATTTCGCCACGCTCGGTAGCAACGATCCGACCCGTAACATTGACGAACTGATGTATCATCGAACCATTCCGCAGAAAAATGGGCCCACATCACTACGTAGGGAACGTGCAGTTAGATTCGCAACTCATTGATGTGATGTGCCCAACATTGATTTTGGGGCAAGGGGTATAGGCATCGAGGAAAGCAATTGAAATTGGCGGTATTTATGACGGTATTGGCGTTCTTCACTTTCCATTAAACATTTGAATAAACGCTATTTTTTGCCGATAGTAGGGTTGTTCCCGCCCCAGCCAGGCAGTCTGTCAACTCGAGATTGTACTCACGTAAATCGTATAAATGCCCGCCAATTGCGGTCCTTTTGCAGATTGGCGCGCCGTCTCGAAGCTCCCAATTCCGACAATCTGAGAGCGAAATCGCCGATAGTCTCGTAAATATTTGAAATATTCCCGTATCAGGACTGCGTGGCGGGCCTTGGAGTCCTGGGAGCCTGCCACGCGCGCGGCCGCCCGCGAAATCGCTTGCCAGCAGCCCGCCGAATCCTCGGGCGGACGAGGATCGAGACGTGGGGAGAGGTGGTATGATTGTGGGTCCCTGGCGGATCTCACAGGCGGTCCTCTTCAAACTCTTCGCACGAACGGCCGAACGCCGCGAGGGCCTCTTCTAAAAAGTCGGGCAAAAGGGGTATTCCGAGGAGGTAGGATGCCGTGCGCCTGTTGTGCACGCGCGCGGCCTCGGCCCTCAAATCATCCCAGTCTTCCAGGCCACCGTCGCCCCGGCCGAGCCAGGTCAGGGTCACGAGATCGACCTGTTCGTCTTCGCTCATGGCTTCGATAAACGCCACGAGTTCCTGGTCGACAGGATCATCAGGCCGATTCTCCAGCACCTCGACCATGCGGTCGTCGGCCGGATTGGATCCATCCTCGTCCGAACTCGTGTCGGCGTCCTTGACGTCGAATTCACGCGCTTTCAGCACCACAAAGCAGATCTTTTCTGTCGAAATCGACAGCGTCGGAATCGCATCGGCCATTTTTGCACCTCAGCGGCCCCTCGGGGCGAGTTTCCTGAAATGAAGCGGCGGACCAGGATTTTGGTTCCGCCACGGGAATTGACCTTACTCAATTGCGACGCCCCGATGCTTGACGGCCGTCAAGGCCACAGACGCGCGATTGGGTTATCCGGTCCAACTCGCACTCAACGGAGAGGCAGCAGCATCGTGAGCAAGATACCGCCGCCGTGGAGACAGGCCGCGGAGGCCGACGGCCAAGCGTTCGATCGTGCGCTCGCACCCACCTACCGCGAGCTGTTGCAGGCGGCGCAGCGTGAGCTGCGCCATCGTCTGACGCTCGGGCAGTTTGCGCCCGATAACCCGACGCCAGAGCAGCTGCTGGACATGGCGCTACAACGCGTGTGGCGCGAGCGCCGGCGTTTGTCCTCTACGCTCGGCATTAAAGCCTTCGCGCTGGCCTCGATCTTCCGCACAGCAGAAGCGCTGGCTGCGCGCGAAGACGGGCGCAGCCGGACGACGACCGAGCTGTTCCCCGAGGAGGTAGAGCCCGACCCGCTCTATGAGAACGACGACGACTTTTGGCAATCGCATGAGCTGGAATATCCGAAGAATTCGCAAGTCTTCAGCGGCACCGTCGATCGTGCGCGGGAAGACGTCGCGGAGGAAGACGAGTTTGTCGGCTGGCTCGCTCCGCGCGAGCGTGAAGTCCTGCTCATGCACGAGGTCCATGGGGTGCCGTTGCAGGAGGTCGGGCTGGCCCTCGGGATTACGCCGGCTGAAGCGGAGGGTCTTTTAGCAAGCGCGCGCCGCCGCGTGCGCGCCGCAGACAAGGCGGCCCACTGAGGGACCGTCCCTTGCATGGCCCACTTGAATCATGAAGCGGCCAGCATCGGCGAGTGCATCGCCGGGCCTGCATTGGCGCAATGATACGCTGACCTACCGTGATACAACGGCCTGGGTCCTTCCAGGGAGCGACCAGATGCGGGTCTTTGGGCAGCCAATCGCAAAACTATCGCAGGCGGAGACCCGGCTCTTCGCATCCATCTTGACGATAGCGGCGCTTCTTCTGGCGTTTGGCTTGCTCGCGGAGGAGGTGATTGAAGGCGAAACACTGCCGTTCGACCGAAAACTGCTGCTTGCGGTTCGTCAGGCCGGCAATCCGGGCGTTCCGATCGGCCCGCCATGGCTGCCCGAAGCGGCACGCGACATCTCGGCGCTTGGCAGCACCATCGTGCTCGGGATCCTATTGCTTGCCGTGGTCGGCTACTTGCTTCTGACGCGAAGGCGAGCCGCAGCGTGGCTGATGCTGGGCGCGGTATCAAGCGGCGTGGCCTTGAACAGCTTGCTGAAATTCAGCTTCGCGCGGCCGAGGCCTGATCTCGTGGTTCCTGCCGTGCGGGTCTTCACCGCAAGCTTCCCAAGCGGCCACGCCACCATGTCAGCCATCACCTATTTGACATTGGGAGCCCTGTTGGCCCGAACCCATTCCGAGATCCCGGTGCGGATCTATTTCATGACGCTCGCAGGGATGCTCACGGTTCTGGTCGGCCTGAGCCGAATTTATCTCGGAGTTCATTATCCGACCGATGTGCTGGCGGGCTGGTGCATCGGGACGGCCTGGGCCATGGGCTGCTGGGTGCTCATGACATGGCTGCAACGCGGGGGACAAGTCGAGCCGCCCGAAAAGTCATGACGCTCTTAAGGAATCTGACCGATGCTCCCCGATGCAAGGCTCAGGGTTGCTGCGCTGCTGAACGCATCTGCCGGTACGATCGAGCGCCAGGGTGCTGGAACGCTGCGCGATGTTCTTGCGTCGGCATTCGAGAAGCACGGAATCGCGGCCGCTCTGGAGTTCCTGCCAGGTTCAGAGTTGGGATCAGCGGCTGAGCGAGCCCGGCAGCAGGTCGTCGACGGGGAACTCGATGCCATCGTCGTCGGCGGTGGAGACGGCAGCGTTCGCACCGTTGCGAGCGTGCTTGCCGGAAGTAACATTCCGCTCGGGATCCTGCCGCTTGGGACTCTCAATCACTTTGCCAGAGATCTCGGGATATCCGTCGTTGCGGAACGGGCTGTGGCGATCATCGGAGCCGGAGAACAACGTGCTGTCGACGTGGGAGAAGTCAACGACGTGATATTCGTGAATAACTCGTCGATCGGGTTCTATCCGTATCTGGTGCTGGAGCGAGAGCGAAGAAGGCGAAGGGAACGGCTATCAAAGCGGATAGCAATGATCCTGGCCATGCCTCGCGTGCTTCGCAACCTGCCCCTGTTCCGGCTTACCATCCTTGTCGAAGGGACTGTTGAGCCGTGCCGCAGCCCGTGCGTATTCGTCGGAAACAATGAGTATCGAATTTCCGGACCGGGGCTTGGCGCGCGGGAGAGGCTCGATCGAGGCGAGTTGTGCCTTTACGTAGCCAGGACGCAAGGCCGGCTTTCGATGTTCTGGCTCGCATGCCGTTGCATTCTCGGGCTTGTCAGGCAGCAGCGCGATCTTCGCATCTTCAAGGGCGCGACTGCCGATATCAGCGCACGCAGGAGCCGGCTGCTCGTCGCGTTCGATGGGGAAGTCGCAACTATGCAGTCGCCGCTCCACTACAAGATCCGACGGGGAGCTCTGCGCGTGTTCGCTCCGCCAAATTGGATAGGCTCATAATTCTGCGCGCACACACCCTGCCTGACCCATCCGCCCTTATAAGACTGCGGTTCCCGCCGTTGAAACTCAATCCCGCTACTGCGGCCGACACCGGTTATGAGTGATCCATGAAGACCCCGCCGTATTCCCAAATTCGATGAAATTCACGCAGCGACCGGGTTCGATCGGGAATGCGTGAGTTCGAATCCTCTCACTCCAGCCAGCCAGTCCGGCGCTCAGAGAAAAAATGTCCCTAATACTCGCAGAAAGGCCCGCCAATGGCGTGCTTTCGCGAACCGGCGGTCAGTCTTTAGACTCCGAATTTGTGCAGTTCCGGAGCAAAATAGCCGATAGTCTCCGGCAGACATTTGAAAAACTCCCGTTTTTTTGGGAGACTGCGGCTGGAGACCGGGTTCGATCTACACTGTGCCGCCGAGCTTGCACTGGCTCCGAAATGGAAAAACCGCTCCAATGAAGGGGCGGCCTTTGTCATTTTGGGCAGACTACGCGTCCCAGTAGATCATCGAAGTGTCGAGGAATTTCTTGCACTTGTCGGCTCTGCTCGCGGCCTATCAGAAAGAACGCCGGAAGTTTCGCGACCTGCGTCCTGCCTGCCTGCCTCCCTCGCCGCATGATCGAAAACGATCGCCACGGCGCACGTGTCGGGAGGTCAGAGCGAAAGGGGCAGGCCTACAAATCCTTCGCTTTGCGGATCTCCGTTCACATGTTCGACTTTCGCTTCTGAACGCTTTGGAAGCAAATTTTCAAGCTCGTGGATCTTAACGTCCGGAGCAACCGACTTGGCAATGTCGCAAAGATGCGATGACGCACCTCCCGTGACCATCCTTGAGAGCAGTACATGAACGTCAGTCGTCGAAAGCTCTCTTGTCTGCTAGTGCTTGAGCGGGGGCCTCATCTTGCGATTGTCAATTTCAGTGCGCCAAAACCGATGCGTCTTGGGGAGGAAGAGATGTATGAAATTGATAATCGTCAAGGCGGAGGTGAGATCGCGACGCTAGAGTAAATTTGGAGATTGAATCCCGTTTGCCAGGGATTACGCCACATCATGAGCCGTGGAGGCACAGCGCCTTTTGATTTGACCGGATAGCGGTCAAGCGAATGGCAGCTCAGCAAGCCGCCATTCGAAGATGTTTGATCCCTTCGAAGTTAGGAAAGAAGCCATCGCCAGCACGGAACAGGCGTGCGGCGGAGCGCATTGGGTCGATATGAAGACAGGTTCCTGGGCCATCATTGCGGTGCTTCTGGCGATCCTCGCGGCCACCATCTGGCTCGGCTATGAGGGCTGGACTATGGACCAGGATGTGCAGGTGTCCAAGCACGGCTACATCGCCATGGCGCTTGGAATCTTCTTTTCGCTGGTGATTGGCATCGCATTGATGACTCTCGTCTTCTACAGCAGCCGCGCCGGCTATGACGAACCACCTCAGCAGATCGGAAAGCAACGCAATCCGAGCAAGGAATAGGCGCACCGTCTTTGCGGAATCACGGGCAACGAGATACGGTGAGCTTCGCTCGAAGCGTTGCGCGAAAATCACTGAATCTTAATTAACCGAAATCTCACATTGGCAGAAGATCAACGCCCAATGAAGTCGCAAGCTCATCCTTTTGATCACCCCCCGACCAGACGTTCTGTGCTCGAACAGATCGGCGTCTGAAATTTTGGTAGACTGATTGGCGATTATTCAAGCGACTTGCACCTATTTAATGCGTCTTAGCTCACCACGATCGTCTTGATTTTGACGAACCCCTTGATGCCGTAGTCAGAAAGCTCCCGTCCATAACCACCACTCTCTCCTTCACGCCGCCGAAGCGAAGTCGCGGAGCGGAGCGAACGTTGTCGTTTGCGAACACAACCACTCTCGATCTCGGTGGCGACGCGCTCCCCTCGTGCGTATCGTGCGTGATGACGCTGCCGCTTAATCCGAAGATGGACTCGTTGGCCGTCGCGACGATCACGGCAGCCTCGTTGTCGATCCGGATGACTGAAGCCACCGGGCCAAACAATCCTTCATCGTGAGTGCGGAAATCCTTCTCGCCATGGTTTGAGTCCCTGCGGCCCAGAGTTTCTTGAGCCGTGCTACGTCTTCCGCATCCCAACCATGGGAGATGCTATACACCGACTGCTAACTACAGGCTGGTCGACAACCGGATTGCCAGGAGAATCAATCCCGGTGTGGCACTCAGGGGGGCTGCAGCCAGCCGCTAATCTCGTCGGCGGGACACCTGACGTCAACCGCGATACCTAAGCGAACTGTCCAACGATAGCCATGAACGCCGGCGAGTTTGGGCGGGCCAACCAATCGGACCCCCATGTCCTCCAGCTCCAACACCAGTATCGCCAGCAAAGCTCGCACGAAAGCCGAGGCGGATTTTGCCACTTGGCTCATGATGGCCAAGCTCGGTGGTTTCGATGACCTTCCGTCAAACGCCCAGAGGTTTCTGACTAACTATCGAACCCGACTCGAGACAATGAGCGAGGCCGAGTCCACGGCCGTGGCCGTTCGCGAGGTCTACTGCGCCTATTACAACGAGATGGGAGGCGTGGGCGCTGCGCCGGAACCAAAGGCTCGCACATCAACGACAGAAGGCAAAGCCAGGCGGTTCCAACGAGGGCCTAAACCTCAGCCCGGTCTATCGGCTGCGCGCCATTCGACCATGCCAATGATCCGAAAATCCCTCTCGGCACTGCTGATTTTCGCGAGCATGGTGGCTTTGATCGTCGCATATATATTTCTGACGCAGTAACTGCTTGCTGCGACACACCCCGAAAATTGCAGAACTATCTGCGCGGCGCCTGATGCCATTGACGCCGATCAATTTATACCTGCATCACGATTCGATTTGTTTTCGCCGGATCGCGCAACGCGTGCCGCCATAGCCCGTTGGTTCGATGCATGTCGCGATCGGCTTCACCAACTCCGACGGATTCCCGCATGTCTGAGGACATCATTGTGTTGGGCGTTTTGGTCAGCGTATTTTGCTGGACGTATATTTTGTTACCGTTGACTTATCACCTTAGTTAAAGTTGCTGGGACGTCGAAGGCGCGCGGATCGATTCCCGCGTCATCCGGGCGGACGTGCGCGAGCCGGTACTGGCTTCCTTCGGATAGAAACAATATGGCGCGCAAGTTCGGTAATGGCGCCAGAACGCATCGGTCCTTGCACAAGGATGCACCGATCTCTCGTCCGGTTCAGCGAACCGGCGTCCTAAGTTCGCACGCTATCTTGGGTGGATTGCACCACAGCTATGCTCGGATTTGAATTTTCGGTACACACAGCTGGCCCGCTTCCTTGGTCGCAGGTCCGAAAATATTTCGAACGTAGATGATGATTGTCAATGAAGGACCAGGTCACGAATGATCAAGATGGCCTTGGATGAGTACGATACCCTGGAGAGCACGATTGCCTGTCGGGCTAATCGAAGTCTCGCATCGAGAAGCTGCCGGCTTTCGAGCACCATAAACCTTCGTATCGTTTCCGTGACCACTTTGGGTGCCCGACGATTACCCAAGTTTAATTGAGCGGTGATCGCGATCGTCTAGGTTGTATGGGCTGGAAAGGCGCACAGGCTCATAAAGCACCACCGTGAAAGAAGGATGATCGACGAGCAACGACGATGATACCAAGAGGGGAGACTGCCAATGCTGGACTGCTCCGAAAGTCTGAGATGTGGCAGAGCTGCGCGATGCGCGGTTTGTGATGGCAGGTTTGGTCTCGTTCGGTACCACTCGTGGCAGACTCCTGCTTGTTCCAGGAAGTGCGTCGATCGCCTCAGAGCTCGCCGGGCAAGTGATCGGAGTTGGCTGCCCTGGCCCCAAATCGCCTTGGGCCAAGCGACAGAGAACCGCGGAGGGCTCCATGACGTTCGAGCAGATCTCACAACGAGGCAAGGGATACTTCAAAATAGCAGAGACTTTGCTTCACGCCGCCCAAACCATGACGGACCGGGCGATTGCGGGTCAGCTTAAGGCGCTTGCCGACGACTACCAGCGGCGAGCTGAGAAAGCCTCGCATGTTGATGCGGCCAAAGCATTAGCCCGATCGGCTGCTAATGCTGAGGGCGAGCGGGCGGACATGACCTGATGGGCGGCATCACAGCCCAACTGCGGAAGAAATGCGTCTCCTTCTCTAACCAATGTTTGGAGCGAATATGGGCGGGATTATCCGATTTGTCCCAAGGTCTGAGCGCGAGCAAGCCCGCCTAATTCAAGAGGCCCGCGCGATATACGACCGCATCTTCCCGCCGGCTGATCCAGTTAGCGAGACAGGGACAGGGCACCAGCAAGTCATACGGTCAGCGGCGGCAATGCTCATCGTAGCCACGCGGTCCTCCTGTCGTGATCAAGATCATCGCCGTGCTCTGCAGTCTCTTCTCTCCGGCGAATGGCCACGAGCAGAGCCTTGATCGATTTCGCGATGTCAGCTTTCGTGACGCTGTTGCTGGTCGTCGACCCGGTCGGCCGCGTGCCCGCTTTTCTGTCGGCGACACACGGTTTGAGTGAGCAGGAGAGGACGGCGATCGCAATCCGCTCTCCTCTGATCGCTGCAGCGATGCTGGTGGCGCTTGCCTTATGTGGGAACTGGCTGCTGCGCCAACTCGGCATTGGCATTGCCGCCTTCCAGATTGCGGGAGGACTTCTTCTTTTTGGGTTGTCTTATGGGATGGTCTTTGGCGACAGGCCTCACCGGGAGGCGCGAGAGGCGGATAAGGCGCTATCTGAACATGCAGCCGACATTGCCGTTTTTCCGCTCGCGATCCCGCTGATGGCCGGCCCGGGCGCGATCGCAACCACACTGCTGTCGTCCAGCGCGGCAGCAGGGGTGCCTAGGATGATCATTGTGATCATAATCATTCTGCTTGTCTGTTTCATTTGTATGTTCTGTTTCAAGCTCTCCTCGCTGATTGCCAGAACCTTGGGCAGGACAGGCAACGCCGTCTTGTCCAGGCTGCTCGGGATCTTGCTCGCAGCGTATTCGGTTCAGTTCATGCTGGATGGAATTGCTGTGGTTCGAACAACGAACGCCTAGAGGTGAGCGTCCTCAATTGTTGCCGAGATAGCAACCAATGTCACATCCGTCGCAGTACAGTCGGAATCCGACCTGGGCTTATCGTCGCCCGCCGACCTCATCGATGTGATTCAAGAGATCGGCCGGGCCTTCATAAACGCGAAGGGCCCCCGCCTGCCGCAATTCGTCTGAACTGTAGCCGCCGCTGAGCAGTCCGACGCTCAACGCCCGGCTGCGTGCGGCCGCGATCATGTCTCAGATACTGTCGCCGATGACGACCGCCCCTTCGATGGGGGCGTCGAGCCGCTCCGCTGCAGCCAGAAATAGGTCTGGATCTGGCTTTGCGTATCGAACGTGATCGCGCGTGATGACAGGAATTTTTGTGAGTTCGACGTCGAGCGCAGCAAGGTTAACCGCTGCTGTTTCCATCCGGCCGCCGGTGGCGATTGCCCAAGGTATGGCGGCTTCCGTGAACCAAGCGAGCAGCTTGCGCGCGCCGGGCAGCGGGCGGATCCCGCTGGCATACCGCTGGTAGGCCTCGGCATGAGCCCGGCGCAGCCGCTCAATGCGCTCGGGATCGATTTCGACTTCAGTCTCGCGCAATAGTTGGTTGGTGAATAGTCCTCCGCTCATGCCGATCTTGCGATGGATGCGCCAGACAGAGAGTTCGATGCTCTCGGCATCAAGGGCAGTCTTCCAGGCGAGAACGTGTTGATAGACGCTGTCGACCAGCGTGCCATCGAGGTCAAACAGAAAAGCCGGTTCGATGCGCATCGGTGAAATCTCCTCTCGGGGAAAAGGCGCCGCGCAAAGACCGGCGTCGACAAGGTTAGCTCCACTGCGTGGAATCAACTCCAGTGCTCTCGGACTGACTTCGGCGTACCGGAAGATATTCCACGCCGCCGCTGTTCTGCATGCGGACCGGCTGCGGATACAGCTTCAGCAGCTGGAGAACGCCGACGGCCAAAACAAGCGTCTGATCATCGATCTTTGCCACCGGCTTTTCCTCAACGGCCTTGATGAGTGAGACCGCCGGCGACTGTCCAAGCTGCGGATCGATGGGACCGAGCACCGAGTGCTTGCACATCACGATTTTGTCGGCCGCGAGTGCGATCAGCGTGCCGCCTGACATGGCGTAGTGCGGCACAACGGCCGTGACCTTCGCCTTGTGTTCGCGGATAGCTTTCGCGATTTGGAGCGCCGCCAGTACGAGACCTCCCGGCGTGTGGAGCACGAGGTCCAGCGCCCGAACTTCTAATCATGCTGTTACTGCGCGTCCTGACCTGAGATGGGATCACATCATTGTCGATGAAGGTCAAGATTTCCAGACAAGCTGGTGGATAGCACTGGAATCTGCCTTAGTGCCGGATGGAACTCTGCGCGTATTCTCCGACAGCAATCAGCGCGTCTATCCGGATCGAAAAGGTCACAAGGAACTGCGGCTCGTCCCCATCCGACTTGGACGCAATCTCAGGAACACGTTGGCGATCCACAACGCCGCAAGCATTCACTATGACGGGCCCGATATCATCGCCGAAGGGCCGGATGGCAAGGAAGTAAAATGGATTGAAGCCGACACGGCCAAGGCGATGATCGACGCCGCTTACGCAGAGGTCCGCCAGCTTGTCTATCAGGATGAAGTTTCTCCAGCCGATATTGCGATGCGCGACTGATGCGGCAAGGCCGCAAGCCAGATAGAACGCCAGATAGCGGGCATGACCCATCCGATCCTCGACCGTCGGACCGAACAGCCACAGCGTCCACATGTTCAAGATCAGATGGAGCCACCCGCCATGCAGAAACATCATGGAGAAGAAGGGCAGGATATCCGCGGCGTCCAGGTCGGTTTCCCCCGATGCAAAGGCCTCGGAATAACGCGCGGGAATCAGCGCGAATTGGCGCAAGAACAGCTCAAGCTCATCTGGGCCCAGGCTGTCCTGGAACAGGAACACTAGGCAATTGATGGCGATCAGCATCCAGGTGACCACCGGCGGGTAGCGGGAAGGGACTGCGTTCCGGATCGGGATCATCTGCGCCTCTTCGACTGAATGTCACGGATTGCGGACAATATCTGGCGCTTTCAGCTTCGGGCTGACGGATCTTGCTGAGGTTCCGACATTGCGGTCAGAAGGCCCAAACCGGCCATGACGCCGTCAATTTAACGACGGGCTTTCGAAAAATTGATGCCGGTCAATGCGGTCTCCCGGGCGACGCATGATCCTGCAGCATCGAGCCTCGTGCGGAGTACACATGACCACCGCGCTGCATATCGTCTGCCCGCACTGCGATGCGATCAACCGTTTACCGCGCGAACGGCTGCGCGATGGCGCCAAGTGCGGATCCTGTCACCGGCCGCTTTACGAAGGTCGGCCGGCGGCGCTGGACAGCATCGCCCGCTTCGACAGGCACGCGACGCACAGTGACATTCCGCTATTGGTTGATTTCTGGGCTATCTGGTGCGGTCCCTGCCGGGCGATGGCGCCGATCTTCGAACAGGCGGCAACCCAACTCGAACCCGATTTGCGGCTGGTTAAGGTCGACAGCGACGCCGTACAGGAACTGCTGCGGCGGTTCTCCATCCAAAGCATACCGACACTGATGCTCGTGCACCACGGCCGGGAGATTGCGCGCAAGTCCGGTGTCATGCCCCTGCCTCAACTGCTGGCATGGACCCGCGAGCATGTCGACGGCATGAAGGTGTAACAGGGCGTCGCCCGATTCCGCCGGATCATCGCCGGAACAATCTGGCGGCCCAGCTTTTTGCAAAACGCGTTCGGCTCGTTTTTCCATCCGGGAGGTGGACGACGATCTTGCGCGATCGCCTGCGCGACCCGTTCGGCGGCTTCGCGGGTGGGGTAGTGGCCGAATTCCTGCCCAATGTCGGCGCGTACGACCCAGTCGTCGAAGTTGTCGTCCGGGACAACGTGACTAGCAGCGCCTGCCATCGCTTGAGCTCCGCGAACAACGAAGATTGGCAGAAGATCGGAGACGGCGCCGTGACGAGCGTCAATTTCGGCGCCATTGAAAAATCAGGGGAAGCTGACAGCCGTCAATGGGTGTCCGCTCCTTGCGCGGCACGATGGCGCTTGAGGATTCGCAAGCCATGATCGCTACGGTGCAATCGAGTAGGGGGCCCACCAGCCATGTCATGGACACCGGCAGCGGTGTGTCCGCCTTTTTGATCTGCTGATGTAGGACGGCCCGAATGATCAAGGATATGATGGTTTGGTTGGACGGCGGCATTTCCGACGAAATTCGGCTGGCGGCTGTCGCCGACATAGCCCGATGGCTCGACGCTCAGGTGGTCATCGGCCTGTTTCTCAATGTATTGCCACTACCCGGTCGGATCGAGGGGGACGCCACGGCCGAGGTGATCGACCATGCGCGCGAGGCCGGCGATCTAAGCGAGGCGTTGCTGGCGAGGCGACTGCAACAGCTTGAGCGCCCCGTAGAGATTCGGCGCTTCGATGTGCTGGCTGACGATATCGCCAGGATTGCCGCCCGCGAGGCGCGCTCCGCCGACTGCTTTGTGACTTTGCGTCCCAACGGCGCGATGGATCCCGAGCGGCTGATCGAGGGCGTTCTGTTCGGATCGGGCCGGCACGTCTATTTGGTCCCCGAGACAGAGCGGCCCAAGATCGCCTTCGATCGCATCCTCATCGCCTGGAACGGCGGCCGGGAGGCGGCGCGAGCCTTGGGCGAAAGCATGCCGTATCTGCACAAGGCGGAGGAGGTCGCGGTCGTGGTCGTGACCGGCGAGCGCCCAACCGAGGAAGAGGCGATCCTCGGTGTCGATGCGGTCAACCATCTCAAGCATCATGGAATCGACGCCGTCCTTCATCGGGTCAAGAGCCGCCGCAGCGAGATCGGCGCCCGGTTGATGGCAGAAGCTGAACGGCGAAAGGCTGACCTTATCGTCATGGGCGGATACGGCCATCTCCGGCTGCGCGAGTGGTTGCTAGGCGGTGTGACCTACAATCTGCTGCACGAGGCGCCTGTTCCGCTCCTGATGGCTCATTAATCGATTTCGCGTCGGGGGCTTGAAATGGCAAAGATCGATAACCGCAACGAGCAGATGTTTCCAAAGCTGACTCCGAATGAAATCGATCGGCTGCATCGTTTTGGGGAAGTCCGGCACTACGCCCCCGGCGAGGCGCTGTTCGTCACAGGAAGCGTCGCTCCCGGCATGTATGTGCTGATCAAGGGCTCGGTGCGCCTCACGCGTCGCGATCCCTTCGGGCACAGCGCCCCGATCGTGGAGCAGGGGCCCGGTGACTTCGTCGCCGAAGTGGGGCAATTGTCAGGTCAGCCGGCGTTCGTCGACGTTCACGCGATCGATGATGTCGAAGCACTGTTGATTCCGCCGGAAAATCTGCGCGCCCTGATGATTGAAGAGCCCGAACTCGGCGAACGGATCATGCATGCACTGATCCTGCGTCGCGTCGCCCTGATCGAGGCTGGCACCGGAGGTCCGGTACTGATTGGCGCCGAAAACAGTCCAGACGTCATTCGTCTGCAAGGCTTCCTGGCGCGCAATGCCTACCCGCATCAACTGCTCGACCCGGCACAGGATCAGGACGCAGCGAAACTGGTCGCGCAATATGCCCCGAATCCTTCGGACCTGCCGCTGGCAGTGTGTCCGAAGGGTACCATCCTGAAAAACCCGAACGAGACCGAATTGGCGCGCGCACTCGGAATGGTCCCGATCGACGAACGCGATCGGACCTATGACGTCGCGGTCGTGGGTGCGGGACCGGCCGGCCTATCCACCGCGGTCTATGCCGCATCGGAGGGTCTCTCGGTCATCGTTTTCGACGCGCGCGCCTTCGGTGGACAGGCCGGAGCGAGTGCGCGTATCGAAAATTATCTCGGTTTCCCGGCCGGCATTTCCGGCCAGGCGCTCACCGGCCGTGCTTACGTGCAGGCGCAGAAATTCGGTGCCAGGGTGATGATACCCTGCGAAGTGGTACGGCTCGATCGGACTGAAACGGAGCTTGGGCTTCATCTCACGGATGGCCGGCGCGTCAAGGCCGCGACCGTGGTCGTGGCGACCGGCGCGCGCTACCGACGCCTTGACGTTCCAAACCTCAACGATTTCGAGGGGCGGGGAGTCTGGTACTGGGCTTCGCCGATCGAGGCGCGGCTTTGTCGTGATGAGGAAATCGTTCTGGTAGGCGGTGGCAACTCGGCGGGCCAGGCCGCGGTCTTCCTGCGCAGCTTCGCTAAAAACATCCGGATGCTAGTGCGTGGTCCGAGTCTGGCGGAGAGCATGTCGCAATACCTCGTCGACCGCATCAAGGCGATCGACAATATCGAGGTGTTGACCCGAACGGAAATCGTTGCCCTCTATGGCAGCCGCGAGAAGCAACTGGAGCGCGTGCGCTGGCGCAACAATGTGACCGGCGAGGAGACGGAAAAGCCGATCCGCCATGTCTTTTGCTTCATCGGCGCGGAACCGGCAACGGGCTGGCTCAGGGATAGCGGGATCGCTCTGGACAGCAAGAATTTTGTCTTGACCGGCTCGGACGTTCCCTTCGACGCCCGCCCGTCGAACAACAGATCCCGCCGTCCGCTGCCGCTGGAAACCAGCGTGCGTGGCGTGTTTGCCTCCGGCGATGTGCGGTCTGGATCAGTCAAGCGGGTCGGAGCCGCCATCGGCGAGGGGGCTGTCGTGGGGGCGGAATTGCACGTGGCTCGCGCAGATGGCGCGGCTGAATCGTCGGGCGACGCGGAAAAGGATTCGGGGACGGGGAGCGTGGATGCGATGGGTATGCGGTTGAACCCGCACTGCACGCCGAAGAGAGCGCATCAGGAGGCGACTGCTGCGCTCAGTAACGGGGTGGCGCCAGCCTATTCGGCAGCCGGTTGGGATAGAGGTAGATGATCGGCGTCGCCGCGGTCAGTATGGTTCACTCGCCAGCGAGGACTGCAATGCCTGTCGCATTGACCGCCGTCAAGGCTGAAAATGACCTGATGCGGCACAGTTCGCGCCGCCTCCACAAAACGGGAGGAGGAGAATGCAGCCAGGACTTGTCAAGCCGGGACTGTTTCGTGATCGCCGCGAAGCCGGCGGGCTGCTCGCCGAAAAGCTCGCAGCCTATGCCAATCGACCCGACGTGCTCGTGCTGGCGCTGCCGCGCGGCGGCGTGCCTGTCGCCTATGAAGTGGCCCGCGGGCTCGGAGCGCCGCTCGATGTCTTTGTCGTCCACAAGCTTGGCGTCCCCGGCTATGAGGAGCTGGCGATGGGGGCGATCGCCACCGGTGGCGTGCGCGTGCTCAACGATCAACTCGTCGAGCGCCTCGGCATCGGCGAGCAGGCGATCGAGGCGATTGCGGCGCGTGAACGGCAGGAGCTGGAGCGGCGCGAGCGGCTTTACCGCGGCGATCGGCCGCCGCCCGATGTCCGCGGCCGCACCGTCATTCTGGTGGACGACGGCCTCGCGACCGGAGCCACCATGCACGCCGCGATCGAGGCTTTGCGGCAGCAGAATCCAGCCCGCATTGTAGTTGCGGTTCCGATGGCGTCGCCTGAAGCCTGCGAGGAGATGAAGGAAAAAGCCGACGACGTCATCTGTGCCATTACGCCGGAGCCGTTCCATGCCGTCGGCCGCTGGTACCAGGATTTTTCCCAGACCGCGGACGAAGAGGTTGGCATCCTGCTGGCGCGGCAAGGGACGCCGCAAACTGGCGAGGTCGCGCAAGGTCCGGCGGTGGACCGCCCGCTCATCAAGGCATTGCGCCAGATTGCCTACCCGTTGGCGGGATTGGCCCGCGATTACGATCCGCTGATCGGGCGGATCGGCGAGGCTCGTTTCGCGCTGTTGGGTGAAGCGTCCCACGGCACGCATGAGTTCTACTGCGAGCGTGCCGAGATCACCAAACGGCTGATCGCCGAAAAGAACTTCTCCGCCGTCGCCGTGGAGGCCGACTGGCCCGACGCCTATCGGCTCAACCGCTATGTCCGCGGTGCAAGCGACGACGTCGATGCTGTGGAGGCGCTGGCCGATTTCCGCCGCTTCCCGACATGGATGTGGCGCAACACGGTGGTGGTCGAGTTCATCGAATGGCTGCGGGCCTACAACGACGCGCTGCCGCCGGGTGCCGAGAAAGTCGGATTTTACGGCCTCGACCTCTACAGCCTCCATGCCTCGATGAAAGCCGTGCTGCAATATCTCGAGAAGGTCGACCCCGAGGCGGCCGAGCGGGCACGCGAGCGTTACTCCTGCTTCGACCATGTCGGCGAGGATACCGAGGCCTATGGTCTGATGACGCGCCTGAACCTTTCCAGGTCGTGTGAGGAGGAGGTCATCGGCCAACTGATCGAATTGCAACGCCGGGCGGCTGACACCATGCGGCGCGACGGCGGCCTGGCGGACGATGATCTGTTCCATGCCGAGCAGAATGCCCGTCTGGTGAAAAATGCCGAGGCGTATTACCGGTCCGTGTTCCTTGAGGAAGTGTCTTCATGGAATCTTCGTGACCGACATATGGCTGAAACCCTCGACGCCCTGGTTGAGTATCTCGGTCGGAAGGTTGGAAGCGCGAAGGTTGCCGTCTGGGAGCATAATTCCCATCTCGGCGACGCCCGTGCGACCGAAATGGGCCAGCGTGGCGAGCTCAATGTCGGCCAGCTCACGCGTGAGAAATACGCCGGTGAAGCGGTGCTGATCGGCTTCACCACCCACCACGGCACAGTCACTGCGGCCTCCGACTGGGGCAAATCCTCCGAGCGCAAGCGTGTTCGCCCGGCACCGGCCGGTAGCTACGAGGCGCTATTCCATGCGGTGCGGCACGACCAGTTCCTGCTTATCCTGAACGACAGCGACCTGATGGTGCAGCAACTGGCGGCTCCCCGGCTCGAGCGGGCGATTGGTGTGATCTATCGTCCCGAGACCGAGCGGCAGAGCCATTATTTCGGGGCGCGACTGGTCGAACAATTCGACGCCGTACTCAATTTCGACAAGACGCGTGCGGTCAAGCCGCTCGAATCAACGGAAGAGTGGGAAACCGGCGAGATTCCGGAGACGTTCCCGTTCGCGGTGTAACAAGCACCGCAGTCCCGGTAAACGACGCGGCGGCTGCGCGCACATTCGGTAGAGGAAGCATGCCATGAACCATCGTGCAGATCAGACGGTTGAAGAGCAATTGGTCCGCGTCCCGGCCGGTGAGGTGATGCTCTATGGCAATCTTACTTTGCCCGAGGGATCCCATGCGATTGTGCTGTTCGCCCACGGCAGCGGCAGTAGTCGGCACAGCTCGCGCAATCGTTATGTGGCGCGCCTGCTAAACGAGGCAAACCTGTCAACCCTGTTGATTGATCTGCTGACACTGGACGAAGAAGTCATCGACGCGCGTACGGCGCAGCTGCGCTTCGACATCGGGCTGCTGGCCGAGCGGCTGGTGGCCGCGACCGACTGGCTGACCCAGTTCCCCGATACCAGGCAGCTTCGGATCGGTTATTTCGGTGCCAGCACCGGCGCTGCGGCCGCGCTGGCGGCGGCGGCTCTGCGCACCGATGTGGTCGGTGCGGTGGTCTCGCGAGGCGGACGCCCCGATCTTGCCGGTGCGGCCTTGATGCGCGTTCAGGCACCTACGCTGCTCATTGTGGGAGAAAATGACGGTCAGGTCATTCAGTTAAATCGGGAAGCGCTGGCGCAGCTGCGCTGCGAAAAACAGCTCATGATCGTGCCGGGAGCAACGCACCTGTTCGAAGAACCCGGAGCCCTGGACGTGGTGGCGCGCTTAGCGTCCGACTGGTTCGAGCGCCATCTTGTCCCGCTGGCGTGAGACGCCCCGGGGCACATATCCGACGACTGCCGCGAATACGATCGAGATTCGGATCGAGAAAATCGCCCAGCTTTTTCATAGCCTAGATCCTTTTCCGTACCGCGAAAAGGATCTCGATAACGATGTAGAGGAATTCATCGTCGGATGGGCGAGAGAGCTTCCGCCCGATAAGCCACTCAGGATCGTTGTGCATCTGCCAGAGACAGAAGCGTCTACGCCGGAGACTCACGAACTCGGTGCAGCTTTCGCTCAATATTTTGCCTATCGTGCCCGAGTCATCGGGCTCGATCTTAACGAGCTGTTTCGCGTCGGCCGACGAGCGATGGCCATTGGTTTCACGGTACTCTCCTTCTCCGTTATCACTGGCCAAACAGTCGTCAACCTTGCGCCGGGTCCGATCGGTCGTGTCGTTGAAGAGAGCTTGCTTATTTTTGGATGGGTCGCGAACTGGAGGCCAATCGAAATATTCCTTTATGATTGGTGGCCGATCGTTCGACGGCGCAACCTGTATCAACGACTTTCAGCGGCGCATGTGAAGTTAAGGCCGTACAAGACCGGCGACCAAAAGCAGCAAGCTGTTGCTCGCAAGTGAAGCTCAACTGGCTAGTGCGAGGCATCGGCACGCGCCAATTGCGGCACCGTCGGCCCTTCTCCGGCGCCGGAACGCACGATGGCATCGGAAATCTCCTGCAAGTCGGCTGTGCTCAGTTCGAGCGACGCGGCCCCGATCCAGCCGTCGACTTGCTGGGGTGAGCGGCTGCCAACAATGGCTCCAGTAACGCCGGGCCAGGCCGGCACCCAGGCAATCGCTACGGCGGACACCGTGGTGCGGTGACGTTGCGCGATCGGCGCAAGGCGTCACGCAGGG
Organism: Bradyrhizobium ottawaense; assembly: GCF_900099825.1. NCBI lineage: Bacteria > Pseudomonadati > Pseudomonadota > Alphaproteobacteria > Hyphomicrobiales > Nitrobacteraceae > Bradyrhizobium > Bradyrhizobium ottawaense. The sequence goes on along the minus strand of NZ_LT629693.1, from coordinate 583,037 downwards.
CCAGATTGCGGCTCAGGTTCGGCTCATTGAAATCAGGCGAATGCCGGCGCCAATCATCCGCGGCAAATCGCGCGACATGCTGCCGGCTGAACGTTTCGGTCAACAGACCGGATTGCATCGGGCTGTAACAGATCACCCCGGTATGATGCCCGGCACACCAGGGGATCTCGCTTGCGGCAGCCTGGCGCTTGATCAGCGAGAACGGCGGCTGCAGCGAATCGACATGCCGGATGGCTTCACATCGTTCCAGTAACGATACGCCGAAATTACTGAACTCTCCCCAGGCGCACCTTACCCTCCTTGATCAGTCGCACCATTTCGTTCCACGAATCTTCTATCGGCGTGCCGGTTTCGTCAGGCCAATGAAATTGGTAGAGATCAATGCGTTCCACGCCCAGCCGCCGCAGCGAAGCGTCGCATTCCCGCCTGATCGATTCCGGCTTGAGCACGCGTTGCGGCGGGGCCATCGGATTGTTCGGATTCCAGATCAATCCACTCTTGGTGAAGACCATCGGGCGCTCCGCTGGTGTCCGTTCGCGCAGCAGCCGGCCGACCACTTCCTCGGAATGACCGAGCCCGTACACGGCGGCGGTATCTATCCAGTTCAACCCGAGCTTCAAGTGCATGACGCATGGTCGCCAGCGAAACGGCGTCGTCCTGGGGTCCCCAGCCGAATGCCCAGCCCCCGCCGCCAATCGCCCAGGCGCCAAATCCGGTTTTGGTGATCATCACGCGGCTCGATCCGAGTGGTCGCCGCGGATGATTCATGGCTCTATCCTCCGGTTGGAGTAGCGCCCGCCATGATGGCCAGGCCCTCAATCCGCCGCCTGTATATCAATGCAGCATGATTGCCTTGACGGCCGTCAAGTTGGGGCTGCGAGCAGGACGACGAACTCGAATCCTGCGTCGATCCGGCTCGGACGCGAACTTGATGCCCATCATGGTCGCCGCGTATGCACGGACCTATCCAGATATTGACCAAGAGAGCGCGATGGCGGCGTCCCGCCAGCCGCACGGGCGATCATCTCGCAGGCCACAGAACATGGAAACGTCAAGATCTAAACAGCCAAGGCCAGGCTCGCCTCGAACGAGCGGGTCGCAGAGCATTGCTCTCGGACTCGAGCACATCGGCTTGATCTCCTTGCGCTTTCCACTACTGGTCGGGCTTGTCGCGATCGTGTTGTTGATCGCGGCAGGTTTTGGGCTGGCGCGCATCAAGGTCGACGATTCGCTCAGCCAGCTGTTTCGATCCGACACGCCCGAGTTCAAAACCTTCGAGGAGGTGACGCGGCGCTTCCCCTCGAACGAATACGATGTCCTTATCGTGGTCGAGGGCAAGAATCTGCTTGAGCGCGGTTCGATCGAAAAGCTGCGCGATCTGGTCACCGACCTGCAGCTAGTCGACGGCACGAGAGGCATTATCTCGATGTTCTCGGCCCGCCAGCCGCCACAGGGCGACGCGCTGCCGGCGCCGCTGTTTCCCGACCAATTGCCGGCAGGTGCCGAGTATGACCAGCTGGTCCAGCGCGTGAAGAACAACGAGATCATTCGCGGAAAGCTGTTGTCGGAGGACGGCCAGCTGACGCTGATCGTGCTCGCGCTCGATCCGGCTGTCGTCGCCAGCAGTCGCCTGCGCAACGTCATCGGCGAGATTCAAAAGACAATCGACGACGACCTGGCCGGTACAGGGCTGACGGCCCGCCTCTCCGGGGTGCCGGTGATGCAGCTTGAGATCCGCAATGCGGTGGAGCGCGATCGGCTGGTCTACAACGCGTTCGGCTTTGCCGCCGGGGCTCTGATCGCCATCCTGTTCTTTCGCCGGCTGTCGTTCATGATCATCGGGGCCGGTCCGCCGCTGATTGCCATCGTGCTGGCGCTTGGCGCGCTCGGCTGGCTCGATTTTCGTCTCAACATGTTTCTCAACGTCATGACGCCGCTGATCATGGTGATCAGCTTTTCGGACAGCATGCAGTTGACGTTCGCAGCGCGCGACCGGCTGCTTCAGGGCGAAGGAAGATTCGAGGCATTCCGCAATGCCATGCTGGTTGTCGGACCGGCATGCGTGCTGACGCACGCGACCGCGGCACTTTCCTTCATCGCGCTGCAGTTTTCCGAATCCGAGCTGATCAGGACGTTCGGCGAAGCCGGCTTGGTCGCAACCCTGATTGCCATGTTCGCGGTCCTCATGCTGGTGCCGCTGCTCGGTGTGCTGCTGCTGCGCAACGAATCGGTGTTTGCGGCAGAAGTCAAGGCGGCGGACACCGCCGTAGACGTGCTCCGGCGCTTCTGTGGCTGGATCGCCGCCAAAATGGTCAGCCATCCCGGCCTTTACAGCCTGCTCGGCCTTTTGGTTGTCGGCGGCCTTGGGCTGATCTACGCCAATCTCGAACCGCGGTATCGGCTGGCCGACCAGGTGCCCGACAGGGAGCAGGCCGTCGCTGCCAGCCACCGTCTCGATGCCAAGCTCAACGGCGCCAACCCGATCGATGTGCTGATCGAATTCCCCAAGGGCAAATCACTTTACGACCCGGAAACGCTCGAGACCATCGCAGGGGTGCACGCAACCTTCGAGCAGCAACCCGGCATTGCCAATGTGTGGTCGCTGGAGACACTGCGGCGATGGCTCGCCGAGAAGGCTGGCAAGTCGGATGTGACGACGTTGAAGCAGTATGTCGACATCCTTCCGCAATACCTGACGCGCCGCTTCATCCCTGCGGAACAGGACGCCGTGCTGGTTTCCGGCCGGGTCCCGGACGTCGATGCCGGCCAGCTTCTGCCAGTCATCGAGGGCCTCGACAAGGCGCTGGATCAGGTGCGTGTGAAGCATCCGGGCTACAAGATCGCCGTGACCGGCCTGTCGGCGATTGCCGCCCGCAATAGCGCCCTGATGATCAAGAAACTGAACCGAGGCCTGACGCTTGAGTTTCTGTTTGTCGCCGCTTTCATCGGTCTGGCCTTCCGATCCGTCGTCGTCATGCTGGCGAGCATTCTGCCGGGAATATTTCCGGTCGTGCTCTCTGGGACGCTGCTGTGGCTGATCGGAGAGGGCTTGCAGTTCGCGAGCGTGGTGGCGCTGACCGTGTCGTTCGGATTGGGCCTCAGCGCGACCATTCATTTCCTGAACCGGTTGCGGCAGGAGGAACGGCCGGACCAGGACCCGGCGATCGCTGTGGAGCGGGCAACCGTGCTTGTTGGACCGCCCTTGATTCTCACCTCCGTGGTGCTTGCCTGTGGTCTGATCGTCACGGTCTTCTCCGATCTGCCGTCGCTGCGCCTGTTTGGCTGGCTCAGCGCGTTCGCCATGCTCGCCGCATTGGCTGCGGACCTCTTGATCCTTCGACCCACGGTCACGTTCTTGAGCAGGCTGGCACGACAGATGAGCCGGGCACGGTTGCACCGGCTGGAGCGTGAACACTAGCCGAGCAGTCCGCGCGAACGCTTCTATCCAGGGCCGAAGGCTGGTGTTCGCGAATCCAGCATTGACGAACGTCAAGGCTGGTGAAGATGGAGTTGATACGATCAGCGATAATGCGCAACCTGCGTGATTTGAACCGGTGTCTTGATCAGGCGGCGAACATGAGCATGAAGATCCCTGTCCTGGGCTTCACCTTCGGCATTCTCGTGGCGACACTTATCGGCGGGGTACAGGCCCGCGACGACGGCCGCTATTCGCTATCTCCGCTCAAGCCGTGGTTTGACAGCCTCAGGTCTGGTCGGGGACCATGCTGTTCGGATGCGGATGGTTTCGCTCTTTCGGACCCGGATTGGGAATCCAAGAGTGGCCATTACCGCGTACGCGTAGACAATGAATGGATCGACGTCCCTGACGATGCAGTGATTACAGAGCCGAACCGGGTGGGCAGGACGATGGTCTGGCCCATCAAGGGATCTCTCGGAACCTCCATTCGCTGCTTCATGCCGGGCAGTATGACATGAGCCGCGACCCCTTGATCTCTTCCATATTATATGGAGCGATCTCGTCCGCCGATATTTTGACATCGGTCAACGCAGTGCGCGTCTCCTCACGATACAGGTTCTTGAACGCGTAGATCAGTGGAGAAAATCCCATGTGTGATTATAGCCTGCATACCGTCGCATCCCGCCCGGCCAGGGTTGGCGAGACGCTTGTTTCGACCGGCTTCTACGGCACATCCACGCGCGGCTTTGCCGCAAAGGGAGAGCCGAATGTCGCGGTATGTCTGCTTCCCGGAACCGAACTCGCATTCGAACGTGACGTCAGATATAATCGCAATTGGCTGTCGACCAAGAGCACAGGCTTTAGCGTGGCCAGATTTTGCGCGATCGAGCCGGGCGCCTCGCATCAGCATCACGATGCCCTCTCGTTTCCGGACGGAAAAACGGTTCTCGTGAATCTGTTGTCGGAAGGCCAGCACGCGCTGGTGCTTCAACTGCCTGTCATCCCGCGCGAACAGAGCGTCGATGGTAACGCTGAGAAGACCGTGATCCTTGCGGTTGATCCTGAGCTTACGGCCTGATCACTTACTTCGCCACGAAGTGTATCTTCGCAATCGGATTGGAACCGAGACAAACGGAGCGCGGCGCGGATTGCGCGTCAGGAAAACATGGCGATATTTTGCAAACATCTCTCAGCAATCCGCGACGTTGTTCCGAGCGCGCCGGGGTGTGAGGAATGCCTGAAATCCGGTGACCCCTGGTTGCATCTGCGGGTCTGCCGCACCTGTGGCCATGTCGGTTGCTGCGATCAGTCGCCAAACCGGCATGCAACAAAACATTTTCACGCGACCAGGCACCCGATCATCGAGGCCTACGATCCGCCGGAAGGTTGGGGCTGGTGTTACGTCGATGAAGTGATGTTCGATCTTTCGGGCCGGCCGACTCCGCATCTTGGTCCGATTCCGCGATTTTACTGAGGTGCTCAGATGCGGTTCGGGACAATGTGCATCGCTCTCGGAATCCTAGCGGCTTCACCGGTCCTGGCGCACGCCGGCCGCTACGAACTGATTCCCGAACCGGATGTTCGGCAATCATCCACCAACCGGGTGGCATCAGCCTATGTCATCGACAAGAGGGCCAGCCAGTTCTGGATTTGCACGGCGCGATATAATTTTCAGGATCTCACCGCGAACAACGGCGACTGTGTCAGGCTTTCGGCCGATATCGGCCGGCCCTCGCTGACCGAGACCTCGGATGTGCGCGCGGTAACAGGGACCACAGCTATCAGCGCTTTTCTTCCGGTATTCTGGTTCATCGAACCGACCAGCGGTGAGGTTCAGTTTTGCGCCGTACGGCATGCCGGATTATGCGTGCGGATGAACCTGCCCTGACGGTTTCGATCGCACTTGCCAACATTGTCAGTTTACCGGAACCTTGTGACCGGCATTAGACGCACGATAAACCAATAGTGCACTCACCTTGCGGCTACTTTACGTGCACGTCGATCAACAGTTTGGCGATTGCGGATTTGAGATGAAAATTGGAATCGTCGGTGCGGGAAGGGTTGGGTGTGCTTGCGCGCTCACCGCCGTTGTACGGGGCAGTGCCCGGACGATTGTGATCGTGGACCGAACGCGCAAACGGGCCCAGGCGGTTGCGACCGACCTGTGTTACGGCGCCCCGCTTTGTCCCAAGACCACCGTTGTCGACGGTGATTACGAGGATCTCACCAATTCGGAGCTGGTGATGATTACCGCCGGCATCAATGAAAAGGCCGGTGGGGCCATCGACCGCAGCGATCCCAAGGGCAGGTTGCGGCTATTCGATACCAACGCCGAGATCTATCGCGACATCGTTCCCCGCATTGTGCGGGCGGCGCCTCGCGCGGTGATCCTCGTTGTCACCGATCCGCCGGATCCGCTTGCCGATACCGCCCGCACGAGTGCCGGGCATGATCGCGTGCTGAGCACCGGTACTTTCCTCGACAGCCTGCGCTTCCGCGTTCACCTGGCCGAGCATTTCGATGTCGATGCCAACCAGGTGGAGGCGCAGGTAATCGGGGAACATGGCGTGTCGCAGGTCTTTCTCTGGTCGGCCGCCCGTATTGCCGGCGTGCCGATCGGCAAGCTCATCGAGGCGCGCGGCGAATCGCTCGACGGGGTGCGCAAGAAAATCGAAGACAGCGTTCGCTACGCGAACATCACCATCATCGAAGGCAATGACGCCAGCCAGTTTGGCATCGGCATTGTCGCGGCACGAATCACGGAAATGGTGCTTCGCGATGAGCGAGCGGTGGTGCCGATCGGTAGTTTCAACAAGAACTTTGGAGTCACCCTGTCGCTTCCGAGCGTGGTGGGACACGGAGGCGTCATCCGGAGTTTCGAGCCGGAGATGTCAGGCGAGGAGCGGCAGGCGCTCGAGGCGGGCGCCGCCAACCTGAGGAAATCGGAGAACCGAACCTGAGTCATTGATCGCACGATCTCCGCTTACCTGTCGCGGCTCACCGCCAGCGCTGGTCGACACAGGCCTTCGGCTGTTCGCCGCGATCCTGTGCCAGAGACGGATAGTCCGTGTACCCCTTCTCGCCGCCGCCGTAATACGTCGTCGGATCGTCGGCATTGAAGGGTGCGCCGATGCGCAACCGCTCGGGCAGATCGGGATTGGCGATGAACTTGCGGCCGAAAGCGATTAGGTCCGCCTTGCCTTCGCGAAGCCACTGCGCCGCGGTGTCGGTCTGGAAGCCGCCCGCCACCATCAAGGTTCCCTTGAATTTCTTCCGGATCGCCTCGACCATGGCGAGCGCCCGGGGATCCGGCGGTTTTCCGCTTTGCATCTGCTCCAGCGCCGGATTGACGATATGCAGATAGGCAAAGCGGTAGTCGCTGAGGCGCTCGGCGATGTAGCCAAAGGTCGCTTCCGGTTGGTCGTCGTGGATGTCGTTCATCTTGCCCATCGGCGACAGCCGCACGCCGATGCGATCCGGCCCCCAGATCCGTATCAAGGCCTCGGCGACCTCGAACAATAATCGCGTCCGGTTCTCGACCGGGCCGCCATAGGTGTCAAAGCGCCGGTTGGTGCCGGTCTCGATGAACTGATCGAGCAGATAGCCGTTGGCGGCGTGGATCTCGACGCCGTCGAAATCAGCGGCCCGGGCGTTTATCGCCGCCCGTTCATATTGCGCCACGATGTAGGGCATCTCTTCGATGTCGAGCGCGCGCGGCCGTACGAACGGCACGAGCTCGCCTTCGCCGCGCTCGTTCTCGATGAAGGCTTTGCCCTCCGGAATAATGGCGGAGGGGGCGACCGGGAGCATATTGTCGGGCTGCAGGGCAGGGTGCGAAATGCGCCCGACGTGCCAAAGCTGATTGAAGATCAACCCGTCAGCCTGATGCACCGCTTGGGTGACCCGATGCCATGCCTCGACCTGTTCACGGCTGTGGATGCCAGGCGTCCAGGCGTAACCCTGGCCCTGCATCGAAACCTGCGTCGCTTCGCTCACGATCAACGCTGCGGATGCGCGCTGCGCGTAGTAGCAGGCGGCAAGGGAGCTTGGCACGTCGCCCGGCTGCCGTGCGCGCGAGCGTGTCAGCGGCGCCATGACGATGCGATGCCGCAGGTTGAAGGGGCCAAGCCGGTACGGCACGAACAGCACGTCCGTGTTCGGCGCCTGTGCGGCACGGGGTGTCCGCGCAATCGTGGTTGCCTCGTTCATATTCGTTCCTGCAGCGGAGAACATTGGCGGCCCTTGGACCGTCCAAGTGAAGATATTAGGAGTGAAGTGATCTGCCTCAATTGACTGCCGTCAATGCGGAGCAGGATTAGAATTTCCCTAATAGGCCGGCCCTTGTAAGGCTCGTTTGCGCGGGCGGGCGTGACGGAAGATGTGACCAAAATGAACGCGAGCGACACCATCACCCTGATTGAGGGCTATGACGCGATGCGATTCTTCCTCGAAACGGTTTCGCTGCGGCTTGGCAAGACGGACGAGGAGATCGACGCCATCGTGGCGGGCTTGAAAATGGGCCGACGGTGCGCCGGTCGATCCGGCGATGTGGCAGGACTGGCTGGCGGCCGTGCAAATTACATGCGGCGGGCGAGGCGGTGAGACCGAACCGCCGAAAGGACGCTATTCGGTGCGCAACCCTTCGTGATCGGCTTTCGCAAGAGCATGGCGATGGGCTTTTCCGAACTGCAGGCGAAGCCGTGTTTCCGTCAAACCCTCGCTGGTGATGCCGTAGAAAACCGGCAATGCCAGAAAGATCAGCAGGGCCAGTTTCGGTGTCGATAGCCAGCCGGCCACGCCCGCTATGGCGTACAAGACGACGCCGAGTGCGGCGCGGAAGCGTTCTTTTGGGAAAAAGTCCGGATCTACATCCTCCTCCACAAGGTATGGATGGACGCTCAGAACGTGAAACACGATGAGCCATGCCAGGCACATCGACCCGGCAATGCTTGCATAGAGGGTCACCGCCACCCTGGCATCGAATTCGTTGCCGCTCTGGACGGCTGCGGACAGGATCGCCGTCGGAAGAGGAATCAGGGCCGAGGTCAACAGAAGAAAAAGGTTGGCCAGATGAAGACTGCGGTCGCAGTAGCGCACCCGTGCGAACACCGCGCGATGATTGAGCCAGATAACTCCGGCGTAGCAAAATGACGCAAGGAACGCGATATAGCTGGCCCATTGCGCGGTCAGCTTCTCCAACAGCTGGCCCGACGCATATTCCGGCCGTACGATTTCCGCCACCAGCAGCGTGATGGTAATCGAGAGCACGCTGTCGCTGAATGTCTCCAGCCGATCGGTTTCTGACAACCGGACGTGCGGCCATGGCGAATCCTGTTGGGACTTGGCGGCCCGGCGGGTTTCCTGCTTGGTGGTGCTCATTGGGTCTACAGGCCGGACAAATCCGCTTGACTGCCATGACGGGCGTCAATTCAGGCTAGGAGAGCCGTCCCGAATCGGTTCGGCGCCCGGCTCATGCGCCGTTACGTAATTCTACGTAATCGAATTTGTCGCGGATGCCGTCAGAGTCGCCAAAGGGGGCCGCGGACGTCGGGTGCGATGCGATAGCGCTGAAAATGCGTGCCGAGGACCGCTCTGGTGCATGAAAACTTAGCAGTTGCGAGTTCGTTCGCGACCAGCACTCGCTCGGAATAGATCGAATGTTAATCCCTTGCAAGAATCGGGAGTAAGGTCATGCTGACGCCCATGGTGCACGGTTCTCCCGACGTTGAGGCCAGCCATAGCATGACATCGTTACTTTCATGGCTGATGTCGCCGCAGGATTACATGCCCCACGGCATGTGCTTTCTCTGGCAACCGGAACTGATCGCACTTCACGTCGCATCGGATTCGTTGATCGCGCTTGCCTATTACTCCATTCCGGTAGCCCTGATCTACTTCGTCATGAAGCGCACCGATCTGGCATTTCCGGCCATTTTCGTGTTGACGGGTCTCTTCATTCTTGCATGCGGCACGACCCATGCCATGAGCGTCTGGACCCTGTGGTTTCCGGACTATCGGGTCGATGGCGGCATCAAAGCGGTCACGGCGCTGCTTTCCGTCGGCACAGCGGTCGCGATCTGGAAGGTGATGCCGCTGGCGCTGGCGTTGCCGAGCACGGGGCAGCTCGAGCGGGCAAACAAGCTCCTTGGTCAAGAGATCACTCAGAGGCAACGCGCTGAGGCCGCGCTGCGTGAAGCAAATGCGGAGCTCGAGCGGCGCGTCGCCGCGCGCACCGCGGACCTTCAGGAGGAAGTCGTGCGGCGGCGGGACACCGAAGCAACGCTCCGTGCGAGCGAGGAGCGCTGGCGCAGCATGTTCGAGGCATCGGCGGTCGGTATCACCATCATGGATCAACAGAACCGCTTCGCCGCCGTTAACGAGGCATTTCAGAAGATGGTTGGCTACACCGAGCAGGAACTGCAGTCGCTCGGCCCGGTTGATATCACGCATGAAGACGACCGCCGGGCCACGCGAGAGATGATCCAGGACGTGCAAAGCGGCAAGCGCCAAGACTACCAGGCTGAGAAGCGGTATTGCCGTAAGGATGGCAAGGTGATCTGGGTCCGCGTCAGCACCGCGCGGGCCCTCGATCCGAACAGCCCTATCCCCGGTATACCCGCCATCATTGAGGACTTCACGGAGCGCAAGAACGCCGAGGTTGCCTGGCACGACGCCCGGGATGCGCTGTCGCGTGCCACGCGACTAACCGTCATGGGCGAACTCTCGGCATCGATCGCCCATGAGGTCAATCAGCCACTTGCGGCGATCATCACCAACGGCCAAGCGTGTGAGCGCTTTCTTGGTTTCTCGCCGCCCGATCTGGACGAGGTCAAGGACGCGGTGGGCGAAATCGTCCGCGACGCCAGGCGCGCCAGCGAAGTGCTCAAACGTATCCGCGCGATGTCAAAGAACACCGCGCCGGAACGAGGGCAGGTGGATGTCAACCACGCGATTGCGGAAGTGCTGGCGCTTACCCGTGACGAGCTGCAGCGACATCGCGTTGCCGTCCAAACCGACCTGCGTTCAAAGCTTCCGACCATCGTGGCTGACCGGGTCCAGTTGCAGCAGGTCGTTCTCAACCTGGTCATGAATGGCATCGACGCGATGCGTGCGGTCACTGACCGCCCACGTATCTTGACGGTCCGTTCTCAACTCAACGATCAAGGCAACATCGTCGTCAACGTGGCGGATTCCGGCGTTGGTCTTGATCCAGCAAACCGGGACCGCATCTTCGAAAGCTTCTTCACCACGAAGCCCGAGGGCATGGGAATGGGGCTGGCAATCAGTAACACGATCATTGAAGCTCATCATGGCCGCTTGTGGGCGGAATCCGGATCTCCCTTTGGCGCCGTGTTCGGCTTCACCTTGCCTTTGGCCGCAGGAGCTAACCCATGACCGGCAATCAAACCATCGTCATGATCGTCGACGACGACGATTCGATAAGGAAAGCGGTCCGACGCCTGATGAAGTCGTATGGCTTCGCTGTGGAAACCTTTGCCTCGGCGGAAGAATTTCTCGGTTCCGATCGCCTGGCCAAGACATCGTGCCTTATCCTGGATATCCATATGCCGGGCATGAACGGCCTTGAATTGCAGAAACGCCTGGTGGCGTCGGGCTCCGTGGTCCCGATCATCTTCATTACCGCTTTCACCGATGACCGCGCTCGCGCCCAGGCGATGAATGCTGGGGCGGCGGGCTACCTCGCCAAGCCATTTAGCGACGACGAACTGCTTAGTTGTATTCACTCGGTGCTGGAGAACGCCGGAGCTGACGTTCCGCAGTCTGCGCCGCGGTAAGTCCAGCTCGATTGACGTATTCAAGCGCGGGGAGAAAAGCGGTCCACGCCGGGGGTGCATCCCGGCGCTTGGCACGCGCCACCGTCGCCAAAAACGGGGAGAGCGATGCAATCAAAAGGTTCACCGGTTCGCATTGTCTATATTGTGGACGACGATCCGGCATTGCTGGGCTCACTCGAACGTACTTTCCGCGCGGCGGGATTGACGGCGGGATTGACGGCGGTATCGTATCAGACTGCGTCCGCATTTCTTGATGCGGCGCCGGACCTCAGCGAAGGATGCCTTCTCCTTGATATCATAATGCCGGAAATGGACGGACTGGAGCTGCAGGAGCGGCTCAACTCCCTTGGGTTCAACATGCCGGTGATCGTGATGACCGCATGGGGAGATGTGGAGACAGCGGTGCAGGCGATGAAAAGCGGTGCGGTCGATTTCATCGAGAAGCCTTTCAACGACGAAGCGCTTCTCGATGCCATCAACGCCGCATTGGCGCTGGACCGGGGTCCGACCCGTGATCGGGAAAGCGTGGTCGCCTCCAAGCTGATGGCGAAGTTAAGCCCGCGCGAACGCCAGGTGCTCGATGGGCTGGTCGGCGGCAGCTCGACCAAGCAGATCGCCTACGATCTCGGCATCAGCGCACGGACGGTCGAGGTGCACCGCGCCCGTATGCTGGCGCGACTTGGGACCCACTCTCTTGCTGAAGCGATCCGGCTGGCCGTGCTGGCGGGGTTGCCCCCAGCCGATCTTGAGGCCAACGCCGCTGATCGTCAGCGGCTTTCCGGCGCCTCGCGTCGGTTGCCGGAATAGGCGAGCTATTTTGTCACGAAGGCCAGCGATCCTACCGGCCTATTCGCACACGGACGATCTCGTGTCCCCGGTCGTCCGTAACGAGAATGGAAGATCCGTGCCAGCTGCCATCTTGCGCGAGTTCTTGGGCAACAACAATGGCATGCGCCGTGGCGTCATCGGCCGTCGAAAAAACCGATCCGGTTTCGTCAGGATACCGGCTGCCGTTGTCAACGTGGAAATAAAACCGGCTTCCTTCAGCCGAAACCTCTGTTTGAGATAGGTCGAATATAGCGGATCTCGGCGAAGAGAGACGCTCGGTATGGCGCCAGGCGGCGTGCTTCAACGGGATGCCCGCGAGATTTACGACCGAATCGACGCTGTCGGAGAAGCTGCGGCCGATCTGCTGGTGAATACCGAAGATAACGCAATGATCGGACGTATCGACAAGCCGTGTCCCCAGAATATCGCGAACGCCGCACGTCAATATGAAATCGTTGTACCACTCGCTGCTTCGTAACACCGTCCGGAAGACACTCGGAGAGCTTTTTCCAGCTTCCATCGAGCAATGGCGAGTACGGGTCCAGGGCAGCGTAGTGCTGGACGTAATCGGACTTGAATCCAGCGCTAAGGCCGCAGAAATGCGCCTCATCCACCTTACCTGTGCTCTTGTTGAAAAGGATCAATGCTGCGCCCGCGACGCCCGCTGCGTCCGTCAACGCCGTTAGCGCGTCGGGCCACGCCTCGGGCGTGACCGCTGCATCGTGAAGCCTTGCAACAAGAAAGGACATGACAAATCGGGCCCCTAAAGCTCGGTTGGCGGAATTTAACCAATTTAGGACCCTTTAAGAAGCGTGGAGTTGACGCCGGTCAGGTAATTTTTCCGAAATTGAATGTTCGCATCGGAGCGAAATCCCGCGACCTTGCATTGATACTCGTCAATGTGCTGTCAGTGCCTCGGTGAGAAAAATCCGCGTTGTTGGAGCCGTCGCCCCGCCGCGGTCGCCGCTTCTTGCAGAGGCCTTCTCGCAAAGGGATCGTGTCATGCTGATCACCATCTGCCGTCTTTACGATTCATACACCGACGCCAATCGGGTCGTGGTCATGCTCGAAGCTGTCGGCCTGCCACCGTCGGAGACCAGCGTGATTTCAAACAATTCCGACGCTTGGTACAGTGCCACCAAGACCGCCAATGTCGTCCCTGTGGGGAATTATGGCGCGAGCAGCAAAGCCGATGGCAAGGTCGAGGGAGCAGCGCTCGGCGCTGCGATCGGTGCCACCGCGGCGACCGCGGCCAGCCTCGTCACCATGCTGGCAATTCCTGGTGTCGGCGCCGTCGTCGGCGCCGGATGGCTCGCGGCTCTGTTGGGTAGCATGGCGATCGGCGGCGTCGCCGGCGGCCTGCTCGGGGCGCTGACCAATGCCGGCATCAACGAAGAAGACGCGCAAGTCTTTGTCGAGGGCGTGCGCCGCGGCGGAACCGTGGTCGCCGCACGGGTGCCGCAGAGCGAATTGCCGCGGATCGTGCCGATCATGAACCGGTCGGCGGTGAATCTGCTGGAACGCAGCGAACTCTACAGGAAATCGGGCTGGCAATCATTCGATCCGAGCGCCGTGCCCTATACCGCCGACCAGGTTCGCAGCGAACGCGCGCTGCATGCGCATTAGCCGATCGGTCGGAATTTGATGTCCGTCAAGGCCGCGATCAGCCGGTCGCCTCATTCTCGGTCGATGGTCGCGATCCGGAGGCTGCAGTGATCCTCGAGCAGTTATTGTTGGGAATTATGGTGGTGGCCGTAACGTTACTGCTGCTGCCGCTCCTGTTGGTCATGGTTGGCGTCGGGGCGGCGATGCTGCTCTGGTTCGTTGTTTCCGCGGCGGTGCTGGGCGCTCTGATTTTCTGGGTGGTGTTTCCCGGTACTTACGGGCTTGCGATACTGCTTCTTGTGCTGGTGATCGGTTTGCTTCTTGTTGACAGACAAACCCGGCACGGGGCTCCCTGAGAGACGCGAGAAAGCCGACTTGTCCGTTGCGCGCGCCTCGAGATGGGACCTACGCAATTGATGATTCTGCGCTAGGAAAGCCGAGCCGAACAAACCGCACAGGAGCAGCCCATGAGCCATTACGATTATAATCCCCGGCGAACACCCGACGGGATGGCCACGCCGCCATGGGTCGGCGCCCAGATCGATACCGGCCTGCGCGCCTACATGCAGCGCGTCTACAGTTACATGGCCGGTGGTCTTGCGGTGACCGGCATCGTCGCCCACGCCGCCGCAGCCTCTGGCTTTTACCAGGCCATCGCTGGCACGCCGCTGATCTGGATCGTCATGCTGGCGCCGCTCGGCTTCGTTCTGGCCCTAAGCTTCGGCATCCAGCGAATGAGCGCCGGAACGGCGATGATGCTGTTCTGGATCTATGCCGCAGTGATGGGGCTGTCGCTGGGAGGTATTTTCCTAGTGTACACCGGGACGTCGATCGCGCGTGTGTTCTTCATCACCGCCGCGACCTATGGCGCGATGAGCCTCTACGGATACACCACGAGGTCCGATCTTTCGGGTTTCGGCTCGTTCCTTATGATGGGACTGATCGGTATCGTGATCGTGTCCCTGGTTAACATCTTTGTCGGCTCGAGCGCGCTTCAGTTCGCAATCTCCGTCATCGGCGTCCTGGTATTTGTCGGCCTTACCGCCTACGACACCCAGCGTATCAAGGAGATGTATCTCGAGTCGGACGGCGCTGAACTCGCTGACAAGAAGGCGGTGATGGGTGCGCTGGCGCTCTACCTCGATTTCATCAATCTTTTCATGATGCTGCTGCAATTGTTCGGCCAGCGCCGGGATAATTGATTCAAGCGATCCGAGGGGTTGATCCATGGCGCGCTTTCTGGTCGCGCTCGGCCTTGTCCTTCTAGTGGCCGGCCTGCTTTGGCCCTATCTGAGCCAGATCGGGTTGGGCCGGCTGCCCGGCGACATCGTGATCCAGCGCGAAAATGTAACATTTTATTTTCCGCTGGTGACATGTCTTCTGCTGAGCGTGCTGTTCAACCTGGTGTTTTGGGTCGTGAACCGCTGAAACGGCGATCGTCACCGCGCCGAATGTCGGGCCCCGCGCGCCGCTTTTCCGGGAGAGGCTGCGCGTGTACGCTTCGATGCCGGCGCGCCCTTCCGGGCATCCAGCATGCCATGCAGGTGCGCGACCGCGTTTTCGATGTCATAGTGCTGGTATTGGCCGGCGCGGCTTTCTGCTGAGAGCACGCCACAGCGGTGGACCTTGCTGAAATCCCCATAGGGAAATTCGTAGTGTCCCTTGGTCTGCTCGGGTTTTTCGTCATTGATTCCCAAATACCACCTGCCGTAGTCGGCAAAACCGTGCAGGCGAATGAATTCATTTTCCTGCAGTGCGGATGGCCGGTGCTCGCTCCATGCATCGCGCTCGTCCAGTAAAATCCGTCCTTCGTTGATAAGCTCCTTGGCATGCTCGAATGCCCGGCGGTTTAGCCTCACCTTCATGGATCTCTCCTCTTGAAGTCGCTGCCGATCGGAATTGACGGCTGGTCCAGCCCGTAACAGACAAAACAAGACGCGGATGGCCATGACGGCAATCAACTCTCGGATGGCTTTTATCGACGACCGCATTCGATAACGACAATCCAATCGTTCCAATCTTTGACGAACGCCAATGCCGGCTGCATGCCAGGCTCTTACATTCGTAAGCCTGTGGGGTGGATCGTCCGAAACTTGTCAGATACCGGGCGTGCGAATTGTTTCGATGCGAAGTAGTGGAGATCGTGTGATGAAAAAGAACTTGGCCACACTCGCGCTGGGCGCGACAGTTTCGATCGGCGGGGTTGCGAGCCCGACGACAGCGGACGCTCGATGGCATCATGGCTTTCCCGTCGCTCCAATCGTCGGCGGCCTGGCGGCAGGGGCCATTCTTGGCGCAGCACTCGCGGCCCCCAGGCCCTACTATAACGCCTATGCCTACGAACCGGTCTATTTCGGGCCGCGATGTTATGTCCGGTCCGAACGCTTCTGGGACGGATGGCGTTGGCACGTTCACCGTGTCGAGGATTGCTACTGAGCAGCGGCACCGCACCGGCGACGAAATGCGGACGTCCGACGATGCCGGTGGTGCGGATCAAGCTAGTCGCCCTGTGCCCAGCGGAACTTCGAAAAGATGCTGGCCGCCTTCGACGACGACGATCGCGGCATTGGCCGGTTCGCCGCTTCGCGCCAATTCCCGAGCGAGCTTCGTGGCATGCTGCATGGCCAAGGAGGCCGCAAACACCTCGCCGACTCCATCCTCGAATATCGATGATCCGTCCCGGTAATGAAAATAGTAGGGTGGCATAGGCTCCCTAGATCAGTTCGAATATCCGGCGATCAGTTAGAGGAAGTACACAGCACATAACGCCAGGGACCGAGTGGGCAAAATGCCACACTTTGCCCCCAACAGCCGCGCACGGGATGGAAAGCAGGTGAGGGCGTAACCCCGCAATAAAACCCCGGCGGCCCAGTTTCGTTCCGGGGACGTGGAGCGCGCAGAGACGGCCGCCGCCACATCGACCAAGCGGTGGTCGCTGGGTTGGGTTGACCGGCATCAATGCCTACGAGAGCACGGACCCCGACAATGCTTTCTCTGACGGCCTGACGTCCCCACGGGAGTAATTCGATGATCAAGGACATTATCGTCCATCTGGAGCACCAGGCAGCGCGCGATCCGGCTCGCGACTTTGCCATCGCGATCGCCGAGATCTTCGATGCGCATCTCACCGCAGTTGCTTTTGCCTATGCGCCGGATTTTCCGGGCTATGTGATGCTGGAATTTCCATCCGATATCGTGTCCCAGATGATGGCCGAGAGCGAGAAGGCCGCTTTGGCCGCGATTGAACGCTTCGATGCCGCCGCCAGGCGCCGCCTGATTTCCGCGGAGCACCGCCTGCTCAAGCCGGTAGGGGCGTCAGCACCGGCAGTCCTGTCGACACTCGCCCGGCGTTTCGATCTCGGCGTGTTCATGCAGTCGGAGCCGAACGGAGTTGACAATGATGACATGATCGAATCTTCGCTGTTCAAGTCCGGACGTCCGCTGATCGTGGTGCCGTACATCCAGAACGATGGACTGAAGCTCGACCATGTCGTGTGTTGCTGGGACGGCAGCCGGGCTGCGACCCGCGCCATCAATGATGGGCTGCCGCTATTGGCCAAGGCGACGACGGTCGACCTGCTGATCGTGCTGAACGAAAAGACCGACATTTCTCCGAACGAGATTCACGGCGCCGAAATGGCGAAGCACCTCGCCCGCCACGACGTCAAGGTTCAGATCGTGAAAGTCCCGGCGGCCGACATCGACGTTACCAACGCCATCCTGTCTTACGTCGCCGACGTTTCCGGAACGTTGATCGTGATGGGCGGCTACGGCCACGCCAAGCTGCGCGAGATGATTCTGGGCGGAGTAACCCGCGGTATGCTCCAGTCGATGACGGTTCCGGTATTCATATCGCACTGAATGGGCAACGCGCCATCGCGCCAGGGAGCCAGCACCATGCGGCCCGGTTTGTACGCATTCGCTGCCGCGGCCAGCTTCCTTGGCGCGACCACCTATATCGGTCTGGTCGAGCAGCCGGCCCGGTTGGCACTCAGCGGCGCGGCGATGCTTCGGGAATGGAAATGGAGCAACCGGCGCGGTACGCTGGTGTTGTCGGTTTTTGCCGCGGTATCGGCCATTCTCGCCTACGTTCAGTTCAAGACCAACGGCGACGTACGCTGGCTCATCGGCGGCACCGTCATCCTGGCGAGCTGGCCATACGCTTATTTTGTGATGATGCCGGTGAACGTCTGGCTGTTCATGATTCCGCCGGGAACAGCCCTCTCACCCCTGCGCAAATTGATGCGGGACTGGGGGCTGCTGGAATGGGGTCATGTCCTGATCGGATTTGCCGCCGCTTGCGTCTTTGCCTGGGCGCTGGAGTTACCGTTGTAATTGATAGTCATCAAGGCCACTGGGCGACGCCTCAGTCAATCTCTGCGGCGGTGCTGAACGAGGGGCCGATGCTTCACATCGATATTCCGACCCTGGAGGAGTTTAAGGCGCTTGCACAGATCAAGGGCGAGGTCTGCATTTCGGTGTACTTACCGGTCTCTCCCCTGGTCCAGAACATCCGGGCCAATCGCATCGCGTTCAGGGACCTCGCCAGGGAGGCGCTGGCGCAGTTGAGGGAGGCCGGCGCCGACAAGCGCAAGATCGCCGTTTTCGAGGAGCGATTCGATCATCTCGCAGGCCTTGAGCACGACGTTCAGGATGAAGACAAGATCAGAAAGCGCAGCGCGCGAAGTCAGACCCGTTCGATACGTTCTAGCACAATCAGGCGAATGGGTTGGCGGTGCTCTCGACCTCCGGCTTGATGCGAATGTTCCGCCTGCCCAACTCGCCAAAACCGTTGGCCGAGGTGGCGGACCGGCTGCATCTGAAGCCTCTGATACGCGCCATGACGTCGCCGCACGATATCTTCGTGCTGGAATTGGCGGAAGAAAGCGTCCGGCTGATCCACGCCTTCGTCAACTTTCCGCCGGTGCGGCTGCAGATTCCAGACCTGCCTGGGAACGCCGAGCAAGCGACACAGCGTCCGTCCTTTCACGTCCGGGCTCCGCGCGGCCGGCTGCAAAACTTGGAAGGCGAGAAGGTGCTGCTGCATAAATATGCGAGGAAGGTCGAGCAGGCCATACACAACGTATTCGCCGGGCTGAATACCCCGCTGGTTGTCGCGGCGGAGGAGCCGCTCGCCTCGATGTACCGTTCGCTCAATAGCTATCCCAGGCTGGCCGACGAGATGATCGAAGGAAATCCGGATCAGAAAACGGATGCGGAGCTGGAAGACACCGCGATCCCGATTCTAGACCGTCTCTATTCGCGCGAGGTAAAGGCGGTGATCGCGCTCTACGACCAGTTGAAGCCGCGACGTGCGACGACGGATGTCTCCTATGCCGCGCATGCCGCAACCGCAGGCGCTGTCGAGCAACTTCTGGTCGATCTCGACGCGGTTGTTCCCGGTCTCGTTGGTGACGTCGATGGCAGCGTGATCTATTCAGCGTCCGACAATGCCGAGACCTACAGTGTTGTCGACGAAGTTGCGCGGCGCGCGCTGTCTACCGGGGCGAGGGTGCTGGGCGCGCGGCGGGAGGAATTGCCGGACCGGGCGCCGCTGACCGCCACCCTCCGCTACGACTTTGGCTTGATCCAGTCGTGACAACGACAATTCGTTCGGCGCGGGACTACGCCGGCTGCGGAAGATACCTAGATCGCAGCTGGCGTGTGCCGGCGATCCTGGCCGCGAGATTATCTGAAAACTGGAGATGTCGGTGATTCCCTTCTCGGTTCTGGACCTGTCGCCGATCAATCAGGGCAGCGATGCGGCCCAGGCCTTCCGCAATTCGCTCGATCTGGCGCAACACGCCGAATGCTGAATTACGAGCGGTTCTGGCTTGCCGAGCATCACAATATGCTCGGCATTGCCAGCGCTGCGGGCGCGGTGGTGATCGGCTATATCGCCGGCGGCACCAGGACGATTCGTGTTGGATCGGGCGGCGTGATGTTGCCAAACCATGCGCCGCTGGTCATCGCAGAGCAATTCGGTACGCTGGAATCGCTTTACCGGGGCCGCATCGATCTCGGGCTCGGCCGCGCGCCGGGAACGGATCAGCGTACGGCGCGGGCGTTGCGCCGGGATCTGGCGACGACCGCTGAGAATTTTCCCCATGATGTGATGGAATTGCAGGCCCTTCTGGGACCGCTGCAACCCGGCCAGAAGGTGCGGGCGGTGCCAGGTGCGGGAATGCAGGTCCCGATCTGGCTGCTCGGATCGAGCACGTTCAGTGCGCAGCTCGCTGCGGTGCTCGGTTGCCGTTTGCGTTCGCGTCGCATTTTGTCCCTTCGGAGCTGATGCGGGCGCTCGATGTGTATCGCGCCCGGTTTCAGCCGTCGGAACAGCTTTCCGAGCCTTACGCGATGGTCGGCGTCAATATTTTCGCCGCCGATACCGATGCCGAAGCGCGGCCTCTCATCACATCGCTGCAACAGCAATTCGTCAGCCTGGACGCGGCACGCCCGGATCCTTGCCGCCGGTCGACAACATGGATGAACTCTGGTCGCCGCTGGAGCGGACGGGAGTCGAGGAGGCGCTGGCCTATTCCGTGGTCGGTGCTCCGGACGCCGTCGAGCGGGGGCTTGAAGCATTCATCGCCGAGACCGGTGCAAACGAATTGATGTTGACGGCGCAAATCTACGACCACACGGCGAGACTCCGCTCTTTCGAAATCGCGGCCGAAATACGCCGCCGCATCGCCGCCCGTCAGCCGACATCCTTGCTGCGATCGGATGCTTCCATCGCCTGAATATCCCTGACCAGGCAGCGCAGCCCGTACAATTGATCGAGCAGATGCAAAATGATCGCAATGCCCTCGTCGTTGACGCCGAAATCCGCCTTGAGATCCCCGATCAGCCGCGCCCGCGCCAGATCGGCTTCTAAAAATTGAAATGTCTTTTTGCTGGCTACCGGTACCAGCCACTCCGCTTCGACCCAGGCATTCAATGTCCGGGTATCGAGGTGCGATCGACCGATGAATTCCTGGGTTTCCATCATCACACTCCCATCGATTGCCGCGGACTATATTCCACCGGCTGCCACCCCGCGACGAATGCCTCGAGTTTCGGTTCCGGCTTTTCCGGAAGCATTAGCATCAGCTTGACATATTCATCGCCCTTGCTGCCGTCGGCACGCGGCACGCCACGTCCTTTCAGCCTCAGAACGCGGCCGGTATTTGACCATTTTGGCACCGCCACCGCGACCGCTCCGCCGGGGGTCGGGACCCGAACCTTGGCGCCCAACACCGCCTCCTTCAGCGATATCGGCAGGTCCAGATATATGTCGTCGCCTTTGCGGGTGAAGTAGGGATGCGGCAGCACGCTGATCTCGATCAGCGCGTCGCCTGCCGGACCCTCGCCTGTCGCCGGGCGGCCTTTGCCTCTCAGTCGCAAGATCTGGCCGTCCTGCGTTCCCGGCGGAATGTTGACATCCAGCGTGGTGCCGTCAGGAAGGACAATAGCCTGCTTGCCGCCATTGACGGCATCAAGGAAAGAAAGCTCGAGATGATAGCGGACGTCCTGGCCCCGCCGGCGGCGGCCTGCGCTGCCGGCACGACCGAAAATCTCCGATAGAATATCTTCGCTGCCGGCAAAATCGCCAAAATCGGAAAACCCCGTGTTGTTGGTGTAGGCGGACCAACCGTTCTGATCGGCGAAATCCCTGTAGTACTGCTGGCGCGGCCGCTCCGTGCCTGAGGCGTCGACTTCGCCGCGGTCAAACCGCGCGCGCTTTTCCGGATCGCCCAGGAGGTCGTAGGCAGCCGAAACTTCCTTGAATTTTTCTTCGGCAATCTTGTTGCCGGGATTGAGATCCGGGTGCAGCTTTTTCGCCAGCCGGCGATAGGCTTTTTGAATCTCTTCCTGGGTCGCGTGTTTTTTTACGCCCAGCGTTGTATAGGGGTCCACGGCCAATGCCCACTCCTGTCTGCACGCCGGCATAGCCGAGCCAATGTGGCGTCATTGTTCTGCCGGCTGCCACGATTTTTGTGGCGACTTAGCCACCACGACGCGCGCCGGCCGCAACAAACGGTCGTGAAGCGTGTAGCCGTTTTCCAAAACCTGGACGACGCTGCCGGGTGGTTGTTCGGTCTGATCCGTCTCCATCACCGCTTCGTGCTTGCCGGGATCGAAAGGCTGGTTGAGGGCGTTGACTTCCTTGACGCCGAATCGATTGAGAATCTGTGTTAGAACGCGATCGGTGGCGGCCACGCCCGCGATCAATCCGTCTGCCTTTCCAGCGTCGCCCTCGACGGCGCCGAGGGCACGGCGCAGATTGTCGACAACCTGAAGCAATTCGCGGGCAAAGTTCGTGATCGCGTATTGCTGGGCGTCCTGCGCGCGCCGTTCACCCTGACGCCTGGTATTCTCGGTCTCGGCCAGCGCCCGCATCAACCGCTCACGCAAAGCAGCGATTTCGGATGCCGGATCGTTATTGTTGCCGTTGCCCGTAGCTGACGGGTCGGCATCGTTGTCCATGGTGTTTTCCGCCATGTCATGCTCCCGATCTCGTACTCGACGCGTCGTGAACCCTCAATGTTTTCAGGACGCCTTGCGCCCGCGCGGATCGACTTCCTCGAATTCAGCATCGACGACATTGTCGTCGGCAGAACCGCTTCCGTCGCCGGAGGATCCGGCTTGCCCGCCGGCGCCTTGCGAGGCCGCGCGAGTCTGGGCTTCGGCAATCCTGGAGGCGGCCTGCTGCAGACGTTCCGTCGCCTGGCGGATCGCTTGAACATTTTCCGACGTCAGATTCTGCTTGGCGTCGGCGACCGCCTGTTCGACCTGCCTCTTCAGGTCGGCGGAAATCTTGTTCTCCGCCTCGTTCAGGGCCTTCTCGGTGCTATAGATCGCCGCGTCGGCCTGGTTGCGCGCCTCGACCAGTTCCTTGCGGCGCTTGTCTTCTTCGGCATGCGCTTCGGCCTCCCTGACCATCTTCTGGATATCGGCCTCGCTTAGGCCGCCGGATGCCTGGATCCGGATGCTCTGTTCCTTGCCGCTCGTCTTGTCCTTGGCCGATACGTTGACGATGCCGTTGGCGTCGATATCGAAGGTGACCTCGATTTGCGGGACGCCTCGCGGCGCTGGCGGAATCCCGACCAGATCGAACTGGGCGAGCAGCTTGTTGTCGGCCGCCATCTCGCGCTCACCCTGGAAGACGCGGATGGTGACCGCCGTCTGATTGTCCTCGGCCGTCGAGAAAACCTGGCTGCGCTTGGTCGGTATGGTAGTGTTGCGATCGATCAGCTTGGTCATGACGCCGCCTAGCGTTTCGATTCCGAGCGACAGCGGCGTCACGTCGAGCAAGAGAACGTCCTTGACATCGCCCTGCAGCACGCCGGCCTGGATCGCCGCACCGATCGCGACCACTTCGTCGGGATTGACACCCTTGTGCGGCTCCCGCCCGAATAGTTTCTGCACGGTTTCCTGGACTTTCGGCATCCGGGTTTGACCGCCGACCAGCACGACCTCGTTGATGTCGGAAGCTTGCAGACCGGCGTCCTTCAACGCCGCCTTGCACGGCTCGATGGTGCGCTGGATCAGATCGTCGACCAGGGCCTCTAGCTTTGCTCGTGACAGCTTGATGGCAAGATGCTTCGGCCCGTTCTGATCAGCCGTAATGAAGGGCAGATTGACCTCGGTCTGGGTGGCGCTCGAGAGTTCGATCTTGGCCTTTTCGGCGGCATCCTTGAGGCGCTGCAGCGCGAGGCGATCCTTGCGCAGGTCGATGCCGTTCTCCTTGCGGAATTCGTCAGCCAGATGGTCCATGATCCGCTGGTCGAAATCCTCACCGCCGAGGAAAGTATCGCCGTTGGTCGATTTGACCTCGAACACCCCGTCGCCGACCTCAAGAATCGAAATGTCGAAGGTGCCGCCGCCGAGGTCATAGACGGCGATCTTGCCGCTTCCCTTCTTGTCCAGCCCGTAAGCGAGTGCCGCCGCGGTCGGTTCATTGATGATACGCATCACATCAAGACCGGCAATCCGGCCGGCGTCCTTGGTGGCCTGGCGCTGGGCATCGTTGAAATAGGCCGGCACGGTGATCACCGCCTGCGTAACGGCGCTGCCGAGATTGGCTTCCGCGGTTTCCTTCATCTTGGTGAGAATGAAGGCGCTGATCTGGCTCGGTGAGTATTTCTTGCCCCTGACCTCGACCCAGGCGTCGCCGTTATCGCCGGGCACGATATGGTAGGGCACCATCGCCTTGTCTTTCGCGGTGATCGGGTCGTCATAGCGCCGGCCGATCAGCCGCTTGATGGCGTAGACCGTGTTTTCCGGATTGGTAATGCTCTGGCGCTTGGCCGGCTGGCCGACCAGGACCTGGCCATCGTCGGTGAAGGCGACCATCGACGGCGTGGTGCGGCCGCCCTCGGCATTTTCGATCACCCTGGCCTTATTTCCTTCCATCACCGCAACGCAAGAGTTGGTGGTTCCGAGATCGATGCCAATTGCCTTCGCCATGACCAGGCTCCTTGTTCAAAAACCAGGCTCCTTGTTCAAAAGATGCGTGTAAACGCTTTCGCCGTTTCAGACGTT
Organism: Bradyrhizobium ottawaense; assembly: GCF_900099825.1. Classification (NCBI taxonomy): domain Bacteria; kingdom Pseudomonadati; phylum Pseudomonadota; class Alphaproteobacteria; order Hyphomicrobiales; family Nitrobacteraceae; genus Bradyrhizobium; species Bradyrhizobium ottawaense. Next base: position 558,863 of record NZ_LT629693.1, on the reverse strand, counting down.
GTTCGATCAATATGCGGGACGCGCCAGGCGCGTCGGGAGGAAAGACGGCCAGCGCGTCCCGCGGCCGCTTGGGGACTCAAGCGGCGGCCTTGTTCTCCCGCTTGGCCTCTTCCTTAACCTCGATTTTCTTCGGCTCGGATTTGGCCGGCTTCGGAATCGCGATCTTCAGGACGCCGTTCGACATGGTGGCTTGAACGCTCGACGGATCGATGCCTGGAGGCAGTTGCAGCACACGCAGGAATACGCCGTAGCTGCGCTCGCTGAGCTGAACGTTCTTGTCTTTCTGGTTTTCCTCGATCTTCTTCTCGCCGCGAATGGTGAGAGTGTCATCGTCAATCGAAATCTCGACGTCCTTGCGCTCGAGGCCCGGCATCTCCGCGCTGATTTCGATTGCCTTGTCGGTCTCCGCGATTTCGATGTTGGGGATAATCTTTGCGCTCGGGCCTACCCCCTGCGCGAATTCGCTGAACAGCCGATCGATCTCGCGATGCAGACCAAACAATCCGAAATCGGGTCGCGTCAACGCGCCGCCATCACGAAATGGAACCAGTGACGTTAGCCTCATGGGAACCTCCTTGTTGCCTTGGTTGATTGGCTGAATGTTGCGTCGTATCGGCTGAAACGGCGCTGTCACGGACTGACCACGATGCGGTCTTCGACCTTGGTGATGCCCGGCGCCGACCACGCGACGCGCTCGGCTTCCTCGCGTTCCATCCAGGAGCGAACGGTGCCTTTCAGTGTCACCTCGCTGCCGTTCGCTTCGACGGTGATCCGATCGGCATCCACCTCGGCATTTCGCTTGAATGCGTCCTGGATCTTGCGCTTGAGCTCCGAGGGTTCCACCTTCGGCTTCACCGTTATGACGTTGGTGACACCCTTGACGCCCTTCACTTTTCGCACCGCGGTTTCAGCGGTGGTTTTCTGATATTGCCACTCCGCCGTGCCTTCCAGGGTGATCCAGCCGTCCTTCACGATGACCTTGATCTTGTCGTGAGAGATCGGCAGTTCCGACTTCAGGGCTGCGACAGCGTCTTTGGCAATATCCGGATCGGGACGTTGATCAATCGCAGGCAGCCGGACCTCGATATCATTCGCAACCGCGTGGACTCCCGCGACCCGCTTCGCCGCGGCCTCGGCTTCAAGTCTGTCGGTGTAACTAGGGGTGAAGCCCGCCAGCGTAACAACGCCGTCTTTGACCGAGACCGCAATGTCGTCGGCGTTAAGATTGGGATCCCATTTCAACTCTTCGCGAACATCGTGTTCTATTTCACTGTCGGACTTCATGATTCGCTCCTCGCCGGGATAAAGGGGCAGATTTGGTGGCTCGGTGGAATACGCTACCGTATCACGGCCAATTTAATCAGAGGTCACGCGCGCGGCCATGACGACCATCAACTTCCGCTCCAGGTTTGTGGGCCGTGGCGAGCGAGCGTGGCTTTAGAGTGGATTGCTGGCTCCTACCGAAGCGACCGCTTAAGGTCATCGTGGTGGTTGCGCTACGGCCGTCCCAACCGTTCGTCGCCCAACCAAGGGTCGACCCGTAGCGAGTGGAGCGGACGATCCTCGGACCGTGTTGCCAGTTCGATTTCATGAACATGGACGGCTTGCCCACCGTGTCGGATCAGAATTTCCTGGGCCTCGGCTTCTTTCTCCGGCGATCGGACTCGCACCCAGATAAGCAAGCCCTGCCATTCAGACTGCTTTTCCAATCCGAGCGTGCGCTCCCGATATAGCCGCCGACGTATTCGGGTCACCGCTATGCTGCCTACGATAAGGCCGCTCAGTATCGAAAAGATGCCGACGCAGAGAGGCTCTGTGCCCCGCGCGACAAGGATGGCTGCAACGGCGATAGCGGCGATGCATCCGGCGATGCTGCCAGCAACAGCCTCGGCGCTTAGCACGTCGTCGATGCCCATGAAGGATTGCCGGGGGGTGATTGGGAGATCGGCGAGGTCCGCTGGAGGAATTGACTGGTAATTCAAGCGCCGGTCCAACTCGTCGACCGAAGCGCTGACGTCGATATCAGCGCGGTCGGTTCCCGCAACGAGCAGCTCCTCTGCGGCGTCGATGAGCGCCTTCCGCGAATGGAAGACGCCCGTCACCTCGCGCGTGCGCATCCGGTCAAGGATATCTTCTGACGACTCGAGCATCCGGGTTTTCCCAGGAAACGGCTTTACGACGCCGGATAGTTGAATTGAGACAACTTCTTGAGTTCGTCCTTTGACGCGCCGGGCAGGGTGATCTTCTGGCCGGTATCGTCAATGACCAAGCTGTCATACGGCACCGCCACGAGATGTCCGCCCACGCCGAGAAAGCCGCCGACCTGCAACACGGCGAAACTCAGCTGCTTCTTGTCCTTGTCCGCGATCACATCGTCGACAGTCCCAATCTTCTCGTTCTTGTCGTTGATGACGCTGCTGCCAATCAGCTTGCTCATTCGATAGCCTTTCGCAACTATCGAAAGATCCACCTTGATGAGCTGCACCCCGGCTTGCGGCAGCGCGGGCCCGGCGGCAAAAGTGACCGCGAGCGCCGCGAGTGCGGTCCAGATCATCCAGCCCGAAGAACGCGGTCGTGCCGCAGGAGCGACGTGAGATGGACTCGGTAAAGCCGAAGCATCAATGCCGGATTTCAGGGACGTTCGGAATCCAGTGAAGGTAGCCATGGTTCTCTCCTGAGGTTTAATCACGGTCAAGGGGTAATCCCGAGACGCCGAGCCGGCACTGACCATTGTCAATTCGAGCAAGCTTTTTGAATCGTCGCGCCGACCGCGGTTCTTTTTGCAACCCCGTTATGCGTCGGCGTCGGCACGGCATATTTTCACCGCGGGCGAGATGGGAAGTCGACCTGGCTAGGCGCCGCACGCGTTGACGCCGTCGATTGCTTTAATTTCGAGCATTGCCCCGTTCGACCGCGAGTGTTTGTTGTCCGCGGCCCGGTTCCCGCAGCCGGGTTACGTAGTTTTACGGTACGCAGATTCGCCAAATTGCCTGATCGTCAGCGATGGCCGACGGTCCGTGCCGAGGAAACGGTTCCTCCCTCTGCACGTGAGGGAATTATCGAGACAAAAGGATGCGGTCATGAAAGCGCGAAGCCATGCAGCAGACTATTATCGGCGGATACTTTCGGCGCAGTCCCATGGTTTAAAGCGCCTCGATCCAGTTGCCGCGATTATGCACTACCATCGCGGACAGGAAATTCCCAATAGCTCGGGGCCTGCGGGCCACTGGTATTGTGTTATTGTTGGTGCGGTCCGGCGCTGCACAATACGTTCCGACGGGCGGCGACAGATCCTCGATTTGATGCTGCCGCAGGACTTCTTCTTCGTCTCCGACAGCAAGAGGGACGGGACGATCGAAGCGGTTGTCGAAGAGACCGTGCTTGCAAGCTATCCCGGCGCACGGATCGAACAGTTGGCGGAACGCGACCCGCTGTTCGCGCGCGAACTCCGCGAGGTCGCGCTTCAGTCTCTCGCGCGTTCCCAGGGGCAGCTCCAGATCCTCGGCGGCATCACCGCGTTCGAGAAGGTCGGCTCTTTTCTGCTTTCGCTCGATGGACGCGGGTCCGAAAAGAGGGGAGAAGTGGAACTGCCGGTGTCCCGCTATGACATCGCCGATTATCTGGCCGTCTCGGTGGAGACCGTGTGCCGCGCCATTACCGATTTGCAGCATCGCGGCGTTATTGCCTTGGCAGGCAAGCGAACGGTCAAGATTGTGAACCGGGGGGCCCTGGAAGATCGTTTCGGCGAACGCGCAATGGTGGCGTGAGCCGATCGTGGCGGGATTGAACCTCTGTTGCGGCCCTATCGTTTGTCGCTGGCTGCTGAGACGTTCAGCCTCGCCAGCACACCGACGCGGATAGCCTCGGCGAGCTGCCGCACGCCAAGCCGTTCCATCATGCGCGCCCGGTGAACCTCGACCGTGCGCACGCTGATCCCGAGATGGTACGCGATCAACTTGTTGGGGCGGCCGGACACCAGTTGGTCAAGAACTTCCCGCTCGCGTGGACTGAGGGTTGCGATCCGCCGGACGGCGTCGCCAATTTCGCGGTCTCGATCGAACTGGGTTTCCCTGTTGAACGCCGCCTCGATTGATCCGAGCAGCGCATGATCGCTGTATGGTTTTTCCAGGAAATCACTTGCGCCCCCCTTCATCGCGCGAACAGCGGTTTGAACATCTCCCTGGCCGGTCACTACAATGACTGCGAGGTCGCTTCTCATCTGGAGCAGTTGGGTCTGGACATCCAGCCCGCTCATGCCAGGCAAGCAGACATCCAGCAGGACGCATCCGGCCTTGAACGTCCTGGCTGCCGCGAGAAACGCGCCGGGACGGTCGAACATGACTGGCTCGAAGTTCGCCGAACTCAGCAAACGTTCCAGCGACCGAAGCACGGCGTCGTCATCATCCAGAACGTAGACGGTTCGTTCAGTCGCCATTTGCCGCTCCGCCGGACGGAAGGGTAAAGCGAAAAATTGTTCCACCCCCCGGATTCGGCTCCGCCGTTAATTGGCCATTGTGCGCCTCGATAATCGACCGCGAAATCGATAGTCCCAACCCCATGCCATCGTGTTTGCTCGAGACGAATGGCTCAAACAACCGGCCGGCAATATCGCCGGGAATTCCCGGTCCAATATCGGCGATGGCGATCTCGATCATGTCGTCATCGAGAGCCCTCGTCGATAGGGTGACTTGCCGCGGTTCTTGATCGGCCATCGCCTCAAACGCATTGCGGATCAGGTTGATGATCACTTGCTGGATCTGAACGCGGTTCACCAGTGCAGTTCGGGCGCCGTCATCGAGTTCAAGCCCCAGACGGACCTCCTGCGGAGCCATGCCACTCAATACGAGGGCACCGACTTCCTCGATCAACGAAGCAAGCGCCTCCGTTCGCTTTTCCGTCTCGCCCCTGCTGCCCAATTGGCGAATGCCGCGGACGATTTCGCTGGCCCGCAACGCCTGGCTGGCGGCCTCCTCGGTGGCTTCCTGCGCGGTCAAGGAATTGGCCGGCCCCCCGCGTGCAAGGAGCCGCTTGGCCGCATTGACTGAGTTGACGACCGCCGTAAGCGGCTGGCTAATTTCATGCGCAAGGGCAGCGGCCATCTGACTGGCTGCCGTGACGCGGGCTGCCCGCGACAGCTCATTCTGCAATTTCTGAAAACGAAAATCGGCTTGCGCTCGTTCCAGCCTCTCCGCGACGAGTCCTTCGTTGGCGTGTGCCAATTCAAAGGTTCGATCTGTAACACGGCGTTCCAGGCTCTCATTCAAGTTACGCAACGCGGCTTCCGAATTCTTCTGTTCGCTGAGATCGCGGCTCACGGTTGCAACGTTCATCGGCTCTCCGGTGCGCGGATCGTCGATCCTGAAGCAATCGACCAGGAAGGGTATCGGCATTCCAGATCCAAAATGCCTGAGGTCGAACTCTCCCTTCCACCGCCCGGTGCGAAGCACCAGCGGCCAGATATCGCGCTGAACCATGGTGCGGTTTTGCGGCGAAACGAAATCCAGCACGTGAAGCCGCAAGGCGTGGTCGAGGGCGTCAAGTCCCACCAACTCGAGTCCTGCCGGATTAATATATTGAATCTGACCATTGAGGGACGCGATGCCAATGAAATCCGTTGTCCGGTGCACGATCGTCGTGAACCTTCGTTTCTCGGCGTCTCCCAGCCACTGCTGAAAGGCGATCGCCGCCTGATTAGCCCCGGTATTCAGCAGCAGTTTTTCCGTCCTGGTTGGAAAGGTGTCGCGAAAACAGCCTGCAGCAAGTGTGGCATCGCCACCGAACCCGATTGGGGCGGTCGCCACGTGCAGGCCGCCGCCGGATGCGTCGTCAAAGACAAATTCCTGTCCGCTGCCGAGCAGCGCGCGTTTCCGCTGCAGCATCGTGCGCACATGTTTGAGGGTTTTGGGCGTCAGTCTGTCGCGGGCCAGTTCGCTTATCAACTGATTGCCCTCGCCGGGAAGTGCTATGAAAACGAAATCGGCGTCCAGTATCGAAATCAGTGCAGCGACGATGCTGCCGGCGATCTGGCGCATGTCATAATTCTGCCATCCAGCCGGGAGCGCTGAGAGCGCGACCAGATCGCGGATGCAACGTCGCAACTCGTTGGAGTTTGCAGCCGGCTCCGTCCACGGCATTGCTAGCGTCCTGGGGCAGGTTCGCGCTGCCCGGACGAATTGGATACCGGTCTTGCGGCGTTGGCAACGTCAAACTGGCTTTCGCCGCATAGCGATTGGGTGTTCGCGCCAAAAATTGGCTACTGCGGAGAGGCACAATTTGAAGGTGAGCATGCAATGCTGGGTCCATCAGAGATGTGATAATTTTCGAGCCCGCCGCGATGTCGGTTTTCGGTTGGGAATACCGACACGGGCCGTCGCAACCCAGGCTGGCGGGTCGCTCGCTGGAAAGGTATCGATCAGGCTTTCAAGGATGTCGTCGTCGGTGCTTGCGATCGTTTCACTGTCTAGCAAGGGCCGGGCATTGGCCCGGCCCTTTCGACTTCGATGATGCGATGCCCTGGACGTCATCGATTTGAAGTCGCCGTTCCGACCGCGGTCGGGTTGCTCAGTTCTTGCTGTCGCGATCGAAGCTTAAACGAGAACACCACGAGCGCGACGCCAAAAACGAGGGCGTAGGCTCCCAGCCACCAGGTGAGCACAATCGCGCCGATCAACGGCGTGATGATAAGGAGCACGCCATACGCAAGAGACAGCAGCCCGCCCAGGACCAGCCACCACCGGTCATGATCGATGTTCAACTGGAAGCCCGCGGCCGTCATCAGTCCACCCGAGACAATCGCCCATGCGGCAATCAGCCAGACGAGCGCAACTACGGTAAGGCCCGGCCAGAGAAAAGCGGCTATGCCCACGACGATATTGAGCAGCCCTTCGAATATCAGCAATCCCCAGCGATCCTCCTTGCGGCGGATCGCCCGCACTGCCGAGATGATTCCGAATACGCCGTCGACCAGCATATAGGCCGAGAAGAAGATCACCAGCGACAGTATTGTTGGGCCCGGAAAGATCAGCGCAACGCATCCGAAGATGATGCCGAGAACGCCTCGCAGCGTGAATAGCCACCAGTTTTGAATGAGCGTCCGTGCCGCCGGATTTGATCGAACGTCAGAGGCGGGATTGAATGTGGTGCTGGGCATGGCATGCTCCCAACCGCAACCTGGTTGCCGGTTTAATGAAATCTCTGTTCCGCTTTGTTTGCGGTGAGTTGTACTTAATGCAGCGCTGCAATTGGTGCGTTGACGCCCGTCAACAACGCTCGGTTTTTCGGTTCAGGCTTCTGATGGCCGAGCGATCGGAGGAGTTTCGCCGCGCCCCGAAAATCAAATAGCGATCTGATTGCGCATCCGTCCAAACAGAATTTGTTGGTCGGACCGGACCAGAGAGAGCCAGCCTGATTTTTCAGCGCCAACCGGCCAAAAACATTGGAACCAATAGCATCGCCAGGATTCACACTCGGTGGCGGGAACGTAGCGCGTAGGGATGGCCCAGATGCCCGAGAGTGTGCTGGACGAATGCTATCAATCCATTCTGAAAATTGCCGAAACTCAATCTCACGACGCGAAAAGAGCTATCCTGGCCCTGGCGCAAATCTTCCAGGACAAATCTGGCCGGAGGTCCCATGACAGCCGGCCTTCATTGTCACAAAACATTCGTGCGCCTGATCGCCAGCGGATACCTTCTGACCGGCTTCGATCTCGACAAGCGGCTTGACCCGGTCTTCCCGCCTCGGTCACTCGCGATGCGATATGCCGGTTGCGGATCACTCACGATCAGACACTACGATCATGCACTGCAAGGATGATTTTTCCGACCACATGACCCTCGGCGAGGCGTTCATGCGCCTTGGAGGCCCGGGGGAGGGGATAGCATTCGGCGATTGGAACCCTGAGTCTGGCGGCCTGCACCGCCGCGTTCAGGCGCTCGAATTCGCGAACGCCTGAGATGCCGTCATAACGGATCAGTCGCACGCCGCGCCGCTTTTTTGGCGCGGGCTCGACGCCGTTCGGGTGCGCCACCCGGCCGCCGGGCCGAAGTGCGTTCAGGCATTTCTCCAGCGCATCGCCACCGGCGAGCGCCAGCATGGCGTCGACGCCGTCCGGGGCAAAGCGCCGCGCCTGGTCGTCGATATCGACGCGTTTGCCGTCGACAACGTTGTGTGCGCCCATCTCCCGCACCAGTTCTAACCCTTCCTTGCCCGATGCGGTCGCGAACACCTTGGCGCCGCGGAGCTTTGCGAATTGCACCGCAAGCGTCCCCACCCCTCCCGAGGCGCCGTGAATGATGATGGTCTCGCCCCTTTTCAAACCCAGCGCATCGTCAATGCCCTGCAGCGCGGTCAAGCCGGTGATCGGGATCGCGCCGGCATGCCGCAGATCCAGCCGTTTGGGGATCGGCGCGACCTTGTCGGCGGGCAACGCGACATATTCGGCGTAGAAGCCGCCCTTCGGATTCTCCCAATTGTAGGAATAGACTTCGTCGCCGACCTTCAACCGCCGCACCCGCGAGCCGACTTTTACGACGATGCCGGCGCCGTCATAGCCGAGAACCAGTGGAAAATGCGGCTTGCGGGACGCAAAATATCCTTCCCGGACATCGGCGTCCCATTGGCCGACGCCGGCGGTATCGACGGCGATCAAAACTTCGCCGGCATCGACTTCCGGGACCGGCAAAGCGTGAGCGGTGATCACCTCAGGTCCACCGAAGCGGTCGATGGCGGCAGCGAACATGGTGCGGGGCACATGCATCGCGTGATGGCTGGGGGTGTCAAAATGGCGGGTACGATCGAGCATGACAATAATCTCCCGGCGGGTGTGCCAGCTGCATGGACGAGATTTCTCGCCCCGGCGCTGACGTTGGTCAATTTCGCAGATCAAATGCTCGACGGCGGCTTGAAGGGATGCCGACGGCTATCGGGAACGCGCCGCTTGCCGCTCCGTCCGGCCGGTGTGCGAGTTGCGGACTGTATCCTGCTGTTCGGTATCCGGAGGATTGAGCGCCGCCTCGATCGCATCATCAACGCGCTCCAGCCAGACGAAGCGAACCAGGCTGCGAGCGTTTTCCGGCACGTCCTCAAGGTCCTTGCGGTTGCGGGCAGGAAGCATGACGGTGGCGATGCCGGCCTGGATCGCGGCCAGAACCTTCTCCTTCACCCCACCAATCGGCAGCACCAGACCGCGTAGCGAGATTTCGCCGGTCATCGCCGTATCGCTGCGAATCGTGCGTCCGGTCATCAGCGACGTCAACGCCATGAACATCGCGACGCCGGCGCTCGGCCCATCCTTTGGAATCGCTCCGGCCGGAACATGAATGTGGACGTCGGACTTCTGCCGTTTGATTGTATCGATGCCGAATTCGGCGGCGCGCGACTTCACCAGCGTCAGGGCTGCCTGCGCGCTTTCCTTCATCACATCGCCGAGCTGGCCTGTCAGTATCAACTTGCCTCGGCCGGGAATGCTGGTCGCCTCAACGAACAAAATATCACCGCCCGCGGGGGTCCAGGCCAGACAGGTTGCGACGCCCGGCACGCTGGTGCGCATGGCGATTTCCGGCTCAAAACGTTTCGGCCCCAGAATGGCGTGAAGGTCCGCCACCGTGATGACCACAGCGGTCGCGTTACCCTCGGCGATGCGCATCGCGGCGTGCCGGCAAATTGCCCCGATCTGGCGCTCTAGGTTTCGCACCCCGGCTTCACGCGTGTAGTCGCGGATGATGGCGAGCAGGACCTCGTCGGTAATCTTGCATTGCTCCTCGCTCAGCCCCGCCGACGCCAATTGACGCTTGACCAGATAGCGCCTGGCGATCGCCAGCTTCTCATCCTCGATGTAGCCGGGCATCTCGATGATTTCCATCCGGTCGCGCACCGCGGCGGGAATGTTGTCGATGACATTGGCGGTGCCGATGAACAGCACTCTCGAGAGGTCGAAGGGAACCGCGAGGTAGTTGTCGCGGAACGTCGTATTTTGCTCGGGGTCGAGCACTTCCAGCAGCGCCGCCGAGGGATCGCCGTGAAATCCCGCGCCGAGCTTGTCCAGTTCGTCCAGCATCATCACCGGATTGCGGGTCCCGGCCTTGCGGATGGACTGGATGACGTTGCCGGGCAGGGCTCCGATATAGGTTCGCCGATGGCCGCGTATCTCGCTTTCGTCATGGACGCCGCCGAGGCTAAGCCGAACGAATTTGCGATCGGTGGCCCGCGCGATGCTTTGGCCCAGCGAGGTCTTGCCGACGCCGGGAGGGCCAATGAAGCAAAGGATCGGGCTCTTGCCATCCGGATTGAGCTTGCGCACCGCCAGGTATTCGAGAATGCGCCGCTTCACTTTCTCAAGGGCATAATGATCCTCGTCGAGGATGCGCCGCGCCTCGGTGATATCGATGCGCTCCAGATCGAGCTTTGACCAGGGCAGTTCGAGCAGCCAATCGAGATAGGTCCGCGTCATCCCGTATTCGGGCGAGGCCTCCGGCATGCGTTCGAGCCGCTTCAATTCCCGACTCGCCTGTTCCTCGGCCTCCTTCGGCAATCCCGCTTTATCGATCTTTTCGGCGAGCTCCTTGATTTCCGCGGCCTTGATGTCGTCGTCGCCCAGTTCCTTCTGGATCTGGCGAAGTTGCTCGCGAAGGATGTGCTCGCGCTGCTGCGATGACAGTGTATTCTGGGTCTGATCGCTGATTTCTTTCGAAAGCTGCAGAACCTGGATTCGCTTCGCCAGCAAGCCCAGCAGTTTGTCGAGCAGTTGCGTCACGTCGAATGTCTCGAGTAGATCCTGCTTCTCGCCGACCGGTATATCGATAATCCCTGCCAGAAAGTCCGCCAGCGCCGAAGGCGAATCCAGACTATCGATGGCTGCCGGGATTTCCGGCGGCAGGTTCGGCAGCAACTGGACCGCCTCTTTGGCGCGGGTCTCGAGCAGGCGCATCCGCGCCTCGACCTCAGGCGTCAGCACTTCGGAGATGCCGATCTCCTCAACGCGCGCAACGAGATATGGAAAGCCGGGGAGGAATTCCACGATACGGAACCGCCGCAAACCGCGACAGATGGCATAATGGGTATTCTCGTGAGTAACGTAGCGCAGGATTTCTGCAATGGTGCCAACGCGCCGCAGATGTTCGGGACCGGGTTGTTCGATGTCGGGGTCATCCTGCAGCAGCAAGCCGACCCTGCGGCCGCTTTGCGCCGCTTCCTGGGCCGCGGCGATCGACGCGGGCCGGCCGATCGTCAGCGGCAGCACCACGCCCGGGAACAGCAGCATGTTTCGAACCGGCAGGATGATCGTTGCATCCTCGGGAATTACCGGATGACGCCGATCCTTCGCGCTGCCGGAATCTTCGCTTTCATTTGCGTAGGACATTGGTCCGCCTATCCATCAAAGGCTATTTGGAGAACTTTAGCGTCAGGCAGCCATTGGCAAGTTCGGATCGGTCGAGCGGGAGCCGCGCCGCCTGAACGCGTATCCGGCGTTCGAATTTGCCATAGGGGATTTCGAGACGATGAACGCGGCTGCCGCGCGGGATTGCACTCGGGCGACGGAAACCAACGACCGAAATCCCATCGGCATCGACCGAGACTTTCATGGCGTCCGGGTCGACCCCAGGAAGGGCGACGGTGATCAGAATTTCGGAATCGGTCTCTATGATATCGATCGGCGGTTCCCAGCTGAGCTCCGGCATCGGCGCGGCGATCGGCTGAAAGAACTGACGATGCAATCGCTCGGCGCGATCGATCATCTCGCAGGCCGTGGTCCACATTAGAGTTCTTGGATCGACCGCGGCCATGATCTTTGTCCCTTGAGCCGATGCCAAGCTCCCGGCACGGCAAGCCGTTTGGCATCCGGCTGACACCCAACCAGGTTGTTCGACCTAACCCTATGATGCGGCTGATCCCGTCACCTTGACGACCGTCAATCCTTCCCCGGAATGCCACGCATTGGAGCTCCCGCGGCATGGCAAAGGCCAGCGGCTTGTCGGTCTCAAGCGTACAGCGCATCTGGCGCGCGTTTGGGCTGCAGCCGCACCGCATGGAGACGTTCAAGCTCTCGACCGACCCCAACTTCGTGGCCAAGGTGCGCGACGTCGTCGGCCTTTATGTCTCGCCACCGGAGCACGCCATCGTTCTTTGCGTGGATGAGAAGTCCCAGATTCAAGCCCTGGATCGCAGCCAGCCGATGTTGCCGATGCGGCCCGGCCAGCCAGCCCGCAGAAGCCATGACTATACCCGGTACGGCACCACATCCCTGTTTGCCGCTCTCGATATCGCAACCGGACGGATTATCGGCAAGTGCTATGGGCGCCACCGCGCCGCGGAGTTCCGCAAGTTCCTCGACGAGATCGAGGCGGCCGTACCGCGCGACCTCGATGTTCACCTTGTCATGGACAATTACGCCACGCACAAAACCCCGCTCATCCGCAAATGGCTGGCCAAAAGGCCGCGCCGACACGTGCATCCGACCCCGACAAGCTCGTCGTGGCTCAATCAGGTCGAGCGCTTCTTTGCGCTCCTAACCGACAAAAAGATCAGACGCGGCATCTACCGAAGTGTCGCCGCCCTCAGGGGCGATATCGCTTGCTATCGTTCGGATTGCTTGGCCTGTTCCTCGGTCCCGTGATCATGGCGGCGCTGCTGACCATCTGGCGCGAATGGATCGGCGGCGAGGATTGACCGGGTCCCGCGCCTGATGGTCACCACCGCCCGGGACCGCGCCAGTCCTCACACGCACCAAGCTTCTTCAGGACGTTATTGCACAAGGTGCACTCAAAGGTATGCAGGTCGGTGCCCGAAAATGCCGGCACGATGCGGGCGAGCATCATCTGAACATGGCACTTCGGACAGGCAGGACGTTCAATCGCCCCGAGCGGCACGATGGACGACAGCAGTTGAGATTGGGGCATATGCGTCCTTCGAACAGGCGTCAGTGCAGCACTCTCGATCACCGCGCATGTCCCGAGGGCCGAGCGGTAATGCGACAGTATGCCGTTCCGGCTATCCGCTCGCTGTTCAATATTGCTCAATCTCCGAAACCTGCTTTCGCTTTTTTCTAGCAATCTGTTTTCCAAGAAGAACGACCGCGCGGCTTTCGCCGGCGGTCCAATTCAGGGAGGAAACGCCCCGGGGAAGGGCAGCGACGGTGGGGTGAGTGGCCATCGCGTATTCTATTTTGCAAATCGAAAGATCCCGCGCATTGACGAGGCCCAATTTTCTGCTCACGTTTCGCGTTTTTGCGTGGCGACCGTTTGTATTGCTGCCGATCACGTTGGCGGGACACGGACACCTTGTTCCAGAAGGAATGCTCCGACAACCCTAATCGCTTCCGCAACAAAACGATCTCGCGTCTCCGCCTCCGCTTCTCCATCGAGGGCGGTTATCCTGAGATCGAATACGATTGATGTGCCGTTGGCGACTTCGGCCCAGCTCAATGTCCGCGCGAGAAATGGTGTCACGTTCCGGTTCCCCTGTTTTCGGCCAAAGATAGCACAGTTTGCGGCAGTGAGATGGCCGGCGAGCCGGTATCTCAACCCGTGACAGGGCCGTTCGGCCGAACCCGAGACAGCGTCGCCAACAATGACGCCCGTCAAGGCGTCGACGATCCGCTCGATGTAACATGTTAAGGGACGCGGACACCGCGGGCCTTGATACGCCGATTGTTCGGAAAAGCTGACGCAACAGCGGAGATATCATGCCATGAGGAACCGCGGCCTCGACACGATTTCAGACGCAGCCGACCCCGGCATTGCCCGCAGGAGTCCAATCCAATCGCCTCCAATCGAGCGGACGAATCCTGCCTCGACTGACACGAATCCTGCCTCGACTGATATGTCGGGCGATCGGAGCGCCAAACTTGGACCGCAGAAAAGTTGGCGCCGGCCGCTGCTGATCCTCGGCCCGGTGGCATTGGTCGTCGGAGCGCTGGTGCTTTATCTGGCAACCGGCCGCTATGTCACCGAGGAGGACGCCTATGTTCAGGCGGTAAATGTTTCGATCAGCCCGCAAGTCGCGGGTCAGGTCCTTACCATCGCGGCCAAATCGAACACCGCGGTCACGAAGAACGATCCTCTCTTTAACCTTGACCCCGAGCCTTATCGGATCGCGCTGGCCAATACCGAAGCCCAACTCGGCATCGCCCGCGACCAGGCCAATACACTGATCGAGACCTATCGCGCGCGCCTCAAACAAATCGATGAGGCCAAGGCAACGCTGGACTACGCGCAAACCAATTACGATCGCCAGCAACACCTTTTTGACTCCGGTGCGGTGCCGCGCGCCACCCTCGACGCCGCCATACGCGACCTGCAGACCGCAAAGGCCAATCTGGCAAGCCTGCAAAGGGAGGCTGCGGCAGCGTTGGCCCAACTCGGCGGCAATCCGGATCTGCCGGTCGACCAGCAGGCCCCGGTGAAGCAGGCGCAGGCGGCCGTCGATGCCGCGGCGCGTAACCTGCGCCTTACCTCGATCGTCGCGCCGTTCGACGGCATTCCCAATAATGTCGAGAGCATCGCGGTCGGAGCCTTTCTCAACGCCGGCCAATCCGCCTTTCCGCTGGTGTCGGCGCACAATCTCTACATCGAGGCCAACATCAAGGAGACCGAGCTCACTTATGTCAGGGAAAGCGACCCGGCGCAGGTCACCGTCGACGCCTATCCGGACAGCCCCATCGCCGCCAGGGTCACGACGATGGCGCCCGCCAGCGGCTCGGTATTCGCGCTCCTGCCACCGCAAAATGCCACCGGTAACTGGGTCAAGGTGGTGCAGCGCATCCCGGTGCGGCTTTCCTTCGGCGAGGTTCGGGAGGGTCTTGCGTTGCGCGCCGGCATGAGCGTCAAAATCTCGATCGACACCGGCCATCGACGCTCATTGCGCGAGCTTTGGCGTGATCTGACTTCGATTTTCGGAGGCTGACATGTCTAGCCAAGCGGCCAGGAGCGCGGTCATCAACCGGGGAATGATTACTGCAACCGTAATGCTCGCAACGTTGATGCAGGCGCTCGACACCACGATCGCCAATGTCGCGCTGCCTTATATGCGCGGCAGCCTGTCGGCGACCAGCGACGAGATAAATTGGGTGCTGACCTCCTACATCGTGGCGGCCGCGATCATCATGCCGGCAACCGGCTGGCTGGAAGCCAGATTCGGCCGCAAGCCGCTGTTCCTGACCTCGGTGATCGGCTTTATCGTGACATCGATGCTGTGCGGCGCCGCGGTATCGCTGGCGCAGATCGTGGTGTTCCGCCTGCTGCAGGGCGTGTTCGGTGCGCCGCTGGTGCCGCTGTCGCAGTCGGTGCTGCTCGACGCCTATCCTCGCGAGCAGCAGGGCCAGGCGATGGCCGTGTTCGGCCTTGGGGTAATGCTCGGACCGATCCTCGGCCCGACCCTCGGCGGCTGGCTCACGGATTCCTACAGCTGGCGCTGGGTGTTCTACGTCAATGTGCCGTTTGGCATTCTATGTGTCCTCGGCATCCTGCTGTTCCTCGGCCGGCGCGCCGACCGGCCAATCGCCGGACGGCTCGACTGGCTCGGTTTTGCGACGCTCAGTCTCGGCATCGGGGCGCTGCAGCTGTTCCTCGACCGCGGCGAGCGGCTTGACTGGTTCGCCTCGCCCGAAATCCGGCTCGACGCCGCGCTCTGCGTGCTCGGTTTCTATCTGTTCACGGTCCACACGATGTCGGCGCGCGATCCGTTCATCGATCCCGCGCTGTTCCGCGACCGGAATTTCGTGATCGGAAGTATGCTGATCTTTATCGTCGGCGTCGTGTTGCTGGCCACATTGGCGTTGCTGACGCCCTATCTCGAGACGCTCATGAACTATCCGGTGCTGACGGCGGGCCTCGTACTCGCGCCGCGCGGTTGCGGGACCATGCTGGCAATGGTGATGGCCGGCCAGCTCCTGCGCTACGTCGATCCACGGCTCCTGATCGCCGTCGGTCTTGGAATTACGGGGTTCGCGCTCTATCTGATGACAGGTTTCACACCCGATGTATCGCAGGGCACCTTGATCCGTACCGGCCTCATACAGGGCTTCGGCATCGGCTGCGTGTTTGTCCCGTTGAGTACGGTCGCGTTCGGCACGCTGGCGCCAGCGCTGCGTACGCAGGCGACCGGACTGTTCAATCTGATGCGCAATATCGGGGCGAGCATCGGGATCTCGATGATGAGCTACCTGTTGGTACGCAATTCTGCCACCGAACAGGCCGCCCTGGTCGAGCATATTACGCCCTACCGGCAGGTCGTGCGCGATTACGCGCACGAACTCAATCTTGCGGCCTTAACCGGACGCGCCGCGCTCGCCCAGATAGTGACTGCGCAGGCGGAAGCAGTCGCCTTCATCGACAATTTCAAGCTGATGATGTTCGTGTCCTTTCTGGCGATTCCGTTGGTGCTCCTGGTGCAACGGCCACGCCGCCTCCCGGGCGACAGAGCTCCGGGTCCCGAATGATCGAACGCCGCATCAGCGTCGGGCAGGATTATTGCGTGTGCGGGAGGCTTCGATGTTGATCAAAGAGGAGTTCAGAGATGCAAGGCTGTATCAGCGATTTGAGCACATCATTATCATTATCCTTACGGCAATGATTGCCGTCATCGTCGTGGTGGCTGTCTGGAACCTGAGCTTGAAGATTCTGTTCGGCCTCATTCTGTCGGGAAATCTCGATCCGTCCGACTACGCGATCTTCCAGGCCGTGTTTGGCATGATCTTTACGGTGATCATTGCGCTCGAATTCAAGAAATCGCTTCTGGTGATCGCCGAGCGCCGCGAAAACGTGGTGCAAATCCGCTCGGTGGTCATGATCGCGCTGCTTGCCATCTGTCGCAAGGTCATCATTCTGGACATAAAGGAAACCGATGCGTTGCAAATCTTCGCGCTCGCGGCTGCGATCCTCGCCCCCGGCATTGTCTACCGGCTGACCCGCGACAGCGATCAGCGCCTTGTCAATACGTCTTGAGCAGAGTCACCGATTGTAGGCGAAAACCGGTAGCTTATCGAGTGCTGCGGCGCTTGCTCCCGGCAGCACAAGATAGCCGGAGGGATCGTCCAGTTTGATGCTGCGGAAGGGAATCGCGATGAGGTGGCTACCCGGTCCGGGAATATCGTCGACCGCAAGGACGACAAAGATGTTGCTGCCGTCCTTGCTAAAGATGAAATCACTGACCTTCCCGAGCACCTGGCTCTTCTCGTTGGCGACCGGCTTCAGCTTGAGCGCTTCGGCACGGTAGCCCCTGGCGACCTCTTTGACGTCCAGCGGAGCGAGGCCGACTTCCTGTGCGGTCGCACGATCCGCCGACGGCAATAGCGTGGCCGTGACCAGGACGGCAGCCAATAATGAAACTCGAGACCTGTTCATGAGACCTCTCCCACTATCCGGTAACTATCCGGGACGCCCGCTTCCGCACTCCCCGCTTGCTATCGGGAAGGCCGGTCGGAACTGCCGGAACTCGAGCCGGTGGTGGTGTCACTGCTTGCGCCGCTGTCCATGACGAGTTCGGTCACGACCTTGTTATCCGGATCGATCAACAAGACGCGGTCCGGCAGCTTCACGAACAACAGGTTCTTTGCCTCGGGAACCTGATCGGTGACATTGCTGGGAAGCGATTGCGCCGTCATGGAATCGGGCATCCTGTCGCCGACCTGGGGTTGTGCGGCCGGCGCGGACTGTGATGGCGAATTCGCAAGCCCTTGGCTAAGCGTCCGCTGCTGGGTCGGGGTCAGATCGGGGTGGTTGGACGCATTCTGGGCGGCGGCGAAGCCGACGCTGCTCAAGATCGCAACGGTGGTTGCGGCTGCGTGAATAAGTTTGCTCATGACTGTCTCCTGACGAATGAGGGATTCAGACCGATCTCGCTATTGGGGCGACACTCGTGCCAACCGCGGGGTTGTGCGGATTTGATAAAGGCAAGAAGCTTGGCGAGCGTTGACCCCCGTCAATATCACACGAAATTGGCTCGGGCGGATTCTGCGACCACGTTATCGTTGGCGCGGTCCGGCGCTGCTCAATCCGCTCGGACGGGCGGCGACAAATCGTCGATTTGATGCTGCCGCGGGATTTCTTCTTTGTCTCGGACAGCAGGAGGGAGGAGACGATCGAAGCGATTGCCGAGAAGACTGTGCTTGCGAGCTATCCCGGGACGGGTTGAACGTTTCGCGGAGCGTGATCCGAAGTTCGCGCGTGAACTGCGCGAGGTAGCGTTTCAGTCCCTCACGCGATCCCAGGAACAACTCCTGATCCTTGGTGGCGTAACCGCGCTTGAGAAGGTCGGATCCTTCGTGCTTTCGCTTGACGGGCGAGCGTTGGAACCAAGGGGCAGGTGGAACTGCCCGTCACGTGCTATGACATAGCCGAATATCTCGCCGGCTCGGTCGAGACCGTGTGTCGTGCCATTACGGATCTGCAGCACCGCGGCATCATTACTTTGGCAGGCAAGCGAACGGTAAAAATTCTGAACCGGGGCGCCCTGGAAGACCGTGCCGGTGCAAGGTTGCCTGATCGCCGGCCGGAGCCGATGGCGCTCAGTCGAACCGCGGCCTAGCCTTTTTGTCTGTCGGTGGGTAATACCAACGGTCATTGGGATTGACCGACGTGCGCCCAGTCCCGCATCCGGATTGAGGTGATTGTATCGGGTTGAGCGACGAGCTTTCGCAAGGCCTCGCAAGCCGCGTCGATGATGGCGTCATAGGTTTCGAAGACCCGGTTGGAGAGCCAATTCGCCCGCATTTACTGCCAGATGTTCTCGACCGGATTCAATTCTGGCGCGCGAGATGGCAGCAAGATCGGCGTGATGTTTTTGGGCATGTCGAGGCTTGCCGTCGTGTGCCACCCGGCGCGGTCCATCAGCAGGACGGCCTGCGCGCCCGGGGCGACGTGACGGGATATCTCGTTGAGATGGAGTTGCATGGCTGCGGTATCGGCTTGCGGCAGCGCGAGCGCGGCGCCGGTTCCGCGCGCCGGACAGATGGCAGCGAACAGGTAAGCATTTTCGTAGCGCTGGTCGGCGGGCTGTCGCGGCCGCGACCCGCGCCTGGCCCATTGCCGACGCCATTCTTCTGACCGATCCTGGCTTCATCCTGAAGCCAGATCTCGATCGGGGTCCCCTCGGGCACCTCCGCCAGATGCACGCTCAACGCGCGCGAGAAGTTTTTTTGAAAGCCTCGATGATCGGGGCATCCTGCCGAGGATGACGCGGCCGCGCGCTGATATGCGAGAAACCTATCTTCTTCAGCAACGTGCCCACATGCCGCACATGATAGTCGACGCCGAAGCGCTCGGCGATGACCCGCTTTAGCTAGATCGACGCGCCGCCAGCGAACCACGCCATCGACTTCGCGGTCGGGGCCAGCTTCGACGATGGCCGCGAGTTCGGCCTTCTGATCCGGCGACAGCCGCGGAGCCGGGCCACTCGCCCGATTGTCCAGCAATCCCTCGGGGCCCGCTTCATTGAAGCGATGCACCCAGTCGCGCAGGGTCTGGCGATCCATGCCACCGATCCGGGCTGCGTCGGTACGGTTCATCCCTTCCAGGACCGCCGCCAGCGACAATAGCCGCCGACTTTGATTGTTATCATTCGACCGCTTGGCCAGTCGTCGAAGCTCGCTGGCTGAAAAATCCGTTCGCAATGGTACGATACTGTTGAAAAAGTCCTTTTGGGGCCAGGCGCGAAATTTCTCGAGGCCGCCGATGCGTTTCCCTCGTGCAGACCTGAGGGACCACATCGTTTGGCACAAAAACCACCACTGGCGTTCGTATTGGCGCTCGAGCACCTTGCAACGTTGAAGACGACTAAGAATGAACTTTCGCGAGTTTTTTGATGTCGTTCGATTTTCGACTTTTTCAACATTATCGTACGGTTGAAGGCATGGCGCGAATCATCGCGCGAACGGCCGTTTGAATATCCTCGCGGAGCTTGATCCGAGTGAGGACGATGACAAGGAAGCCGGTCCCGTCGCTAGTTAGGTCTGATTCCCCGGCGCAGCGCGCTGCGCGGCGTCCGGGGCAGGCAATTCAGTGTAATCTCCGTTTCGGCGCCGGCGTCTCGAATGGCGCGATCTCGGCGGTTTGAGGCGCCTTGCCGTTGAAGGTCAGCACGTTGCCTTCGACCGAAATCGCGACACGATCGCCGTCCTTGACGTCGCCGGCGAGGATCATCTCCGCCAGCGGATCTTGTAGACTACGCTGGATCACCCGCTTCAACGGCCTTGCGCCATAGGCGGGATCCCAGCCCTTGGCCGCCAGCCAGTCGCGCGCCGCGGCATCGAGCGTGAGCACGATCTTGCGCTCTTCCAGCAGCTTCTGGAGGCGGGCGAACTGGATCTCGACGATCCGGCCCATCTCGCTCTTCTGCAGGCGGTGGAACAGGATGATCTCGTCGACGCGGTTGAGGAACTCGGGCCGGAAATGCGCACGCACCATGCCCATCACCTGCTCGCGCACTTCGGAGGTGTCCTCGCCTTCCGGCTGGTTGACCAGGAACTCCGAACCGAGGTTCGAGGTCATGATGATCAGCGTGTTGCGGAAGTCGACGGTGCGGCCCTGACCGTCGGTCAGGCGGCCGTCGTCGAGCACCTGCAGCAGCACGTTGAAGACATCGGGATGCGCCTTCTCGATCTCGTCGAACAGCACCACCTGATAGGGCCGCCGGCGCACCGCCTCGGTCAGCGCGCCGCCCTCGTCATAGCCGACATAGCCGGGAGGCGCGCCGATCAGCCGCGATACCGAATGCTTTTCCATGTATTCGGACATGTCGAGGCGCACCATCGCGGTCTCGTCGTTGAACAGATATTCCGCCAGCGCCTTGGTCAGCTCGGTCTTGCCGACGCCGGTCGGCCCTAGGAACATGAACGAGCCCATTGGCCGGTTCGGATCCTGCAGGCCGGCGCGCGAACGGCGCACGGCAGTCGCCACCGCACGCACGGCTTCGGCCTGGCCGACCACGCGCTTGCCGAGGCTATCCTCCATCTTCAGAAGCTTGTCCTTTTCGCCTTCCAGCATCTTGTCGACGGGCACGCCGGTCCAGCGCGACACCACCTGCGCGATGTGGTTGGCGGTCACCGCCTCCTCCATCATTTCGCCGGGATTTTCGTTGGCCTCGGTATCGGCGAGCCTTTTTTCGAGCTCGGGAATCCGGCCATAGGCCAGTTCGCCGGCACGCTGGAATTCGCCGCGGCGCTGCGCGTTGGCAAGTTCGATCCGCAGGCCGTCGAGTTCGCTCTTCAGCTTCTGGGCGTTGGAGAGCTTGTTCTTCTCCGCGCTCCAGCGCGAGGTCAGCGCCGCCGATTTCTCCTCGAGATCGGCAAGTTCCTTTTCCAGCGTCTGCAGGCGGCTCTTCGAGCCGGCATCGGTTTCCTTCTTCAGCGCCTCCTGCTCGATTTTCAGCCGGATGATTTCCCGATCCATCGAATCGAGTTCTTCCGGCTTGGAATCGACCTGCATCTTCAGCCGCGCCGCCGCCTCGTCCATCAGATCGATGGCCTTGTCGGGCAGGAAACGGTCGGTGATGTAGCGGTTCGACAGCGTAGTCGCCGCCACCAACGCGGAGTCGGTGATGCGCACGCCATGGTGCTGCTCGTATTTGTCCTTCAGGCCGCGCAGGATCGAGATGGTATCCTCGACCGTGGGCTCGCTGACGAAGATCGGCTGGAACCGGCGCGCCAGAGCGGCGTCCTTTTCGACGTGCTTTCGATATTCGTCGAGCGTGGTGGCGCCGATGCAATGCAGTTCGCCGCGGGCCAGCGCCGGCTTCAGCAGGTTGGAGGCATCCATCGCGCCGTCGGCCTTGCCGGCGC
The DNA here is from genome assembly GCF_900099825.1 of Bradyrhizobium ottawaense. NCBI lineage: Bacteria > Pseudomonadati > Pseudomonadota > Alphaproteobacteria > Hyphomicrobiales > Nitrobacteraceae > Bradyrhizobium > Bradyrhizobium ottawaense. Next base: position 537,091 of record NZ_LT629693.1, on the reverse strand, counting down.
CGATCAGCGTATGCATCTCGTCGATGAACAGGATGATGCTGCCCTCGGCCGAAGTGACCTCCTGCAGCACGGCCTTCAACCGCTCCTCGAACTCGCCGCGGTACTTGGCGCCCGCGATCAGCGAACCCAAATCGAGCGACAGCAGCTTCTTGTCTTTCAGGCTCTCCGGTACGTCGCCGTTGAGGATCCGAAGCGCCAGGCCCTCGACGATCGCGGTCTTGCCGACGCCGGGCTCGCCGATCAGCACCGGATTGTTCTTGGTCCGGCGGGAGAGCACCTGGATGGTGCGGCGGATTTCCTCGTCGCGCCCGATCACGGGATCGAGCTTGCCGTCGCGCGCGGCCTGCGTGAGATCGCGGGAATACTTCTTCAGCGCGTCATAGGCGTTTTCGGCCGTGGCGCTGTCGGCGGTGCGTCCCCTGCGCAGCGCCTCGATCGCCGCATTGAGGTTCTGCGGCGTGACGCCGCCCTTGCTCAGGATCGCGCCGGCCTCGCTGCCCTTCTCGAGCGTCAGCCCGAGCAGCAGCCGCTCGACCGTGACAAAGCTGTCGCCGGCCTTTTCGGCGGCTTTTTCTGAAGCATCGAAGGCGCGCGCCAGATCGGGGGCCAGATAGACCTGGCCCGCACCGCTTCCGGAGACTTTGGGCAGTTTGTTGAGCGCATCCTCGGTGGCTTTGAGGATGGCACGGGAATTACCGCCGGCGCGATCGATCAGACCGCCGGCAAGCCCCTCGCTGTCGTCCAGCAACACTTTCAGCATATGCAGCGACGAGAACTGCTGGTGTCCGTCGCGCACCGCCAGCGATTGCGCAGACTGGATGAAACCGCGCGCCCGCTCGGTGTATTTTTCAATATTCATCGTTGATTTCCCTCGGCCTGCCGCTCCGCCCGGAGCGCGATCAGCAAAAGGGGAACCCGGTTTTGCGTCCGATCGCGCTCCAAATTTAAAGGAGCGCATGATCTGGTTGCTAAACCGCCTACACTTTAGCGGATCATGCGCGAGGCACGGATAAAGCATCTTGATTGGGTTTCCGCGAGGCCGCATTGACATTCCTCAACCGGCCAGGCGGCTTTCGTCGCCGAAGTTGGCGCCGGCTTGGGGCAAATGTGGGAACAGGGTTCCGGAAACGGAAGAGGCAGCTTCGTGCGCGGTGGCGCCCGGCCAGGGAAACTCCTAAGAAGCCGGATGTCCTCCATCCAGCCAGCGCAGATCACCAGCATCTATCGCTATCCCGTCAAAGGCCTCTCCTCGCAACCGCCGCCGAGTGTCGCGCTGGCACGCAACTCGTCGAGTTCGACGATCGCATCTCCGAGTTGGCGTCCAATATCGACGAAGCCCGCCGCCATCGCGATCTTAAGCTGCGGGGGTGGACGATTGAGCGCATCCGCGTCGACGCGCCTGGTCGGCCCTGCGACTGCGGCGCTGTGTGAACTGATCCTCGTACAGCGTCGGCACCCGGAACAGGGCTTTCCCGCCTGTCTGGGGGTCGTCCGGCTGGCCCGTCCGTATGGCGCCGACCGCCTCGAAGCCGCCGCCGAGCGCGCCATCGACATCGGCGCACGCACTTATGGCTCGGTCAAATCCATCCTCGACAACCACCTCGACCGGCGATCCGCGCAAAAGCGCGCGACGGACGGAACGCCGACCCTGCACGCAAATATCCGTGGTCCGCGCTACTACAATTAGGAGAACCGACCTTGCTCAAACATCCAACCTACGACCAGCCTTACGCCCTCGGCTTGCATGGCATGGCCAAGGCTCTCGTTGAAATCGCCGCCGCCGGTGAGGCCGACGGCCTCGGCCATCACGAATGGTTGGGGCTCCTACTTGATCGCGAGGCCTCCTGGCGCCAAGACAAACGCCTCGCGAGAAGGCTGCGCGTCGCCAAATTACGCCAGCAGGCCTGCGTCGAGGATGTCGACTATCGCAGTCCCCGCGGTCTCGACCGCGCCCTGTTCCAGAAGCTCGTCGAGGGCGAATGGATTAACGCCCACGACAATCTGGCCCTAATCGATCCAACCGGCGTCGGCAAAAGTTGGCTGGCCTGGCGCTCCGCCACAAGGCATGTCGGGACAACCGGTCAGTCCTCTACCAGCGCGTGCCTCGGCTGTTCGAGGAACTGGCGCTGGCCCGCGGCGACGGTCGCCATCCCCGTCTTCTGCGCAACCTCGGCCGCGCCGACCTTTTGATCCTCGACGATTGGGGATTGGAGCCGCTCGACGCCGCCGCCCGACATGATCTCCTGGAAATCCTCGAGGAACGCTATGGACGCCGCTCCACGATGATTACCTCCCAGCTTCCAGTAGACCGATGGCACGAAATAATCGGCGATCCGACCTATGCCGACGCCATCTTGGACCGTCTCGTTCACAATGCCCACCGCATCGAACTCGCCGGCGAAAGCATGCGCCGGACACGAGGCAAACACAACCAGAAGGCTTGACCAACCACCATCGCCGGTGACACAAATCCATCGGCCAGCGAGGCTCGCGACCCGGGCGGCATCATTCCGTTACGGTGGGCGACATCATTCAGGAATCCCGGGCGACATCATCCCATCATACCCGGGCGACTTCGTCGGAATCCGCACAAGGCGACCGCTCACAGGGAGCGTCTGCCGCCCTTCGGCTTTCTACGGCGAAGCTTCTTGGCCAGTTCGACCGTTTGGCCTCCGTGGTCTCTCTGATCGATTTCGCCAAGGCTCTTGCGCCCTTCGACCTCCGAGCCGGTGGCGCGCTTGCGGGCACGGGCAGCTTTCAGCTTGACGAGGGCCTCCCAGCGTTGACGACTGTCAATGCAACGAGCGCGATGGCAGCGTAAGCGTTCGCAACAGAGTGCAAGGCTCCGGGACCACCGATCAGCGATCCAGGCCGAGGCACCGATTTTCGTGTGAGCAGCCGGGGGCTGGCAATCGAGGAGACGATACTATGGTGACCACAATGCAGCGCGCGCCCATGACGGAGCACGGAACTACATCCCCCCTGATCGCAAGCGACCGCGTCGAAGGAACTCCGGTCTATGCAGCGCACGGTAAGCGCATCGGTAAGGTCGAGCGCCTTGTGATCGATAAAGCCAGCGGCTGCGTCGCCTACGCGGTCCTGAGTTTCGGGGGCTTCCTCGGCATCGGCGCGGACCATTATCCGATTCCCTGGCCGATGCTGGACTACGATGAGAAGCTCGGCGGGTACCGCGTAGACATCACCGAAGAGCAACTCAAGAACGCCCCGAAAATCGAACGAGGGGAAAACTGGGAGCAAGCGAACGGGAACCGCGGCGAGGGGGTCCATGGTTATTGGGAGCAACCCGCACCGGTGCAAGAGCGCCAAACTTCATCCCTGATCACAAGCGACAGGGTGGAGGGAATGCCAGTCTATGACGCGCGCGGTAAGCGCATCGGGAAGGTCGAGCGCTTGATGATCGACCAGCTCACCGGCCGGATCGCCTACGCGATCCTGAGTTTCGGTGGCTTCCTCGGCATCGGCGAGGATCACTATCCGATTCCCTGGTCGATGTTGACCTACAATGAAAAGCCCGATGGCTTCCAACTGGACATCACCGAAGAGCAACTTAAGAACGCCCCGAAGATCGAACAAGGGGAAAACTGGGAACAAACGAATCGGGCCCGCAACCAGGACGTCTACGACTATTGGGAAGTCAGATACTATTGGCTTGTGGAATAGGCGGGATCGGTCACAGCAATTCGGTCCTGAACGACGCTCAGTGAGCTAGGGCGCGTACTTAGAAATCGCAACCGCTCACATTTCGCTGACTGAATGTTTTTTCGCTGACTGAATGTTCGCTTGGTCCCCACCAGCGGCGGAAAAGCGGACATGCCGGGAGGGTCGCCGCGCGGACGCGGCTCGGCTTAGCTAAGTGGGACCCTGATCGCGGGTTGCGATCAGGCGTTCGGCAAGAAGTATTTCTCGATGTTGTCGCCGTCGGTCTTGAACAGCACGCGGGTGCCGCGAAGCTGACGAATCTGCTTCTTGGTCCGCTCGATTATGCCGTGGCGCTTGCCGGCGTGGGCCGCCATCACTTTGCCGGTGGCAGTCACCTTGAAGCGCTTTTTGCGCCTGACTTGGTCTTCAGCTTGGGCATTCAGCTTTCCAGCCAATGAAGCGCGTCCGGGAGCGGCCACTACTTTGACCTGCGGCTGGATTATGTGTCGCTTGCCGCCAACCAGGTCATCGCAGGGAATAGCAAGCGGCCGTCCTGACAGACATCAGGCATCGACACCCGAAACTTCCTGGAAAAATTGATCGTCGTCAGCGCGGCCGAGCGCGCCGCTAGTTACTTCGGTCGCGCAGTGCGACTCGTCAAGGTCTGGCGCCTCGAAACAAGAATTCATGCCTCTGGTGGAATTCAGAGTTGAGGCTCATGCAACAAGCGGCCGCAGCAAGTTCAACTTGCAAGATCAACTTGGAGGTCGAGAACAATGGCGAAGCAGCTCGAAAAATCGCAGTGGCGCGCTTACTTCGATCGGATGTCTAGAGCACTTGTCGGTAAACGTGCCGAGATAGAGGTCGCCTCGCTCAAGCTCGGCGACCAGATCGAGGCGGAATGGTTGCCGTTGCTCGGTATTTCCTATGATCCAAAGGACGACATCATCGAGATTGCACTTGAGGGAGTGGATCATCTGATCCCCAAGCCTCGCGAGGTGTACGTCGAAGAAAACGGTCTGGAGCTATCCAGCCTCGAGGTTATCGATGCCGAAGGCACGCACCAGATCATCGTTCTCAAAGATCCGATGATGCTGCCGGCGCCGGCGCAGTCCACGGCGAAGGCGAGCTAATACGTCAGCCAGCAGCGCTGGCGGCCTGGACGAGGCACCCGCGCCATTCCTCCAGTCCCGAACTCCGGGCCAATCGAGACGCAAGGCTTGAGGCTCTATGCTTGAGCCTTTGTCGGGCTCCGCGGCGCATTCTATTGGCCAGCGGGTGTCACACGCCTACGTAGCCAGGACGCAAGGCCGGCTTTAGATGTTCTGGCTCGCATGCCGTTGCAGTCTCGGGCTTGTCAGGCGGCAGCGCGATCTTCGCATCTTCAAGGGCGCGACTGCCGATATCAGCGCACGCAGGAGCCGGCTGCTCGTTGCGTTCGATGGGGAAGTCGCAACTATGCAGTCGCCGCTCCACTACAAGATCCGACGGGGAGCTCTGCGCGTGTTCGCTCCGCTCATAATTCTGCGCGCACACCCTGCCTGACCCATCCGCCCGTCAGCATCACCGCGGGTCTCGGCGAATTTCTGGGCTACAGCCTGCGCTCCGTCTCCGGCTATATCGCAGACAGGACGGGGAGATATTGGCTGATCACTTTCATCGGATACGCTATCAACCTGCTCGCCGTTCCCGCGATGGCCTTCGCTGGAAACTGGCATGTTGCGGCTCTCCCAATTCATGCCGAGCGCATTGGCCGCGCCATCCGCAAACCCACAGTCGAAGCCATGCTCTCCTCTACGACTGGAAAGCACGGAAAAGGATGGGTATACGCAGTGAGCACGGCGCTCGATGAGACCGGGGCTACGCTCGGCCCGCTGATCATGGCGCTGGTCCTTTTGTTGCACGGGGACTACCGGACCGGATACGCGCTGCTTAGCGTGCTCGCGATTGGCGCACTGACCGTCGCGCGCATGAACTTTTCGGTGCCGTCTCGTCTTGAAGAGAAAAGAACGGCGCCGGCGGGAGGATTTAGCCGGTCTTACTGGCTCTACATGGTGGCAGCGGCGTGCTTCGCGGCCGGCCTGATCAGCTACGTGTTGGTCGCCTATCATCTGGCCACCGCCAAGGTTGTCACCGAACAGTGGATACCGGTCTTCCTCGCGTTTTCGACGGAATGCGGCGTGATCGCCAGTCTCATTCTTGGGAAGCTCTACGACAGAGCTCCGTTGCGAACCCTGCTGGTCGCCGTCCTTCTGTCCTCGCTCCTTTCGCCCTTTGCTTTCTACGGCGATTTGCCGGCGCTCCTCGCAGGCATGGTGTTCTGGGGGATCGGATATGCAACCCAGGATACCCTGTTCAAGGCGGTGGTAGCCGGCGTACTGCCAGAGGGAAACCGCAATCTGGCCTTCGGTCTCTTCTACTCGGGGTACGGAGCCGGTTGGTTGATCGGCAGCGTAGCGACAGGGTTGCTCTACGAGCCGTCGCGTGTGGCGCTGGTCGCATTCGCGGTGCTCGCCCAACTCATTTCCTTACCGCTGTTTGTGATCGCCAAACGACAAGAGCACTCGCCGCAATAACAACAGTCCGCTGATCAACGCAGCAGAGCACAGTAATTGAAGGTCACATTCAGGACGCAGCCGCTTGTCATGTGCTTGATCACGGAATTGCCTGGTCGGCGTAGGCGCAACACTAATAGGAAGTTGCAGCGACACATGCATTGGCGAGATGTATGGAATCTTTTCAAAGGCGAATTGCAGCCGCCGAAAGAAACGCATCACGGTTCAGGCGCTGCCGGGAGAGAGCCGTAGGCAATCCGCAACATATCAAGACCTGGGTCCGATACGCGTCGATGCGCCAGATACACGCGGCTATAAAACATTTGGACCGTGGTGACTTCGAGTGCGCAATAACGCTGGCCGCCGCCGGCGAAGAAATGTTGCCTCCCAAGGACAAGCCCCATTTCGCAAGCTGCAAGGCGTGATGAAGCTCGACGACATTGTCAGTTGGCTTAGGCATGGCGAGTCAAAGCATAAGGATAATGGCAAGAATAAGTTTCGCGAAACCACTACGATCAGCGAATTTGAGGTACTTGTTGTGTGATCTACCGCGCAATAGCCAAATTTGATGCAGTCTTTGAGCGCCTCAAATGATCAGCTTCAGAATTTACGCGGGCGCGCCTGCAGGACATTGAAGGCTGATCCGATCTGCGCACACCATGCCATGCTACGCCAAGTGCCATAACGGTTTCATTCACACGTGCATGAAACGACCGGCAACGAGAGCCGACCGTCGTCGACTGCTCGCGCGCAGCCCCGATTCGCGGTCTTGCGCTTGGGAAGCATGATTTGGTTGCTTCCAAGAGCTTACGTTCCCAATAGAATCGCAGAGCACTTAGGCTTGATCGGACTCAGCCTTAACGGGCTCTCATTGGCGGATATCAGTGCAGGCGCGGAGACTCGCTGTACAATGCAACGCGTGTCGATGTTTTCGATGCGCGATACTCATGATCGACGACCCGAACTGGCCCATGGAACATGAAGCAACCTTTGGCGAGGGTAATCAACCCAGTGACCGTGGCGTTATTCGTTTCGTTTGCCATGACCCGGATCGCGGCGGGCGCCGACCAATATTGCCGCACTGACGTCACTTCCCACATGATGAGTTGTGATTTTTCGAGCATGGAACAATGCTTGGCTACAGGGTTTCCAGGGCCGAGCCGATAGACAGATGTTCGCGCCATGGAATCGTTCGAACTCAACAAAATTCTTGGTGCCGTTCTGGGCGTATGCCTATGCCTTCAGGTGCTCCATCTCTCCGCTGGCGCGATCTTTGCCCCAACGCTTCCCGCCAAGCCCGGCTTCGCAATTGCGGTAAAGGAGCCGGAATCGGGTGCTCAGGCTCCAAAAAAAGCGCTGGAACAACCTATCGAAAACCTGTTGGCGACCGCGAATGTCGATCACGGCAAGGACATCAGCAAGGTTTGCATGGCCTGCCACACCCTGCAGAAGGGTGAACCGAACAAGATAGGTCCCAATTTATGGGGCGTGGTCGGTCGACCCCGCGCCTCGGAGCCCGGCTACGACTACTCCGCCGCGATGAAGGCGAAGGGCGGCTCATGGACGTTCGACGAACTAGACGAATTCCTCGCTGGTCCCAGGAATTATATTCCGGGTACTAAAATGACTTTCGCGGGTCTGAGCAGCGAAAACCAGCGTGCCGACATCATCGCCTATCTGCGTACGCTGTCCGATAATCCGCTGCCTCTGCCGACAGCGCCCAATACAACGGCGGCGCCGGCAGGTTCCAAGCCCAACGAACAAGCGCCCGCGCAGAAAAAGGGAAGTTGACCCCTGCAATTCCGCGGAGGTGATGGCCTCCGCATGGCTGAATATTTCGAACTCGCGGCCATGCGCGATCGCGAGGAGTCTCAACCCGTAGGCCCTTGCCGTTCTAACCGCAAGCGCGGTGGGGCGCTGAAACCGCGATGAGTATCGACGAAGCAGAAACTCCTCAGGATCCACAAGCATACTGCTCGACGCCGGGAGCCTTCATGGTGTTCCCCCGCAACGGGAAGTGTTGGGTATCTTTTTCAGGGGCGGGCTTCGCGGACGAGCCCGCCGGCGCCGCCTGAGCGAAGGTAACTCTCCGATCGCGTCGACTGTCTCCAACGCGGAGTCGAATGCGCCGACGCGAAGCTGCAAGCCGGCGATCGGGGAAAGGACGGTTTCTGGTTCTGCAGGCCCCGGACTGACTACCGAAGCGAGCCCTTGCTTCGGATCGACCGGGGGCAGGCCTCCCTCTGGAGATGCAAGTGTGAGAACGATAGGTTTCCCTTTGCGAGACGTCCAACCCGACATTTCGAAGCGGCGACCGTTCTGCTTCATCGGACGAAGAAATGGTCCTCCCTTAAGGCCTGGGGAATGAAGCTCGCGAAGCGACTCGCGCGGCGCGATGGCGACTTGGCTATCGGACGGCGGCGGCCAATCTCGCAACGCTCAACGTCGATCCCTGGCCGCGTGGGTAGTCCTGATCAAGCGTCCTCTTGCTGGAGCTACCTCAATCTTGTTCGTGATAGACGAAGCCAAACTTTTTCACAAAACCGCGTCGTCACTGAAGGATTATACATCGATTCCTTGCAGCCTCGCCGTGTCATCAAGATTTGTCCTGCTCGCTGCCGTCCGTGAGCGTCCTCGGCGGCCTTGTGTCTGAAGTCTTGTGCTGGAATTGACGTCTATTCCGCGGCTTGGTGCAAATTCCCGTCCTGTTCAGAATATACCTTTACCTGCCGCGGCGGACCCATCAGAACCGGCTGGAAGAACACCGCGGCCCCCATCGTGCACAGCAGCGACAGGGCCATCAGCTTGCCCATGCTCGAGATGCCGGGATAGCTCGACACCCACATGCTTCCGAACGCGGTCGCGGTGGTCAGGGCGCTGAATATCACCGCCCTGGTCAGCGTCGATTGCAGCAGGCCGGTTTTTCCGGCGCGCCACGCCATGATGTAGTAGATCTTGAATGCGACGCCGACGCCGAGCAGGAGCGGAAGCGCGATGATGTTTGCGAAATTAAGCGAGACGCCAACCAGCACGCAAATCTCGAGCGTAAGGACGCCGGCGAGAAGAAGGGGTATGAGCGTCAGCAGCACATCGGTCAAGCGCCGCAACGCGACAAGCAGGAGAATGGCGATCGCACCGATTGCCAGAGCACCTGCTTCGACCAAGGCCGATATGACGGTTCTTGCGGCTTCATAGAGGCTGATCGCGCCTCCCGCCGCCGAGGGCTCAACGCGAAGTACTGCGGTCGCGAAATCACGCAGCACGTTGGTATCGTTTGGATCACCCGTTGGCAGCGCCTGAAGGCGGGCTCTGCCGTCGGGCGATACCCAATCGCGCACAAGATCCGGCGGCATCGTCTTGATCGTGATCAATTGCGGGGCAAGAGACTTCCGAAGAAGGTCGAGATCGAAAATCAAGGGTTGCACGATCGCAGCGTCGGCCTTGGCCCGGATGCCGGCTTCTGCGCTTGCGAGGCGCTTCAGCAAGTCGGAAACATGCCGCGCGGCCTCGGCGCCGGAGCGGTCTCCGTTTCCTACGGCCAGGCCAAGGACTTCGGCTGCGTTTTGAAGCGCAGCTGTATTTTCTTGATCGCTCGGGGCAGGCCGCATCATCGGAGGATTGAGGGCTGGGCCAAGGCGTTGCGACGCGGCCTTCAACGCGGCGATTTTCTGGTCCTGATCGGCTGGAATCAGGCTGCTCAGCGTCAAGGTGCGTGAGACTTCGGGAAGTGCAGCCAGGCGTTTGGCCGTTTCATCGGCCGTTTCGAGTGACGGCGCCAAGACCTCAGCATCGTTGCCGCTGGTTTCCGGATTGGTCTGTAATTCACGATAGGTCACTACGGAAGGAGAATCCGGACTTTGCAGATCGACCGGATTGAAGTCGAACTGCAGGTGGAACAACAGCGGTATACCGGCGATAACGACGAGAAACGTGCCAACGATCACCGCAATGCGATGCCGCTGGAGGAAATCGTCGAGCGGCGCGAGACTTCGGAAGCCGACCGGCGCGGGCTCGCCCGGAGGCTTGAGCAGCGCCAGGCTCGCCGGCAGCAATGTGATGCTGCAGGCGAATGCGACCAGCATACCGCAACCGGCGATCAGGCCCAGCTCCGACAGGCCACGATAGCTGGTGGGCAGAAATGCGAAAAATCCGACGGCGGTGGCCGCGGCGGCCAATGAGAGTGGATTCCCCGCCTTGCGGGCAGCCCACCGCAGAGCCTCGTACAAGTCAGGGTGCTCGTACCGTTCGGCGCGATAGCGTACGCTGAATTGGATGCCGAAATCTACTCCGAGGCCGACGAACAGCACGAACAATGCGATCGAAATCAAATTAAAAGAGGTGACTAGGACAAGGCCGAGAGCGGCCGTCGCCGCAAGCCCGACCATCAGGCTGAAGAAGGCCGCGGCGATGATTTTCCAAGAGTGGAGCGCCAGCCAAAGAATGATCAGAACACCGAACAACGCCGTCAAAGTGTCGCGCACAGCGCTGTATCTGATGACCGAGAATTGATCATCATTCATCGGCACCTCACCGGTTAGATCAACCGTCGCGTCGAACTTGTTTTGCAAGTCCAGATCGGCGGCTGCGCGCCGAATCCCTTCTTCCGCCTTGCGACCAGGCTGAAGCTCCGCAAAATTGAGAGTGGGCTGAACTCCAATAAGGTGCCGCAGCTGCTTTGCCGGCGGCGGCTGACTTTGCAACAGCTCTTGCCAGGAAAATGTGGCCGGCTTCCCGGATAGAACATTACTTAGTGTTCGATCTGCCAGTGATAGAGGCCACGCAAGCTGCTCCAGCCTGATCCGGCCTGCCCGGACGCCCTCGGCTGCAAACGAGAGCGCCGTCATAACGCCGCGCAGACTCGGGTCGCCTGCGAGCGCTGCAATGAGCGGCTGAGCTCTCGTCAGTCCCTCTGCGGTTTTTCCGACATCGCCCGGAGACTCGAATAACAATCCATTGCGTTCGAAAAAATCCCCGCTGTCGAGTTGTTCCACTGTGGGAAACAGATCAGGGTTTTTCGAGAGGACCTGCGCCAGAGCGTTAGTCGCCCGTTCGGCGTTTTCAGAAGTGGTCGCTTTCACCACAACCAGAATGCCTTTTTTCGGAAAAGCCTTGAACAACTCCAGTTCGCGCTGACGCCATGGCAGATTTTGGGAAATCAAACCCTCTATATCGGTATTGATCAAGAATCGCGCGGCATCGAAGGCCGCGGCTCCAAGCATCAGCAGCGCGCCGGCAATAACGATCGTCCACCGATTGCGAGCGCAGAAGTCGACAATTCGAACGATCGCTGAATGAATCATAGCTGGCACCAGCTCTTGATGGCTACGCCAGGATCGGGGCGAGCCCGGACTCGATCAGGGCTCGCAATTTGCGAGCCCGCAATTTCAGAGCTGCGCGCCCATGTTCTTCGCTCTGGTCTACCTCCAACATCCATAGCCGCATTATCGGCCACAGGACCCTGGATGACATTGAGGCCTGTCAACAATCCGGCGGCCGGAGGCTCAGCGGACGCGGACGGGCCGGCACTTTTCAGGAATGACCCGCCGCGATCTCGCGTTTGTACACTTGCACAGACCGATCAAAGCCGCCTATCTCGCTTGCCGCTTGCTTGACTTGCGTAATGGCTTTGCGTCCGACATCGGCCATAATCAGCATAGCCACAGCGTCCACATGTTCAGGATGAGATGGAGCCATCCGCCGTGCAGAAACATCATGGTGAAGAAGGGCACGAAATCCACTGCGGCCAGATCGCTCTCCCCGGATGCAAAGGCTTCCGAATAGCGCGCGGGAATCAGCGCAAATTGACGTAGGAACAGCTCAAGCTCGTCGGGGCTCAGGCTGTCCTGGAACAGAAACACCAGGCAATTGGTGGCGATCAGAATCCAGGTGACCAACGGCGGGTAACGGGACGGAACAGCATTCCGGATCGGGATCATCGGCACCTCTTCGGCTCGACGTCACGGAACCCCGGACAATATCTGGCACTTTCGGCTTCGCTCTGGCGCGTCATTCAGACATTTGCGGCTGAGGAGCCTAAGCCGGCCTTGACGTCCGTCAATTTCCGAGAAATGCGGAACCGCACGCACGGGGCAAGGTGGAAATTCGTCCGGTAGCGGCGAGCTTCCCCAACTTTTCGCGGTTTCTGCAGTTCGCGGGCAGTCTCTATTCAGACATGAGGTTGACCGAGACGACGCGCCCTCTTCAGGCGGCCATTCTCGATCTCTTTCATGCTGCGGGCGGTGAGCGCAGAACGATCGAGACTGGAGCTCTCAACGTCCCAGGACGAAACAGCATACTCGTCGCGCTGTTTGATGAGCAGCCAGCGTTCCTTGTGGCTGACCATTCCTGTCCGGAGCAGCGTGAAGCCGCCACGAAGCTTCGTTCCGTGAAGCATCACGTCGATTTTTCCCCGGGCCAGCTGCTCGCTCGCCGACACGCCGTCGAGCGGCTGGTATTGGCCGGTGTCCCAGACCATCACTGTTCCGCCACCATATTGGCCCTCGGGAATCACGCCCTCGAACTCCGCGTATTCGAGCGGATGATCTTCGGTCCGTATCGCCAGACGTTTGTCGGCGGGGTTCATGGAAGGCCCCTTGGGCACGGCCCAGGATACCAAAGCTCCACTGATCGCCAGACGAAAGTCATAGTGCAGGTGGCTGGCCGCGTGTTTTTGAACGACAAAGATGTCTTTGGAGCTGCCTCGGCGCCGTCGCCCTTTAGGCTCCGGCGTTTCAGCGAACTTTCTCTTATGGCGATAGTCTTCGAGTGGCATCGCCGGTTCACCTCAGTGCGCGGCGGCATATTCCAATTGCGGCATCGTCGGTCCTTCTCCGGCGCCGGTGCGCACGATGGCGTTGGAAATGTCCTGCAAGTCGGCTGCGCTCAGCTGCAGAGACGCGGCACCGATCCAGCCGTCAACCTGTTGAGGCGAGCGGCCGCCGACAATGGCTCCGGTGACGCCGGGCCAGGCCAGTACCCAAGCCACCGCTACAGCGGACACGGTGGCGCCATGACGCCGTGCAATCGGACGCAACGCATCGCGCAGCGCCAGATTGCGGCTCAGGTTCGGCTCATTGAAGTCAGGCGAGCGCCGCCGCCAATCATCTTCGGCGAATCTCGCGACCTGTTCGCGGCTGAACGTGTCGGTCAACAGACCGGATTGCATGGGGCTGTAGCAGATCACTCCGGTATTGTGCCTGGCACACCAGGGAATCTCGCGTGTGGCGGCCTGGCGACGGATCAGGGAGAATGGGGGCTGCATCGAATCGACATGCCGAATGGCTTCGCATCGTTCGAGCAATGGCACGTCGAAATTGCTGACGCCTCCGAGGCGAACTTTGCCCACCTCGATCAGCCGCGTCATTTCGTTCCACGAATCCTCGACCGGCGTGCCGGTCTCGTCGGGCCAATGAAATTGGTAGAGATCGATGTGGTCGACGCCCAACCGCCGAAGCGAAGCGTCGCATTCCCGTTGAATCGAATCCGGCTTGAGAACGCGTCGCGGCGGAGCCATCGGATTATTCTGATCCCAGATCAATCCACATTTGGTGAAGACCATTGGCCGTTCGGTCGGCTTCCGTTCGCGCAGCAGGTGGCCGACCACTTCCTCGGAGTGCCCAAGTCCGTACACTGCGGCCGTATCGATCCAGTTCACCCCGAGTTCCAGGGCGTCGCGCATGGTTGCGAGCGAAACGGCGTCGTCCTGCGGTCCCCAGCTGAAGGCCCAGCCGCCGCCGCCGATCGCCCAGGCGCCAAATCCGGTTTTCGTGATCAGGACTCGGCTCGCGCCGAGGGGTCGCTGCGGAAGGCTCATGACTCGATCCTTTGGTTGAATAGCACCCGCGATAGTGGCTACCCGCTCATCGGGGGTGAACCGCCCCGATATATCAATGCAGCATAATCGCCTTGACGGTCGTCAAGTCAGGGCGACGAGAACGGACGATGAGGTCAGATTCGCGGCCCGGCAGACATGGATGATTATTTCGCCGCCTTGCGCAGCGCAGTGACTTTGCTGCTGGCTGCTACCGCACCTACATTGCCCCAACTGGTCTGAATGAAGCTTACGACATCGGCGACGTCCTGATCGCTGACGAGCCAGTCATAGGGCGCCATGGTGAAGGCGGAAGGCGCAGTCTTTGTTGCCGGCAGCGTACTCCCGGACAGGACGATGTTGATGGCGGATTTCGGATCTGGCGTGTGCAGCAGGGGATTGCCGGCGAGCGGCGGGAACACCCGCCCATAGCCCCTGCCGTCGGTGCGATGGCAGCCGGTGCAGCGATCGACATAGATCTCGATGCATCACCGTTGAACAGCGCCTTTGCGGCGGCGCCTGCCACACGCCGCGCAGTCTTACCATGCAGGAGAAGGCGCTCAGCAGCAGCGACGGCAAGGCCTACCTTTCCGGTGGGTGCGATCAGGGCAACGTAAGCCCGACGTACGCCCCTGCGTGGGTACGGCGCAGAACTGAACCGCGCCGATGGCCGGTTCGAAAAACCAGATCACGGGAAGGTATGCGTTGACTTGGGTGGACCCGGTCACCGCTTGGGCGTGGTAGTTTTCGGTCAGCGAAGGTCTTCCGATGTCGAGTGGAAGCTTGACGCGATCCCCTTTATTAGCCGTCCGGTCGCGAAAAATCGTATCGCGCCGTGCAGATCCAGAATTGGTTGACCTTCTTGTCGACGACGTAGGCTGACGCTGTGCGGTTGGTTGCGGCCTGCCGCACATCCGGCTCGGGAAACAATTCATACCGGACCGTTTGGGCAAAGGCCGGTGATTCCGCGAGCAGCAGGAAGGCGAGGACAAGAATAAGAATGCTCCCTCCGAGCCGCGTTGAGATATTCGCGGGCATGATATCGCCCCTGTCGGAATTTCGCTCCGGCAATATTTGTACGTCGCCATGGGGCGCGCCCATGACCGTCGTCAATATTTTGCGGCGCAAAGCGCGGTGATGGCTGATCGTCACGCCGGGGTTTCGAAAAAAATGATCTCGATCAAGGCGATTTCTGGGGCGACGCATCACGCTTCCACGTGATGTGTATTCTGGAGTAGCCGATGGCCGACGCGCTTCACATCGTTTGCCCGCATTGCGACGCGATCAACCGCGTGCCTCGCGAACGGCTGCGCGAAGGCGGCAAATGCGGCTCCTGCCATCGGCCGCTGTTCGAAAGACACCCAGCTGCCCTGAATAGTGCCGCTCGCTTCGACAAGCACGCACAGCGCAGTGATATTCCGCTGCTGGTTGATTTTTGGGCAAGCTGGTGCGGTCCGTGCAGGACGATGACGCCGATCTTCGAACAGGCGGCAACCCAGCTCGAGCCTGACGTGCGGCTGATTAAGGTGGACAGCGACGCAGTGCCGGAACTGCTACAGCGTCATTCGATCCAGAGCATACCGACGTTGATGCTCGTGCACCACGGCCGGGAGATTGCACGCCAGTCAGGAGTTATGCCCTTGGCCCAGCTTCTGGCATGGACCCGCGAACACGTCGACGGCGTTAGAGCGTGACGGGCGTCGGTCAATTCCGGCCGATCATCTCGAGCAATCTGGCGGCCCATCTCCCTTTTTAAAACTCTTGCGGCTCATTCTTCCGTCGGGAAGGAGAACGATCAATTCCGCCTCGCGTTTCCGCGCGAGCGGCTCGGCGGCGAGCTCAGCTTCCTCCCGGGTGGGGAAGTGCCCAAACTCCTGCCCAATGTCGCCGCGCACGATCCAGTCGTCGAAGTTGTCGTCCGGAACAATGTGAATGGCGGCGGGTGCCATCGCTTGAGCTCCATGCGATCAGCGATAATTGTCAGGGGATAGGAAAAATCGGGAGAAGAAAATCGAAAGAACCTGACGGGCGTCAATTGGGCTCAAGCCAACGCGTGGCAACATCGCGCCATGATCGCCGCGGTGCAACCGAACAAGGGGCCGACCAACCAGGTTATGAGCGTGGCCAAATTCGAGCGGCTTCTTCCGGACTGCGGCCGCGCTCGATGTCGACAAGCAAGATCTCAAGCGCTACAGCGACTTTATCAATCGGAAAAAGTGACGACCTGCTGGTTCGGGCTAAAGCCGTCACGAAGGCCAATGGCCGGGCTGTGATCCAGCCGTTCGACCTGCCCATCATCAAGGGTCTGCAGCAAAGCGTCCACGAATTCGAGAAGATCGACGAAGAGATCGAGCTACGGCCGATCCTCGAGCATCTTGCCATACAGCCGCCGCTTGAGCTCGCATATGGCGAAGGTACCGAGGATCAACTGCCCGTGGTCGTGGGCGGGCTCAGCGTGGCGCTCGCGCGCGCCTTCAAGATCATCGATGGCGACCTGAAGAATCCGGCGACCAGGCATTGGCAGCAGTGTTTCCGCATTTTCGATCTGTTGATGTAGGGCGGCTCGGCAGTCAATTGGTTTGTCGGGTCTCGTCGAGCCAGGAGGGTGCGATGATCAAGGATGTGATGGTGTGGCTGGATGGAGGCGTCTCTGACGAAGTCCGCCTTGCGGCGGTCGCCGATATTGCCCGACGGCTCCAACCAAAAGTGATCATCGGCCTGTTTCTCAATCCCTTGCCCTTGCCCGGTCCGGTCGAAGGGGATGCGACGACCGAGTTGATCGAGCATGCACGCGAGGCCGGTGATGAAATCGAGAAGGTGCTGACGAGGCGCCTTCAGATGCTGGAGCGGCCGGTCGAGATCAGGCGGTTCGATGTGCTGGAGGACGACATCGCCAAGATCGCGGCGCGCGAGGCCCGCTCCGCCGACACCTTTGTGACGCTGCGTCCCAATGGTGCGATGGATCCCGATCAGCTGGTCGAAGGGGTTTTGTTCGGATCGGGCCGGCACCTGTTCTTGGTCCCCGAGACCGAGCGGCCAAACATTGACTTCGGTCATATCCTGATAGCCTGGAACGGCAGCCGGGAATCGGCCCGGGCCTTGAGCGAAAGCATCCCATTTTTATGCCTGGCGGAAGAGGTGACGGTCGTGGTCGTGACCAGCGAGCACCCAACTGAAGAAGAGGCCGTCCTCGGTGTCGACGCCGTCAATCATCTCAGGCACCACGAAATCCACGCCGCGCTGCATCGCATCAAGAGCAGCCACAACGAAGTCGCGACCCAGCTGATGGAAGAAGCGGAACGGCGCAAGGCCAACCTCATCGTCATGGGCGGATATGGTCATTTGCCCCTGCGCGAGCGGTTGCTTGGTGGTGTGACCTACGAGCTGATGCACGACTCACCAGTTCCGCTTCTGATGGCTCATTGATGGACTCACATTGCCTGACAGCAAGGCCCGACATGTCGACGATCGATACTCGCCACGAGCAGATGTTTCCAAAGCTCACGCCGCGGGAAATCGATCGGCTTCGACGTTTTGGTGAAATCAGGCACTACGACCCGGAATCACTTGCCACGATCGCAGCAGTGCACGCCATCGTCGAGAAGCAGCCGGGCATCGCCAATGTGTGGTCGCTTGAGACGTTGCAGCGCTGGCTCGCGGAGAGGATGGGCAAGTCGGATGTGGCGACGTTGAAGCAATATGTCGACATACTTCTGCAATACCTGACGCGCTGCTTCATTGCCGCGGGACAGGACGCCGTGCTGGTTTCAGGCCGCGTCCCCGACGTCGACGCCAGCCGGCTTCTGCCGATCATTCAAAGCCTCGACAAAGCGCTGGATCAAGTTCGTGCGCAGCACCCGGGTTACAAGATCGCCGTGACCGGCCTGTCGGCGATCGCCGCCCGCAACAGCGCGCTCATGATCGAGAAATTGAACCGCGGCCTGACGCTGGAATTCCTGTTTGTCGCGGCGTTCATTGGTCTCGCCTTCCGCTCGTTGGTTGTGATGCTGGCCTGCATCATGCCGGGAATATTTCCGGTCGTACTCTCGGGAACGCTGTTGTGGCTGATCGGGGAGGGCCTGCAGTTCGCAAGCGTCGTGGCGCTGACGGTCTCCTTCGGATTGGGTCTCAGCGCCACCATACATTTCTTTAACCGGTTGCGGCACGAGGAGCGACCGGACGAGGACCCAGCCATCGCCGTCGAACGGGCAACCGTGCTTGTTGGCCCGCCTTTGATTCTGACCTCGGTCGTGCTCGCTTGCGGTCTGGTGGTAACGGTGTTCTCCGATCTGCCGTCGCTGCGCCTGTTCGGTTGGTTGAGCGCGTTCGCCATGCTTGCGGCATTGGCTGCGGACCTCTTGATCCTGCGGCCGACGGTTACCGTCTTGAGCAGGCTCGCACGCCAGCTTGGCAGCAGATGGTTGCACCAGCTGGAACCGGGGGAGTAGCCGAGCGTTGATCGGGCTGGATTATTCCAGTCGCAAGAGACCCTATCATCTTTCCCGCGAGGCGGCTCATGAAATCCAAACTGGCTTCCGAACACGACGGACGGATTTTCGTTTTGATTCTGGATCAGGACGAAGAGGCTTTTGCGGCTATCAGCTCCTTTGCCAACGAGCAGGCCATCAGCGCGGCATCGGTCGCGGCGATCGGAGCGTTCGAGAGCGCCAAGGTCGGTTGGTTCGATCTCGCTGCCAGGCGGTACAATCCGATTTCCGTCGATGAGCAATGCGAAGTATTGAGCTTGATCGGCGACATTGCGCAGGGCGACGACGGCAAGGCCAGCCTGCATCTCCACGCCGTACTCGGGCTTCGAGACGGCACCGTGCGGGGAGGTCATTTTCTAGGCGGTAAGGTGCGACCCACGCTCGAAGTCACGATCATCGAGACGCCGTCAAATCTTCGTCGCAGGAAGCGAGCCGATTTAGGGATCGCGCTCATTGATATTTGAGTTGGTCGTAGGCTGCGCAGCAAGCGCTGCATAGCCACCCAAAGCGCATCGATTATTGTTGACGTCGGTCAAGGTATCGCACGGCATAGCGTCGTACAGTCGCTCTCGGGTATGGAGATCAGTGGAGAAAGTCCATGTGCGATTACAGCCTGCATGCTGTTGCATCTCGTCCAGCCAAGGTTGGAGAGACGCTTGTCACGACTAGTTTCTACGGCACATCGACGTGCGGCTTTGCTGCAAAAGAAGAGCCGCGTGTTGCGGTATGTCTCTTGCCAGGGACCGAGCTCGCATTCGAACAAGACGTCCGGTACAATCGCTTGTGGCTGTCAACCAAGAACGCGGGCTTTCGCGTTGCCCGGTTTTGCACGATCCAACCCCGCGCACCGGAACAGCATCGTGACGCCCTGGCGTTTCCGCACGGACACATCGTTCTCGTGAATCTATTGCCGGAGGGGCAGCAAGCACGCGTACTGCAGCTGCCTGTCATCCCGCGTGAACATCGCGCCAGTGCCGAGAAAGCTTCGACGCCTGCGGCCGATCTAGCTTTGACGGTCTAAGCCACCTCAGCACCTCGCCACGAGATGTGCCTGGCCTCGGCGAAAGGCAGCGCGGACGAACGGCATGGCAATATTCTGTAAACATCTCGCGCAAATCCGCGACGTTCTTCCAAGCGCTCTGGGGTGTGAAGAATGCCTGAAATTGGGCGACCCCTGGCTGCATCTGCGTGTCTGCCGCAGTTGCGGTCATGTCGGTTGCTGCGATCAGTCGCCCAACCGACATGCCACAAAACATTTTCGCGCCACCAAGCACCCGATCATCGAGGCCTATGATCCCCCGGAAGGGTGGGGCTGGTGTTACGTCGACGAAGTGTTGTTCGATCTTTCGGAGCGGCCGACACCGCATCTGGGTCCCATTCCCCGATATTATTGAGGCTCCATGACCAGCGCGCTGCATATCGTCTTCCCGCATTGCGACTCGATCAATCGGGTGCCGCGCGGTCCCTGCCGGGCCATGGCGCCGATCTTCGAACAGGCGGCAAAAGAGCTCGAGCCGGACGTGCGGCTGGTCAAGGTGGACAGCGATGCGGTGCCGGAACTGTTGCAGCGCTTCGGCATCCAAAGCATACCGACGCTGATGCTGGTGCACCACGGCCGGGAGATCGCACGCAAGTCGGGCGTCATGTCCCTGCCGCAGTTGCTGGCGTGGACGTTCGATGTTCTCCGAAACAAAGAAATGGAGGTCCTATGATGAAAAAAGTCATGGTCACGCTCGCGCTCGGCGCAACAGTCGCAATCGGCGTGGTTGCCACCCCCACGACGGCGGACGCCCGATGGCATCATCACGGCTTTCCCGTCGCTCCCATTATCGGCGGCTTGGCGGCAGGGGCCATCCTTGGCGCCGCGCTCGCAGCCCCAAGGCCCTATTACAGCTACGCTTACGACCCTATCTATTTCGGGCCGCCGCGATGTTACATCCGGCGCGAACGCTTCTGGGATGGATGGGGTTGGCACATTCGCCGAGTCGAGGATTGCTACTGAGCAGGCGCGGGGTCCGCGGCGGCGGACAGATGCCAGGCGGCCAGCGGACCGTCTCAGTTGATCTGTTCCGACAGCGGAACGCGGCATTCGCCGGTTCGCCGCCCGGACCAGTTCGCGAGCGATCCGCTTTGCATGCTCCAATGCCTGGGGGCATCTGCAAAGGCTCTCGAGATCGAATCCAGATATCCGGAGAATCAAGACAAGTGCGATCCAACACGGACAATACAAGATGCCACGAACCGAGTGGGCAAAACGCCACGGCTCGCGGGGCGGGGAGGCGACGCGGGAAACGGAAGCGTTTTTGTGCAGAGCAGTACCCACGGTAACGGCGATGGCTAGTTTGGTTCCCGAGAATGTGAATAGCGGCGATAGCCGCCCGAGCGGCCAATAAGTTGATCGGCCTCAAGGCCTGCGGCCCTTTCAAAAATCGCTCGCGTAAGGTCAGGCGAGAGAACCGCCAGCCGGAGCGCCTAGCGAACGACTCTGGATGTAGTCGATTGACCTCTGCGAGCATCTCGACTGACTCAGGCGTTTCATCTTGAAGCGATTGCACCCAGACGGCGCGAACAGCCGACTGAGTAAACGTCTCTGCGCGTACCTTCGAAGCTTCGCCTTCCACGGTCGATGTCATCAGGCGTTACAGCCCCGCCCTTCGCGCGGCGAGCCGCGCCAGGCCGGACCAGTCGGCGTCACTCTCGCCTTGCGCGACGCCCTCGATGAAATGATCCCGCACCAGGCTCGCGACCGGCATCGGCACCGCCAGCGCGTCGGCTGCGGCGAGCGCCAGCCGTATGTCCTTCAACCCGAGCGACATCTTGAAGCCATCAGCGGGTTTCTTCTCGTCGGCGATGATCGGTCCGTAGGTCCGATAGACCGGCGCTGAAAACAGCGTGCTAGTCAGAATGTTGAGATAACGGTGCGGGTCGATACCGGATTTCCGCACCAGCGCGAATGCCTCTCCCAGCGACTCCAGCACCGACGCAATCAGGAAATTGCCGGAGAGTTTTACCAGATTGGCCTCGGAGGGTCTAATGCTGATGACAAAAGTCTCCTGACCCATCGCATCAAACAGTGGATGGCAACGCTTGAGCATCGCGTCAGCACCGGCCGCGATGATGAAAAGCTTGGCTGCCGCCGCAGCCTCCGGCCGCCCGAACACAGGCGCGGCGATGTAACCCTGGCCGGCTTTGCCATGCGCCTCAGTCAGGTGATCGGACAGCGCCACGCTGATCGTGCTCATGGAAATGTGGATGGCATCGCTGCGAAGCGCGGAAAGCGCGCCGCAGTCTCCGAACACGACGCCCTCAACCGCCGGGTCGTCGGCGAGCATCGTGATGAGAATTTCGCCCTGGCAGGCATCGGCAACGCGGTCGGCGACTTGCACGCCCTCGCGCGCCAGGGTTTCAGCCTTGCTGCGCGTGCGATTGTAGACGGTGAGATGATGGCCAGCCTTTAGCAGGTTCCGCGCCATTGGCGCACCCATGTGGCCGAGCCCGATGAAACCGACGTCCATCGCATTATCCTTTCAGCGCGGTTGGCCATCACTATCGCGCCGCGGTCAATCGTCGCGTTGACGGGCATCAACTTTGGGTCCGCCTCAGCCCACCACGACCGTCTTGATATTGACGAACTCCTTGATGCCATAGTGCGAAAGCTCGCGACCATAACCGCTTTGCTTGACACCGCCGAAGGGTAGCCGCGGATCGGAGCGGACGTTGTCGTTGACGAACACATTGCCGCTCTCGATCTCGGCGGCGACGCGCTCACCGCGCGCGATATCGCCTGTGATGACGCCGCCGCCCAGTCCGAACACCGAATCATTAGCCGCCGCGATCGCGGCATCCTCGTTGTCGACCCGGATCACCGACGCCACCGGGCCAAACAATTCTTCTGCATAAGCGGGCATGCCTTTCGTCACCTTGGTAAGGACGGTTGGCGGATAATAGGCGCCGGGCCCCCTCGGAATCTCGCCGCCGAGCACGCAGCGCGCGCCCTTTGCGATGCTGCTCTCGACCTGTCGATGCAGCGTGTCCCGAAGATCATGCCGCGCCAGCGGACCGATTTCAGTGTCCTGTTTAAGGGGATCGCCCATTCTGGCAGCGGCCATGCGTTTGACGAAGAGTTCGACAAACCGGTCGTGCACTTTGTCGACGACGATAAAGCGCTTGGCGGCGATGCAACTTTGGCCCGTATTGATCAATCGTCCTCTGGCGCAGACGGTTGCGGCGAGATCGAGGTCGGCGTCCTCGAGGACCAGATAGGGATCGTTGCCGCCGAGCTCGAGCACGGTCTTCTTCAGAAGCGAGCCGGCCTTGCCGGCTACCGCGCGTCCGGCGGGGCCGCTGCCGGTCAGGGTAGCCGCGCGCACCAGCGGGCTTTCGAGCACCGCGTCAACCTGCGCGTTGGAGATCATCAAGGTGCGGAACAGATCCTTTGGAAAACCCGCATCCTGAAACACTCTTTCGATGGCAACCGCACAGCCCGGCACATTCGAGGAGTGCTTCATCACCGCACCATTGCCGGCCATCAGCCCCGGCGCGGCAAACCGGAAAACCTGCCAGAATGGAAAATTCCACGGCATCACCGCGAGCACGACGCCGAGCGGCTGGAAGATGACATAGCTTTTGCGGGCTTCGGTCTTGATCGGTTCGGCAGCGAGAAATCGCTCGGCGTTGTCGGCGTAGTAGTCGCAGGCAGCTGCGCATTTCTGGACCTCGGCAACGCCGTCGCGGATCGGCTTTCCCATTTCCCTCGCCATCAGATCAGCATATTTGCCAGCGTTTTCCCGCAATACTTTCGCCGCCTGGCGCATCAGGCCGGCGCGGCTCGAAAAGCCTGTTCGTCGCCAATCGAGAAACTCATTATGCGCCTTGCTGATGGCATCTCGAAGGCCGTCATCCGTCATCTCCTGATAACTCGCAAATGTCTCGCCGGTGGCGGGATTGATCGCTTTGATCGTCATCGCTTGAGCCTTTCGATCGGTGGTGCGAGGATGTTCGTCGGCATTTGCAGCGCTTGAGCCGGATCCCGTCAATTGTTGGACGCGACCTTCTGATGGCTGACGCGCCAGATCGTGCCGTTGCTGTCTTCGGTGACGAAGAGCGAACCGTCCTTCGCGACCGCGACGCCGACGGCCTGGCGCTGCACCAGTACTTGGTCGCGCTCCAGCTCCTTCTGCCAGTTGCGCCTCGTCCTCTGCCTTTTTTGCGACCGCCTGATTCAGCGTCGCCTGAAGGGCGCTCGTATCAATTTGCGCAAGAACGTCGCCGGCTCGAACGTCTTGGCCTTCGACGAAATTGACGGCCGTCAGCTTGCCATCAATCTGGCTCCGTACCGCGACTGTGTTCCAGGCCAGCACGGTACCCGGCGCGGACAGATAGATAGGGACGTCCCGCGTCTTGACCGGCGCGACGGTGACCCGGATTGCAGGCGGAGCAGGGCGGTCAGGGCGTGAATTGGACGGGACACGATGGGACAGTCCTGCTGTCGCTACGGCGGCGAGAACCACGATACCGGCAAACCAAGGCCAGTGCCCGCGCGCCTTCCCGATCATTTGGTCCGTGGTCATCATCGTCATCAAATAAGCGAGACGTCGGATTTCGCGTTGACGGCCGTCAAGGCCATGAATGGTCTTGAGCGGTGCAGTCGGCCTTGCGTGGGGGTGCGCGCGTGAACTGAGCGCAATCTTATTCGCGCCGGTAAGAGAGGCGGCCTCCACAGGGAGAACGAAGCATGAAGCCAGTACTCGCGAAGCCAGGGATCTCTCGCGTCGCAGCGAAGCACACTTGGTGAAGGCCATTGGGCGCTCGGATGGCGTCCGTTCGCGCAGCAGGCGGCCGACCACTTTTTCGGAATGGCCGAGCCCCTACACAACAGCCATTTCTGTCCAATTCACCCCGAGCTCCAGTGCGTGACGCATGGTCGCCAGCGAAACGGCGTCGTCCTGTGGTAAGCCAAATGCCCAGCCGCCGCCGCCGATTGCGCAGGCGCCAAATCCGGTTTTGGTGATCAAGACACCACTCGAGCCGAGCGGTCGCTGCAGAAGAGGCACTGCTCAATCCTCCGGTTGAAGACAG
The DNA here is from genome assembly GCF_900099825.1 of Bradyrhizobium ottawaense. NCBI lineage: Bacteria > Pseudomonadati > Pseudomonadota > Alphaproteobacteria > Hyphomicrobiales > Nitrobacteraceae > Bradyrhizobium > Bradyrhizobium ottawaense. The sequence goes on along the minus strand of NZ_LT629693.1, from coordinate 512,501 downwards.
CGCCTACGATTACGGCCAAACGCACATTTCGTCGCCTTGATGCGTCAATGCAATCCAATCGTCTTGACGGCCGTCAACTTTGTGCTTGCGGTTTGATAGTCACAGTCTTCTCCGATTTACCGTCGCTGCGCCCGTTGTGCTGGCTGAGCGCGTTTGCCATGCTCGCGGCATTGGCTGCAGACTTGTTGATTCTGCGGCCTACGGTCACGTTTTTGAGCAGGCTCGCACGCCGGATCGGCGGCAAACCGTTTTACCGGTAGTCGAATTGTTTTACCGGTAGTCGAATTAAAGAGATGTCTGCTCACCTTGCTCTAGTGAGCGCAACGGAGACTTCAGTGACCTCGTGACCCGGCGCCTCGATGGTGACGGACTGCCGGTCACCTCGGGTACTTACGACCAAACTGGCCGAAAACCCGGCACCGTCAATTTTCGCCTGGATCTGACCACCACTCACGCGGCCGGACACGCTTCCAGAGGCGTTGCGGCTGGTTTCGGTCCAACTTCCACTTAGCGTCCCGCCTTCCGAGACAATGTTGGCATTGACATCGAACCGGTAGCTGTCGCTCGCGCAGCGCAGGCTCTGCTGCAGCCGCGTGCCATTTTCGCTCACATCATAATTGGCACGGCAGCGCAGGCGTTCGCGTTGTCCGCTGGCCGACTTGAGGAAGCCGCCGCCCGACCAGGCTCCGCTTAGACCTGCGAAGGGCCCTTGCTGTGCGTGGCTCGGAGCAGCATGAAGGAGCGCGGCCCCTAATATGGCTGCCCGCAGTGCCGCAGCGAATGCCGTGGACGAGCGCCGCAACATGGCATGCATCGGTTCAGCATATCGCCCTTGGGCGCTCGCTTCGTCTCGGTAGATCACCATGTTTCTGGCCGTAACTGAGTTTGGATTTTCTAGGCCGCCAACAGCTTCTCCAGCCGGATTGGCAATTGTCGGACGCGAATGCCTGTCGCATGATAGACTGCGTTGGCAATGGCCGCAGCAGTGCCCACATTGCCCAGCTCTCCAATGCCTTTTACCCCGACCGGATTGACGAAATCGTCCTTCTCCGGAACAAGGATCACGTCGACGTTTTGAATATCCGCGTTCACCGGAGTGAGATAGTCCGCAAGACTGTTATTGACGTAGCGCGCCTCACGCCGGTCGATCTCGGTTGCTTCATGTAGGGCGGAAGAGACACCCCAGATGATCCCACCCATATATTGGCTACGGGCGGTGCGGGTATTCATGAGCCGGCCCGCTGCGAAGGCGCCGACGACGCGCGGCACGCGTATCTCCCGTGTCAGCGCATGGACTCTTACTTCGACGAATTCCGCGCCGGTCGCATACATCAACTTTCCACCTTTCGAACCTCCGGTCAGAAATGGGGTGCCGGCGTACAAGTTCTTGATGGTATCGGGTTTTCCGCCCGGAGGCAGATATTCGGCATATTCCTCAATTGCTCCCACACCAAGACGACTGAAGCTCTCTTCCAGATTTGGCTGTCGCGCACCGGCGCTGCTGCCGATGGTTGATTTGTCTTCCGCAGATCTTCCGTCCGACGCTGGCCGCGATGACGAGAGTTTTGAACGGATAGCCTCGCAGGCCTTCATTACCGCAGAGCATGCGCTGGCCGTCGTGTTCGACCCGCCGGCAACCGGCGCTGGAGGCAGATTGCTGTCACCCAGCTCTACGGAAACGGAGGACAGAGGAATGCCGAGCTCTTCTGCGGCGATCTGTCCAATCACGGTGTAGGCCCCGGTGCCCAGATCGTGTGCGGCGATCTGCACGCGTGCTTTTCCGTCTGCAGTCAGACGGACCCGCGCCGCTGCTGCCCCGACGTGGGTTGGGTATACGGCGCTCGCACAGCCCCATCCGATCAGCCAATCGCCGTCTCTCATCGAGCCGGGTTGGGGGCTGCGCTTCGACCAGCCGAAACGCTCGGAGGCCTCATCGTAGCATTTCATCAGCGACCGGCTGGACCATTGCTTGCCGGTAGCATCGGTCGAGGAATCGTTGATTCGGCGCAATTCAACCGGATCCAGCTTGAGCTTGATCGCAAGCTCATCCATCGCGCTTTCAAGCGCATAGATGTATGGCACCACGGGCGGCGAACGCATGAATCCGGGCGTATTACGATCCGCGTGTACCAGGGAGACGCGGGTCTTTACCGCAGCAAAGCCGTACAAGCGTGCACTGTCTTCGACGCCTGCTACAGAATATGAATCCGGACGCGAGGTTACTTCCCATCCTTCGTGGATGAAGCTGGTGATTTTTCCACCACGTTGCGCGCCCATGCGAATGCGGTGGCGGGTTTCTGCCCGATAAGTCTGAATCGTGAAGCCCTGGTCGCGCGTTGCAACCAGCTTTACGGGCCGGTTGAGGCGCTTTGCGGCGAGAGCGACGAGTCCCGTACGCGGTGAAAACTGCGCTTTCGATCCGAACGCTCCGCCGACAAAGGGAGAAACCGCATGAACATTGGCGATATCAATGCCCATCTTCTTCGCGGCATTGGCTTTCAGGCCGTACATGAACTGGCTCGGCTCATAGATCGTCAATTCTTCGTCTTGCCAGACGCAGGTCGTCGTAAAGAGTTCGATGGGATTATGATGCTGAGGCGGCGTTTCGTACTCGGCTTCGAGTTTAACCTCCGCCCGGCTGTATTCGCCTTCCGCATCGCCTGCCTGCGGGACATCTTTCTGCTTACTGATGTCCTCTTCGCTGACGCCCGAGGAGTCGAAGGTCGCGCTCGGCTGCTCCGCATGATAAGTCACTTGAACCTTGTGAGCCGCTTCGCGCGCGGCCTCGAAGGTTTCGGCAACGACCAGCGCTATGATTTGTCCGCCATACTTGATTTCGGGTCCGAAATCCTGGATCGACGACGTCGGACCGCCGCCACCAGGTCGATACTTTATCTCTTTTAAATCACGGCTGTTCTCGTGGTAAAAGATTTCAAGCACACCGGGCACAGCCTTGGCCTCGCCGAGGTCCATCCCCTCAATGCGTCCCTTGGCGATCGCGCTGGTAATCAAGAACGCGTAGGCCGGATTGGCGACCGGAAAATCCGATCCATAGCGCGCTTCGCCGGTGACCTTCAGGCGCCCGTCAATTCGTGGCTCCGGCTTGCCCATGTTCTCCTTGGGCTCGGGGGCGGCAGTGCTCATGGTCAAATCTCCATGGCCGCGGCTTGGCGGAAGGCGCGCATCAGCGTCCGCTTGCCGAGTTCGATTTTGAATGCATTGTGTTCGCGCGGCCGTGCATCAGCGAATGCAAGGTCAGCGGCACGACTCATGGCCGCCTCATCAAGGCGCCTATTTTTGAGCGAAGCCTCCGCCTCATGGGCTCGCCACGGCACGGTCGCCACGCCGCCAAGCGCAATACGCGCTTGCTTTACGGTGTCCCGGTCAAGATCGATCGCAACCGCGGCCGACGCCAGCGCAAACTCGTACGATTGCCGGTCCCTCACTTTTAAAAATAGCGACCGCCGGGTGAAAGGTGCCCGGGTTATGCGGAAGGCCGCGATCAATTCACCTGGCCCGAGGGTTGTTTCAAGATGGGGGGTCTGTCCCGGTTGCCGGTGCAAATTCGCGAACGGAAGCTCTCGGGGACCGTTCCGCCCCATAACTTCCACCTGAGCGTCCAGAGCTATCAAGGCCTGTGCGAAATCGCCTGGATAGGTCGCGATGCAGCGTTCGCTGATACCCAAAACCGCGTGACCGCGGTTGATCCCATCAAGCGCCGCGCACCCGGAACCGGGTTCGCGCTTGTTGCAATTGGAATAGGAGGTATCGCGAAAATAACTGCAGCGGGTACGCTGCAGCACGTTGCCGCCAAGCGAGGCCATATTTCGTATTTGCGCGCTGGCGGCCAGTTGTAGCGACTCCGCGATAACGGGGAAGTCGCGGCGCACATCTGGATGATCGGCGACGGTTGACATGCGGGTCAGGGCACCAAGCCGCAGCAGATTACCGGCAAACTCGATTCGACCGGCATCGGTCTGGTCGAGATCGTTGATATCGACGACGCGGTCGGGCCGCATGACGCCGAGTTTCATGAGATCGATAAGTGTGGTGCCGCCGGCCAGATACTGACTGCGTGAATGCGCCGCGTCAGCCCCTTCATCCGCGGCACGATATGCCGAATATGCCGACAGCAGATCACCAGTGCGGGAAAACTGGAATGGTTGCATGTCAAGCCTCTTTCATTTTTGTTTTGGCCTGCTTGATAGCGTCCACGATGTTCGGATAGGCCGCGCAACGGCAGAGATTGCCGCTCATATACTCGCGGATGTCGGCGTCGGTCTCGGCATGTCCCTCCTTCACGCAGGCCACCGCCGAGACGATCTGCCCCGGAGTACAATAGCCGCACTGGAATGCATCGTGATCGATAAAGGCCTGCTGCATCGGGTGCAGCGTGCCGTCGGCCTGCGACAGACCCTCAATGGTGGTGACGTTACGACCCTCAAGCGTGGCAACCAACGTCAGACATGACAGCACGCGACGGCCATTGACCATCACGGTACAAGCGCCGCATTGGCCGTGGTCGCATCCCTTCTTGCTGCCGGTAAGACCGATATGGTCGCGCAGGGCGTCGAGCAGCGTCGTACGGACATCGATTGCAAGATGATACCGTTGTCCATTGACATCGATGGTTGTCGCGTAGGGAGCGCGAAGGTCCGGCGTTGCCGCGGGCGCCGCATTTGCGGGAGATTGATCAAGAAAGGTGATGGACATGGTGGACACCACTGAGGTCGCTAGGAAGTTTCGGCGATTCCACAGGCCTATGCCGGTGTCCTCGTTGGATGTTGCCATTCCGCGGCCTCCATTTTTTGCTTAGCCCGCAACTTGAGGGCCGCAACGGTGTTCTACTGAATTGTTTCTGAACGTCCTGAGCGAGGCGAAGTTCCTGCAACACGGGATCGTGTGATTTGGGCTCGCCTTGCTCATCAATGCTTGCCTCAAGGAATCAAATCATGCTTTGCCCGGCCTTAGGGCGCCGGACTGCACATCATAATCTTATCGTGCGAATCTCTGATGGAGCTGTCGTTGACAGGTATCAAGAGTCCATCGATCTAGCTCATCACCTACTTAGGAAGCAGCGATCTCTCCGAACGAGGTTGCCTATTGTTCGCGGCCATCGGAAAGTCTGCGTTGCGAGGTCAAAGCCAAAAAGGGCTGCTGGATGCGTTATCACGTCCGGCACAGCAGGACGCATTGTCTGCCGACCAATCTTGGGCGCGCCGCCGACAAATTGCGAGCGCCGCTTCCTTGAATTGTTATCGGACTCCAGGGCAGTGTCGGGGCGGTCAGATCCGCGGGCCGCTTGAAAACGCCCCAATTGACGACCATCAAGGCCATTGTTCAGTTCGACCGTTAAGGTTTCCCCAAAGAAGCGCTTGATCGGCTGACTTGATCGGCTGAGAAGTGAGGCCGGCTCGGCGATAGATGCGCTCTGCGGAGACGGGTGATCTCAAGGAGTAAGTTCCATGGGCGACTTCCGCCGAGGAGACAATGTGGTTCTCAAGTCGGGCGGCCCGGCGATGACCGTGAGCGCCGTCGAGAGAGGCAAGGTGATCTGCATCCGAGTTGAGGACGAGAAGGGCGTGGAGGAGGCCTTTGAGCCAGCCGAGCTGATATTTGAGGAAGAAGCAATTCCTCCAGCGAAAGAAGAGGACTGAAGCGGGCCGGGCTGGAGAAGCGTGTGCCTGAGCGAGGTGAGGAGGCACAGGAATTGATAGGAATCGAGACACTGCGTCCAGGAGTCTAAGGCATGAACATTCTGAAATGCGCGCGCGCCGTTGGCATGACCGCCATCCTGTCGACTGCGTTGGTCGGTTCCGCCGCCGCCCAATCCGCCATTGCCCAGCTCAGGGACACGAGCCGCCAGGATGTCGGCACCCTCTCGCTACTGCAGACCCCAGCCGGGGTCCTGCTCAAGCTCTCGCTCAAGGGAATGCCTCCGGGCGAACATGCCCTCCACATTCATGCCGTGGGTGAGTGCGAGCCGCCTTCGTTCGAGTCGGCGGGTCCGCAATTCAATCCAAGCAACACGGACCACGGCATCATGGCGGGCCCCGGTCATGCTGGCGACATGCCGAATTTGCACATTCCGCCGACCGGCTTGCTCGAAGTGGAACTGGTCAATGCCGCAATCACCATCGATACAGACAAGCCCAACTCCGTCTTCCCTCCCGGCGGCACCGCGGTGGTGATCCATAGCGGCAGGGACGACTACGTGACCGACCCCGCAGGAAACGCCGGTAACCGGATTGCCTGCGGCGTGATCAGCCAAGGCCCGATAACGGTCGGCCGGACACCGGCGCGATAGCGCGAATGATTGACTGATAGTGCAACGAACTCGGTCTGCCACCTCAAGGGCAACCGCAGATCGATGCGGAGCCGTGTGGCCTACTCCGACGGATGAGCATAGTCGTCGATCTAGCCGAGGAGGTCAGCTCACAAAAATTGACGGCCATCAAGGCCCTTAGATACAGCAACCGTTTATTCTGCTGCGCTTCCACCCCGCGTGCGCGAAACCCATAACGAGTGAAGCCTCGAATGAAGAAAAATTCCACGCTGTCGAGTGGAGCCATCTGATCGAATTGCGCGAGTGATCTGCGGGTGTGGACGAGCAAGGGTTCTGACGGGGAGTCCCTTTAATTCTTACCGCCGATTCCTCGCCGCGAGCTCACAGATGTTGAACCAGTGTGCCCGCCAGTCTGAAGACCAGTCGTCCTCGATCGCCAAGCCGTCTCAACAACTTTGGACTTTGGCCGCATGTCCCGCTGTCGATCATGACGCGCGTCCAGAAGGGGAGGCGTCGTCGAGCGGTCGCCCACCTCTTTCGCCTCGCTGTATCGTTATCATGGCCGCTGCCGGCGGCATCGCGGTTGCCAACCTCTATTACAATCAGCCGATGCTGCCCGATATCAGCCGGAGCTTCGACGTTGCAGCAAATGTAATCGCAGTTCTGCCCATGTCGACACAGATCGGTTATGCGCTGGGTCTGTTCCTGTTCGTGCCGATTGGCGAAGTCGTCGATCGCCGCCAACTGGTCTCGGCTCTGCTGTTCGGTATCATCGTTTCGCTGGTCGCCCTTGCACTGGCACCATCGCTTGCATGGCTCGATATCGCCAGCTTGACGCTGGGCATGACGTCAGCCGTGGCGCAGGTTCTCATTGCCTTGGCGGCGCAGCTCAACCTGCCGCAGCGCCGCGGCCGCGTCATTGGCATCCTGCAGGCGGGCATCCTCGCTGGCATCCTGCTCGCCCGGACGGTGTCCGGTACGGTGAGCGCACATCTTGGCTGGCGTCCGATGTTTTGGCTGGCAGCCGCACTGAACCTCGGCGCACTGGTTGTCCTGCATCGGGTCTTGCAGCAGCCGCCACCCCCGTTGCTACAGCCATATCCGCGAGTACTGCGATCGCTCAAGGATCTTTGGCAAAGCTATCCCCAGCTGAGAACGTCATCGCTGATCGGGGCGCGGCTGTTTGCCGCGTTCAGCGTCTTCTGGTTGGCCCTCGCATTTCGTCTTAGCGAACCACCATTCGGCTATGGGCCTCAAGTGGCCGGACTGTTCGGGCTGCTTGGCGCGGCAGGTGCCACGAGTGCGCCTCTCATTTCGGCTGGCCGGGCACAACGGCGCTCGGGCTGCTCTATAGTTGCGCCGCGATCTTCGTGCGCTTCGTCGCCTGGATGCCCGCGACCACCGGCGTGATTAGTGGCCAAACTCGTGCCCATCGTGGTCGCGCACCCTCCAGTCGCCGAAATTGTCGTTCGGAACAACGTGAATAGCGGCGGCTGCCATCGCCCGAGCTCCACGCGAGGTGCGAAGATTGCCAGCGGATTGACCACGGCGCCGTGACGAGAATCAATTCTCAGCATCGCGGAGAAAATCGGCAGAATCTGACAGCCGTCAAGGTGTCCGCGAGCGAAGCGCCTATCCGAAGGGAACCGAGCGCAACCCGAAGAGTCCTCCCCGCTCCCGCCACCGCTGCGCCGGAATCTAGTTTCAGGATATATCGAGAGGGGCATCTTCGAAGCAACACGCCCACCGGTCATGGCGCGTGCCTTAACGGTCGGAGCGGCAAATGTCACAAACGGTTTCGGAACTTCTGGTCGGCGTGCTCGAACAGATCGGTGTCAGGCATCTCTTTGGATTGATTGGTGATTCGCTCAATCCGCTGGCGGATGCGGTCCGGCACAGCAAGATCGAATGGGTCGGCGTACGACATGAAGAAGGTGCGGCGCTGGCCGCCGCCGGGCAGGCCAAGCTCACCGGCCGGCTCGGCGTGTGTGCCGGCACCACCGGCCCCGGCAGCAACCATCTGGTCGCCGGCCTCTATGAAGCGAGCCGCGACCACGCGCCGGTACTGGCGCTGTCCGGCGACATGCCGCTAAATCTGCAAGGCACCGATTTCATCCAGACCACCGATCCCGATCTGCTGTTCCGCGACGTCTCGCTCTACACCGAAACTCTTTCTTCCGCGGCACAGGCGCCGGCCGTCATCCACCAGGCCATCGCCGCCGCCTATGCCGGCCCCGGCGTCGCGCATCTGACCCTTCCGCAGGACGTGATCTCCGCGAAGGCGGAGGGCAAAGCCTCGAGCCTGGGCACCTTGAAGCCGCGTAGCGAAATCACCGCCAGCGAGACCGACGTCGCCGAGGTGGCCCGCAGGATTGATGCGTCCGACAATGTGGTGATCATGTGCGGCGCCGGGTGTCGCGGCGCCGCCGATCTGCTGGGCAGGCTGTCGGATCGTCTCAAGGCGCCGCTGGTGCATTCGGTGCGCGGCAAGGAGCTGATGGCGTACGACGATCCGCGCTGGATGGGCGGCCTCGGCATGATCGGCACCAAGCCGGTCTACCACGCTGTACAGGATTGCGACCTGCTGCTGATGGTCGGCACCGACTATCCCTATTCCAATTTCCTGCCGGCCAAAGGCAATGTGATCCAGATCGACGAGCGCGCGCAGGTGCTTGGCCGGCGCACGCCGACGATGCTCGGCGTTGTCGGTTCGGCACGGCCGACCTTGAAGCTGCTGCTCGACAGGGTGGAGGAGAAAACCGATATCCTTTTCTGGGACAAGGTTACCCATGAGCGTCACCGATGGGACGAGATGCTGAACAAACAAGCTGACCTCAGGCGCAGCGGGGATCGCATCCATCCGCAGGCGGTGGCGCGCGCGGTCAGCGATCTGGCGCGTCCCGATGCGATCTTTGTTTTCGACACCGGACTGAACACGCTATGGTCGGGGAACTGGATCCGGCAGACCGGATCGCAGCACATCATCGGTTCGTTCAACAATGCCGCGGTGGGCACGGCGCTCGGTCAGGCCAACGGCGTGCAGGCGCTGGACTGTACGCGCCAGGTGATCGCGCTGACCGGCGACGGCGGCTTCAACATGCTGATGGGAGAATTCCTGACCGCCGTTCATCACAACTTGCCGGTCAAGATCATCATCTACAATAATTCCGCGCTCGGGCTGATCACGCTGGAGGCCGAAAGCGTCGGCCTCGTGCCATTCCGCGAAGCCATCGAATTTCCCAATCCCGATTTTGCCGCGCTGGCACGCGCCTGTGGCGGTCACGGATTCATGGCGCGAAAGCCGAACGAGTTGATGGCCGCAATCGCCGAGGCCTTCGCCGTCGATGGCCCGGCGATCGTCGACGCCGTCGTGGCCGCCGACGAGATGCCGAACATGCCCCATGTCGAACTCGAGCAGGTCGCACATTATACCGTGGCCAAGATCAAGGAAGCCGTGCTCGCCGTCACCGGCGGGTAACGAGCCTAATGTCCGCAGGTCAATGCGGACTTACACTCCAACTGCGCCAAACGCGGGCATGCTTGTGCCCGCGCCTGATCCGGTATTCGCCATGTTCTGCGTGGCTAGGCTGGAACCCTGAGGTCGGCAGCAGCGTCGCCGCTGACGTCCTGTTCGCGCCGGACAACAGGCTGTGTGTACCGAAAACCTTATCCGAGTTGATGACGTGATAGAATCGCCTAAGCTGGCGGAATGATCGGGCTGCTCTGTTTCGTTCTGGCCGTCCTGGCCTCGCCATTCAAGTCGAAGGTGCTGCTTGAAGCTGAGAACGCGGCGCTTCGACATCAGTTGATTGTCTTGAGGCGCAGGCTGCATGGTCGCGTCCGGCTCACGAACCATGATCGCTGGTTCTTTATCCAGCTGTATCGCTGGTTTCCGTCAATCCTACAGCTTCTCAAAATCATCCGGCCCGAGACGCTGGTGCGTTGGCATAGGGCCGGCTTTCGGTGCTACTGGCGTTGGAAGTCACGGCCATTGGGAGGGCGACCGCAGATCGAAACGAAGCTACGCGCGTTGATCCGGCGGATGAGCATGGAGAATCCGCTTTGGGGTGCGCCACGCATCCACGGCGAACTGCTCAAGCTTGGGTTTGAAGTCGCGCAGCCGAGCGTCGCCAAGTATATGGTCAAACGACGGGGGCCGCCCAGCCAGGGATGACGCATCTTCTTGCGTAACCACGCGCCAGACATTGCCGCCATGGACCTGTTCGTTGTCCCGACCATCGGTTTCGACTTGCTCTATGCTTTCGTCATCGTCCGGCTCCACCACAGAACCTGGTCTGGATCAGCGTCACAACAAACCCGACGGCAGAATGGATCGCACGCCAGCTAACCGAGGCATTCCCGTGGGATGAGACTCCGCACTACCTCATCCGCGATCGTGATCGCCTTTATGGTGCCGTCGTCACACGGCGATTGCGCGCCATGGGCATCCGGGACAGGCCTACCGCACCAGCCTCGCCTTGGCAGAATGGCTTTGCCGAACGGTTGATCGGGTCGATCCGCCGCGAATGCGTGGATCATATGATTGTCTTGGGCGAGGCCCACCTGCGCCGGATCCTGGAATCCTATTCTGGCTATTACAATCCTGTTTCATAACACCCATCCGCCTATGCGATTGAAGAGAAGAGGTTTTGCTGATCTGGATGCGATTCCGTGGGGTGATTTGGGTTCTGCCTCGCGCGATGAACGATGCGCTGAGCCGCCGGTTCGCCGAGCGTTGATCGGCTGAAGATCCACGGACCATCCGGCAGAGGATGACTCCCTTCGATTTCGCCCGCTTCGGCGGCGAGCCTGAGCGTCTTCGGTGCAATTCCGAGCAAACCCGCCGCCTTGTTCAGATTGAGCCATGGCTCGTTCCCATCCGGCGCCGGTCGAAAGACCGGGATCTTATGATGCGACCTGAGCGCGGTGACGCGCTCGCGTGTCCAGCGATTGCCGTGGCCGGTCACCAGGCCGTTCCGGTTGAGGATGCCGGCAATCAGATCATCATTGGCGATGAGAACCAGCTTGCGGATGGCGGCGAGCATGTCGGCGGAGATGCTGTTGCGCTGTCCGCGGCGACGCCTCTGCAGGCGCAGTTCGGTATGAACGCCGCCCATCCAATGGATCAGGAGAACGATCTCTGACGCTTCGTCATCGATATCGGCGACCACCTCGTGGATGACGGTGCGCACGATTCGCTTCTTGAGCCTCGCGTCGCTCGGCGGCGCCGACCAAACAGCCTTGAGATCAGCGGCCAGCGCGGCGACGTGTCCTGGCGAGCGTGATGGTTCCGATGTCGAGGCATCATGCGCGGCAATTCTGGTCTCGATCTCGCCTACACGTGTGAGCGCGCTGTTCCATCGCAACTCCAGTTCCGCCGCGATCAGCCGGTTCTGCGGATCGATGGCGTCATACTGTCGGAATGTCCGATCGGCGCGGTAGCGCGCCGCCTCGAGGTCGCGCGCCAGCGCATCACGAACCTGATCGCGGCGGCTGGCCGCTTGTGCTTCGGCCTCGACGGCCGCAGCTATCGCTGCCGGTTCGACAACCCGCAGAAGAGCTTCCTCGATGGCGTCGTCGACACGCAATCCTCCGAATGCGTTGCAGCGTGGCTCGCCATTGTCGAGCGAACCCCGCCAACAGGAATAGCGCGGAATGTTATGCTTGGTGCCTGTGTAGCGGACCTCAGCTTGCGTCCGCAACGCCGGCAGCGGACAAGGCCGGCGAGCAAAGCGTCGCCGTGCTTCGGCGCTCCGTGATGTCGGCCTGTGGGCAAGTTGTCGCTCACCATCTTGCGGATCGCCTCCGACCGCTCCCAGCTGACGTAACCCTCATGGACGCCTGGGATCAGCGCCAGCCATTCGGCTCGCGCCTTACGACGGCTCCTGGGTCGGATCACGCCTGCGGCTGCATCATATCCTGTCGCGACACGACTCTTACCATAGGCGTAGGCGCCGCCGTAGATCGGGTTCTCGATCATCCGGTGGATGGTGGTATAGTGCGGCCTGCGCCAGACCACGTCACCATTATGGCGCTTGGCGGGCAAGTCCAGCCCATGCTCGATGAACCAGAGCAGGGCTTGCCGGACACTGCCGAGTTCAGCCACCTTGTCGAAGACGAGGATGATGGCCTCCTGGACACGGCGATCGGGATCCTTCTCGAGCCTGTCGCCGACCTTCACGAAGCCGACCGGGGCAGCGACGATGAGTTCGCCGCGCCGGGCCTTCTCATAGCGGGCCGACAGGGAACGGTGGCGCAGAAGATCGAGCTCGTACTCGTTGAGGCTGCCCTTCAATCCCAGCAACAGCCGGTCGTTGCCCTGACGCGGCGCATAGACCGTCTCCTGATCGATCAGCACGGTATCGACGACGCGGCACATCTCGATGAGCTGCTGCCAGTCACGGCTGTTGCGGGCGAAACGCGAGACTTCCCGCGCCGCGACCGCACCGACCTTGCCCAGGCAGACCTCGGCCACCATTCGATCAAAGCCGGCGCGCGCGAAGCCGCCTGCCGCCGAGCGCCCGAGATCGTCATCGACCGTTTCGATGCGAGACCAGCCCAGCGCCGTCAGACGATCGCGCATCGCATATTGCAAGGCGCTGCTCTCGCGATTGTGGAGAACCTGATGGGCGGAGGACTGCCGTACATACAGGATCGCCTTTCGCTCCAGATGATGCGGCCTAATCTTCTCAGACATCATGACGCATCTCCTCCCGTCCCCGAGCGAGGTCGCCGTCGGCGTGACCGAAGATCAGGCGGACCATCAGCTTCGTCAGCGTATGGCGCGTCTCCGCGGGTAACGCCTGCCATTGCGGCGTCTGCGCCGCGGCGGTGGGCGGGTCGCAGAACAGATCGAACTGACGTGCATTTCTGTGAGGATGGCGGTGAGCGGTAGGCGGGCGCATGGACATCTCCCCGATTCGCGTCGTGAGAGCCCAATGCTGCGCTTGAATCCCGCAATTGCGATGGTGCGCCAGAAACCGACGTCACATTCTGCAGCAGCGTTGCCAAGGCGGTGAGCACCGCAATGTCAACATAGGGAGTGGCGCCAACACGCCATGTCGCGCGAGCCGCCCGATCAAACATCCAGGCCGGAATCTCCAGCCATCGCGCAGACGTCCGACCAGAGAGGCTGCAACGGAAAACCTCTCTGCCAGCCTTCTCAACCACCTCATGAATATGGACCAGGCAGCCGGCCCAAGGATGCCACGGATAAAGAAGCTCGTACTCCGTGATCCCGTGGGCGTTCCGTCGTCGTGTTGTACAATTGCGTCAGAACGCATCGATCCTTGAACAAGGATGCGCCGGTTTCTCGCCCAGTTCAGCTAACCGGTGTGATCAGTTCACGCGCCATCCTGGGCGGACTTCATCACCGCTACGCCCGCGTTTAAGTTGTCGGTACACACAGGCCGCTTTTGGCGGGCAAAGCAGTCGTTGAGGTTTGGATGTTAGAATCTCGCTGGCTCCCGCTAGCCGGACCTAGTCCAAATTTCCTTTTGATGGACTGGACCGTCCACATTGCGAGCACCAATCCAAAAGTATGGTTCTCAGAATAGCGAGCTTCCGACCGGCGATTACTATCTGCGTGAGCCGACGATTTGGTACCCAACCTGTCTCATGTTGGCTCAGCTTCGAGAGTCGACATCTTCAGCTCGCCCGTATTGAAATTGCTTTATAATTCTGATGGGCATTGCATTCTAATTCACAACCTCGGCGTCCTCTATCGGAACGGCGAGGTGACCGGGCCGGGCTTTTTTGGACCAAGCTGGGCTTGGAAAGGAGCTTGGGCCGGCGCCAATAGCATGCCGGCAGGTCGTTTTTTCTTCTTCAATATCATTGGTGGAATCTGCTGGGCGTGCCTCTTCGGCTTCGGTGCAAGCCCCACCCGGCAACCGCTGGAGCCGGAAGCAATCGGAGCAGTCATGGAGGTAACGAAGTGGCTGAAGCCCTCGATTAGCGTGTCACGAATTGGTGACAGCGCGAGTGTGCAGGCCGCAACGCGAGTGAGTGCGCCGGGAGACTGGCAAGGAGTATGTGGTGAAAGTCCACTGCGATGAAGGAGTAGCAACCCACGTCGCCCCCGATCCGTGCGCAGGCGTCCGCGAGGACGTCGGCGAAGCGTCGGTAGGGGAGCGTATAGGCCAGCCATTGAGCCGCGAAACCGTTATCAACCCGGTTGCCGACGTTGTTCACTTGACGGAAGGCAAAACCGGCAGGCGCGTTATTGCGAGCGCCTGTCGGATCCGGCGTGGTCTGAGACCCTGGCATGTACGGACGCTCCTTGTGCGGGAACCGGGAGATCTCTGGATCGGCCGTAGGCCCTGTTGGGGTCGGATGGTCCGTAGCGGGAAGGTGAGGAGCCGTAGCCGTTGATGCACGATTCAGAGAAGTCTGACTCCGGCATAGTAGTGACGAAGCCGACGAACAAAGCCGGGCGACCGGTGGCGGAGCCGGTGGAGCCAAGGCCGGGGACCAAGGGGAACGCGGATCAGCAAAGCACGCACCGGGCGCAGAGCCGGGCTCGCGTGACCCAGGCGCTGGGCCGTGTACGGCAAGCCGCAAGGCAGAGGAAGAAGGAGAAGTTCACCGCGCTCCTCCACCATATCAGTGTCGATACGCTCCGGACGGCGTTCTACGCGCTTAAGCGCAAAGCCGCCCCCGGTGTGGATGGTATGACGTGGCAGGACTACGAGGCGGACCTCGAACTCAGGATCGAGGATCTGCATGGACGGGTCCACCGAGGAGCCTATCGGCCGCAACCATCCCGCCGGGCCTACATAGACAAGGCGGATGGAAAACAACGGCCGTTAGCGATCGCCGCGCTTGAGGATAAGATCGTCCAGGGCGCGACCGTCATGGTGCTCAATGCTATCTACGAAGGCGACTTCGTCGGCTTCTCTTATGGGTTCCGACCCGGACGAGGACCGCATGATGCGTTGGACGCACTTTCGACCGCGATCAAAACAAGAAAGGTGAACTGGATACTTGACGCCGACATCCGGAACTTCTTTGGGGCTGTTAGCCAAGATTGGCTAGTTCGCTTCGTTGAACATCGGATCGGTGACAAGCGCATCATCCGCCTGATCCAGAAATGGCTGAGAGCGGGTATACTCGAAGATGGGGTCGTAACAGTTGATGACCGGGGAACTGGCCAAGGCTCGGTGGTCTCGCCGATCCTAGCCAATATCTACCTGCATTACTGCTTCGACCTCTGGGTTGAGCGCTGGAGACGGCAGGAGGCCCTGGGCGATATGATCGTCGTGCGATATGCCGACGATCTGGTTGTCGGCTTCGAGCATGAGGGCGACGCCCGTCGCTTCCTTGATGCGATGCATGACAGGCTCGGGGAATTTGCACTGTCGCTTCATCCGGACAAGACACGCTTGATTGAGTTCGGCCGCTTTGCTGCGAACGATCGCAAGCTGCGCGGGCTTGGAAAACCGGAAACCTTCGCGTTCCTGGGCTTCACCTTCATTTGTGGTCGATCTCGCCGCGGCAACTTCCAGCTTCAACGGAAGACCCGACGCGACCGCATGCGGCGGAAGCTTGGGGACATCAAGGCGGAGCTACTGCGCAGGATGCATCAGCCAATTCCAGAGCAAGGGAAATGGCTGAGGCAGGTCGTAGCTGGCCACTTCGCCTACTACGCGGTTCCGACAAACAGTCGGGCGCTCTCGGCGTTCCGGCATTATGTGACCGATCTCTGGCGACGAACGCTTCGGCGGCGCTGTCAGAAAGATGGGTTCACATGGGAACGCATGACGAAGTTGGTCGCTCACTGGCTCCCCCCGCCGCGTATCCTTCATCCCTGGCCTGACGACCGCTTTGACGTCAGACACCCAAGGTAGGAGCCGGATGCCTTAGTCGGGCGAGTCCGGATCTGTGCGGGGGGCGGCCAGCAATGGCCGTCCCTACCGCGATACGCCGAGCAAGCCTCGAAAAGGACGATGTATAGGCCGACCCGACTTCCATATCGGAGAAGGCTGAAATGGCTGGGCGAGTTGAGCGAAGATTACGCCCCGCCGCTACACCGGGTATTGGCGGCGGCATGTACACAAGGAAAGCGTACGCAACACGGGAAGCCCCATGGCGTGATCAGTGATGACCAACCGGACGCCCGCGAGGGACAGGCTGGGCGCCCTGGGGTGGCGGAGAGGTTCGCAGTACCGCTGAAGCCGGGTAACGCCGGTGGAGGGAAGGGACCTCAGTTTAAAACAGACGCAACAAGTGGTGAGGGATTTGGAGATTGGGCAACCTATCAACTCCGAAAACTGTTCAGAAACCGCGGAAGGCGTTGCACGGTAGCAACTGCGCGCCTGACGGGCCAGACGATCGGAGCAGCGCTCGCGGCACTTTGTTTTGGCCTCGTCGGTCGCGAGGCGGCCACGCTCGCGCCGGTGTTTGGCGCGGTATTTGCAGCGTTGGATGTGGGATGAGCGTCCTGCGTCTGGCCGCCACGCCGCAAAGCGGCGGGTAATCTTCTCGTAAATTCGTGATGGCTTGGATTTCGCGCCACGTCTGCAGGCGTGCAACCGAGTTTGCGAGGAACACCCGAACAAGCGCAGAACGAATTGAACGAAACATAGTATCCGCATGCAGCAATTTCGTCATGGCACTCACGAACGTGTGCATTCTCAGCGCAAGTGAAAGCCAAAGAGAATCCAGCTTTCTGAAACATAATTTAGTGGAACGGACAGATTGCGGGTCTATGACTTGGAGAGATTCAAACATGGAGATACCCAATGCGCGTGTTACCAGTACTTTGTGTTATGGGACTGCTGTCCACGGCCGCACTCGCCGCTCCGATGACACAGGATTCCGGTGCGCCTGTTGGCGATAACGAGAATTCGAAGACCGCCGGACCGGACGGGCCGGTGCTTCTGGAAGACTTTCACCTCATCGAGAAGCTCGCTCGGTTCGATCGTGAGCGGATCCCCGAGCGTGTGGTCCATGCACGCGGGACCGGAGCGCAGGGCGTGTTCGTTTCGTCAGAAGATTTCTCGCGCTACACGAAGGCGTCGCTGTTTGCGCAGCCGGGCAAGGAGACTCCGGTCTTCGTTCGTTTCTCGACCGTGATGGGCTACCGAGGTTCGGCCGAGGCCGCTCGCGATCCGCGTGGGTTCGCGGTCAAGTTCTATACCGATCAGGGCAATTGGGATGTGGTCGGCATCAACGAGCCGATCTTCTTCATCAGAGATGCGATCAAGTTCCCGGATTTTGTGCACGCCAACAAGCCGTCGGCAATCACCAACATCCAGGATCCGAATCTGGCCTTCGACTTCTTTTCCCGCACGCCAGAATCGACGCACATGCTGACGTATCTTTATTCGGATCTAATCGGCATGCCGGCAAGCTATCGCGAGATGGACGGGTTTGGCGTACATGCGTTCCGTCTCGTCAACGCGAAGGGGCAACAAATCTTCGCGAAGTTCCACTGGAGAAGCGTGCAGGGTCTCAAGGGCATGACCCTGGAACAGCAGCATGCCGCGGACCCGAACTATGCGACCCGCGATCTGTACAATAACATTCGCGAGGCTCATTTCCCGAAATGGGACCTCTACGTGCAGCTTCTGACAGCGGAGCAGATCGCGCAGCTTCCCTATGACGGCTTCGACGACACGAAGACCTGGGACAACGTGCCGGAAGTCAAGTTCGGCACCATGACCCTGAACAAGGTGCCGGATAATTACTTCCAGTACACTGAGCAATCGGCGTTTGCGCCGGGAGTCATGGTTCCCGGTATCGAGCCGTCTCCGGACAAGATGCTGCAGGGCCGCCTGTTCGCATACGCTGACACGCAGCGGTATCGCATTGGGACGAACTATCAGGAACTGCCGGTCAATCGCCCGCTGGTGAAGGTCGCCAATAACAATCAAGACGGAAGCATGAGTTCAGCTCCGCGGGTTGGCGAAGTGAACTATGAGCCTTCCACTGCGAAGCAGGTGGGTGCTGTCACTCCCCAGCCGTCCTTCAGGTTGAGCGAATACCCGGTGTCCGGCGTGGCGCAGCAGACGGCGATCGCCAAGACGGACGATTTCAGTCAGGCCGGTGAGCTATGGCGGTCCTACAGCAAGCAGGATCAAAGCAATCTTGTTAAGAACTTGGCGTCTGATCTGGATCAGGTCCGCGACCATGGGGTGAAGGCCCGGCAGGTCAGCTACTTCTATAAGGCCGACCGCGACTATGGCACGCGACTGGCGGAAGCGACCCATCTGGACGTGGACGAGGTTGCCGCCCTTGCCGCCAAGGAAGTGTCGCACTGAAACCAGCAAGGGCTGCAACGCCGGTTCAGCCAGGAGTGAATGAGCTGCCGCGGGAAGCCGGGGCAGCGATTGTGAAGGAATCGTGATGTCACGTATGTCAAACGCTTTTCTGATCGCGGCGCTGTTGCTCGTTCCCGCCGCATTAACGGCCCCGGCCCCGGCATCGGCGTTCGTTCGCCTCGCCGAGACGCAGGACCGCGCTGCAAGTTCTTCCGTGAACGATTTCGACAACCCGAGCCAGGATCACATCAAGGCGCTATTTTTCGATGCCGCCCGACAGGGGCGCGACGACCTGCTCGACGGTCTGATCCAGTCCGGGATGAAGCCGGACGAGCGGGACGCGAAGGGCTATACGGCACTGATTCTCGCCGCGTACAACGGTCAGGCTAAAACCGTCGACTTTCTGATTGAGAAGGGAGCAAGTCCCTGCACAACGGATTCCAAAGGCAACAGCAGTCTGATGGGTGTTGCGTTCAAGGGGGAAACCAAAATCGCACAGCGCCTGATCGTCGCCCACTGTGATGTAAATGCGCGCAACGACGAGGGCCAGACGGCTCTGATGATGGCAGCCATGTTCGGGCGCACGGATGTCGTAAAGCTGCTGCTTGTGAACGGCGCGAACCCTGAGCTTCGGGACAAGGCCGGCAACACGGCTGTGAGTCTGGCGCAGCAACAAGCCAACCCGCAGATGATTGCCCTGCTCACACAAGCCGCCAAGGGTCGGTGATCCACTGATCGCACGACGCGGGTATGCTCGAACGGGAGCCGGGTAGGTAGGCATTGAGACTCAGCAGAGCGTGATCGCAAGAAGCGTCCAGCGCCTTAGCGTAAAGGTCACAAGCAGCCAGGGCGAAATCGCCATGCCGATGATCTCGGCCGACACATACAGGCTTTCGATCCAGGTTCCGGCATCGTGGCTGATCCCGAGTGCATCGCGGACGTCGTTCAGCGCGACCGATGTAACCTGGTCGTTGAACTCGGACGTCATTGCGGCGATGAGAACGCCACAAAGTCCAAGGAACGGCTTGATATCCATGGGCTACGACAACTCATTCTCAATCAGCCGTGATCTATCCTGGCTTATGAAGTGGCGCGTGCGTAGCCAGTCTTGCGAGTCAATAATAGCGATGGCGAAGACGCAAGAACATTAAATCCGTTTTTAATCGACCCTTCCGCCACGGCGTATCATGCTCTGTGGGAGCACGATCATTGCGAGCTGGTATGACAGGAGAAGCGAAATGACGCTGGCAGTTGAGAAGACGTTTGCCGTCGAGGGAATCCGCATCCCCGACAGTAGTCTCGCCCGAGAGATCACGGATTTGGTCCGGGATACCGAGTCCGCACTGCTGTTTCACCATTCGAGTCGCGTCTACTACTGGGGTGCGCTCGCTGGAAAGCGCCGCTCGCTCAAGTTCGATCGCGAGCTTCTCTATGCGGGTGCGATGTTTCACGATATGGGCCTGACACCGGCGCACTGCAGTGCCCATGAGCGCTTCGAAGTGGACGGCGCAAACGCCGCCCGCGATTTCCTCCGCAGTCGCGGCATTTCGAAACACGACATCGATACGGTTTGGACGGCTATAGCTCTGCATACGACGCCGGGCATCCCGCAGCACATGCACCCGGTCATCGCCCTGGTGACGGCCGGCGTCGAGATGGATGTGCTCGGGCTTGCCTATGCCGAATACAGCGACGCTGAACGCGAAGCGGTCGTGCACGCGCATCCGCGTACCGAACACTTCAAGGAAGACATCATTCAGGCGTTCTACGACGGCATCAAACACAAGCCCGAGACAACATTCGGCAACGTCAAAGCCGACGTGCTCGCGGAAAAGGACCCGGCTTTCAGGCGCGGAAATTTCTGCAGCGTTATCCGCGGATCGGCCTGGCCTGGCGGTCTGCGCCGGCCCGACCGTCCGGAGTAAAACCCAAAGATAGCCAAGGGAGATTGCAGATGGCGTCCAATTCCAACCGCGGCGTAGTTTACCTCAAACCAGGCCACGTCGAAGTTCAGAACATCGATTTTCCGGCTTTCCGCAACCCGGCAGGGAGGTCGATCGACCACGGTGTCATCCTGAGGGTCGTAACGACGAATATCTGTGGCTCCGACCAGCACATGGTCCGGGGCCGCACGACGGCACCTGCCGGCATGGTGCTCGGACACGAGATTACCGGCGAGGTGATCGAGAAAGGCCGTGACGTCGAGTACCTCAAGATCGGTGACCTCGTATCGGTTCCCTTCAACGTCGCATGCGGCCGATGCCGGACCTGTCGGGAAGGCGACACTGGCGTCTGCCTCCACGTCAACTCCGACCGGGCCGGAGGTGCCTTTGGATATGTCGATATGGGCGGATGGATCGGCGGGCAGGCCAAGTACGTGATGGTGCCCTATGCAGATTTCAACCTGCTGAAATTTCCGGACAAGGCGCATGCGATGGAGAAGATCCGTGACCTGACCTGCCTTTCCGACATCCTGCCGACGGGATTTCACGGAGCCGTCACTGCCAAGGTCGGCGTTGGATCGACGGTCTACGTTGCCGGCGCAGGGCCGGTCGGCCTCGCGGCCGCAGCGTCTGCCCGCATCCTTGGCGCGGCAGCAGTGCTGATCGGAGACATGAACCAGGAACGGCTCGCGCACGCCAGGAATGTTGGCTTCGAACCGATCGATCTCACCAGGCACGATCGCTTGGGCGAGCTGGTCGCCGACGTGCTCGGCGTTCCTGAAGTCGATTGCGCGATCGACTGTGTCGGCTTCGAAGCAAAGGCGCAAGGAACCGATGGCAAGGTCGTCGAAGCGCCTGCTGTTGTGTTGAACGGCCTGATGGAGATCACCCGGGCAGCCGGCGCAATCGGCATTCCCGGCCTGTACGTGACAGACGATCCCGGCGCCAAGGAGCAGGCAGCGAAGCAGGGCAACCTTAACCTGCGCCTTGGTCTCGGCTGGGCAAAGTCGCATGCCCTCCATACCGGCCAGACGCCGGTGCTGAAATACAATCGTCAGCTCATGCAGGCGATACTCTGGGACAGGCTGCCCATCGCCAAGATCGTCAATGTCAAGGTGATTGATCTTGAGCAGGCGCCTGAGGGTTACAAATCATTCGACGCCGGCGTCGCAAGCAAGTTCGTCATCGACCCGCACGGGCAACTTGCCAAAGCGGCCTGATCGCCGATTTCGTATCGCCAAAACGGCACCGTGGACCCTGGAGCGTCCACGGTGCCGACTGTACAGGGGCGAGGTAGAATTCAGGATAAGAGGCGCGAAATGGGCCTCATTCGGCAGGCAGCGGAGCAGCTCGTTTCCCGCCCCGGCACTTCCCCCTGCTAGTGGGCGAGTAGAGCATTTCATTTGCCACGACTATCGCGTGGGGTATGAGATCCGCGATTGACGGCAGTACAAGTTACTGCGGCGTATCGGCCTCTCTCTCGATTCTCACGTCTCTCTCCATTTCGAGGCACGTCTGCAACTCAACATAGCTCGGGGTACCGTCGATGTTGGTTTCCCCGTTGCACTGGATGATAGCCCTGGGACTAAATTGCATCCATTCAGCCTCCAGTTGTTTGCGTGCCTGCACCTCATCGTCGGTGCATCGTTGTTGCATTTCCTTTGTGTCGCCTTCTTCCCTGCACTCCCGCGCGATATCGAATTGCGGAACGGCGTTGCCGACAGCGATGGGGTGCAAGGAAGCCAGGATAACGATCGGCAGGTGGATCAGCATTTGTTGTTCTCCTGGGCTGCATGATGTGGTTCGGTCTGCCGCGGCAGCCGGCGAGCATCTATGATTTGCGCCGAGACGAGCGTTGAAAGTCTTGCGCAGGCTTAGTTCCTCGACCGCGCGCAAAGCTCCGGCGCATCGTAGTGTCTGGTTCTTAAAGGCTCGAGTTAAGTGCTAGAAGAAAGTCGGACTGACAGAATATCAATGCCAGCCCGACCTCTTCGAGCGCGGTAACGGAAGCGCTCAGTACGGACCGATATCGATCCGGATTTGACGCTTGGCACCAGCGAACTGCCAGGCCGGTCCTCGATCCGGACGGATCAATTAACTGACGCGGGTTCGCAAGGGGCGCCGTTATCCCAGGGCTGCGTGGCAAATGCGCCCACGGCCGGAGCCGGGATGCAGGCACGCCCGTCAACGTCACGCGCGTCGGACGTCGTGGTCACATTGGCCTGGTGTCGCGAAGTTACATGGCTCTCGCGAGCCATGGCGGGAGTTGCGAGCGTGGCTGCGGTGATCAGTGCAGCCGACAGAAGTTTAAGCGTGGTCATTCGATTTCTCCATTGGATATGAAAAGCCAATAACGTTTGGCTCCTCTGTGGAAATGGAGCGGCGATCGACTAGTGAAAGTAACAATTACTCACCTCGTTTCAACGCCGCGTGAGGTCGCGCGTCGCGCGTCATTCGATCACGAACGTGGCGCTGCTAGTGAAGTTAAGCTTGCCAGCGCGCGCTCGGTTCCGGCGCAACAGCCATTCGTTGAGCTCCACTATGGCGCTGAAGATGCGCGCGGCAAGATCGACGACTGCTGCATGTTAAAAGTCTATTTAGAAATCTAAAACGCGTTTTAGTGGAGACCCGGCGGTGAGCAACCATGTTGCGGGCAAGCCTCCGAACGTCGTTCCGTCTTTCCAGAAGTTTCGTCGGGGCTACCGTTTCAAGAATATCCTCAGGGGAAACCCTGGAACGGATTGCTCGCTGCATTCAAAGGAGAAGTTCAATGACTACAATCAAGCTCCTGTCCGCGGGATTGATCGCGGTCGCCATGCTCGCAACCCCCGCCATGGCTCGCGAGAATTACGTAGCCAACGGGCACTTCGCAGGAGAAGCCAATACGAGCGTCTTCCGCGCCGCCCGCTATAGTGACGGCCGTGTCCACATGCCGGCGCCGCGCGTCAAAGCATTGCCGGCGCCACCGGACGGCGAAAATTGCGACGTCGGCGATAACCCGTTTATATGCTGAAAGCGCGGGCAGTGGGTCGGTCTGGCCAGATGAACGCAATTCGCGGGCAGTCATTGGCGCATTCGTTGAACACAGCGTGCGGCGCCGGCATTCTGTTGTAGTGCTTGCCCGCAAGCCCTCGAAGGCTGGAAAGCGGCGCGTCAAAAAAACTCTGGGTGAAAAAGCGCGACGCGGCTCAAGCATCCAGATGATTACCGTTTTGTCGGCCGGTCTATGGGGCCTGATCTACTCTCAATATCAATTCGAAATTCTAAACTGGTTTTTAATTGAGAACGTGTCGACCGGCGACCATTGTAGAAATTGACCTCCGGCCTTTGTTCCGATGCAGGAAGTTCGCTGGGGGCGACCCCCCAAAGAAGATGCCTGGGAAACTCAACAGCGTAGTCGTGAGAAAAGCGGCGCACGCAGCGGCTGACTACGTCCGGAGGTAAAGATGGTTCTGTTTTCACGCTCCTTTGTCCGCAAACGCATGATCTCGCTGGCCACCACGGCGTCAGTCGCGGCGACATCGTTCGCCCTTGCGGACGATCCGGCGAGGACGGATCACGTCCGTGGAACGATGCCGATCCAGCATGTGGCGGACCGGCCCGATCATTCCGGGGAGCAGCTGTTCTTGTCGGAGAACGACGCCAGCATGCGCAAGATGATGGCCGACATGATGGTCAAGCCGACTGGCGATGTCGACCATGATTTCGTTGCCATGATGGTGCCTCATCATCAAGGCGCGGTCGATATGGCGAAGGCCGAACTCAGCTACGGGCATAACGTGCAGCTTCGTCGGCTGGCTCAGGAGATCGTTGCGACGCAGCAGCAGGAGATCACGGCAATGCGGAATGCCGTGGCCGACGGGCAATCCGTCGCAACGCAATCTATCGCCCATGACGGAATGAAGATGTCTCGATAGCGCGGTCCGGTCGCAGGGTGTTTTTGCCGGCTGCTCTGCAAGGATAGATCATGGGTATTGTTCGTTTTGCGCTGAGGTTCCCGCATACATTCTATGTGCTGGCAGCCCTGATCCTGTTTCTCGGTGTCGCCGCCATCCGATCGATGCCGACCGATATTTTTCCCGAGATTCGCATTCCGGTGGTCACTGTCATATGGCAGTACACCGGCCTCACCACGTCGGAAATGGAACAGCGCGTCAGTACCTACAGCCAATCATCGCGAACGCTTCGTGCCCTCGTAAAATTCAATTTAGTGGTCTCGGAGGAATGCGAATCTACATGAGCGTCAGGCGCATAGGCGATCAGCCGTCACCTTGTTCGTGCCTTCGATCCGCCGCGCCCGGCGCAAGCGCTTCCGCTCGCAACCTGCAAGTTCAGAGTCATCCAATGAAAACGGTCTGGATCTACGTCACCGACTATGGGCGCATCGGCGATGAAGATTGGGTTAAGGTGTTTTCCTCCAGCGATGCGGCCGACGAGTGGCTGGAACAAAACGATCCGGAAGGTGTCGCTTGGGAATACCCCATCCATGATAACGTGACGGGGCCACTGCAATGAACCGCATCGAAAGGGTGCTTAGACGGGGCGGTCAGTTGGGCTAGTATTGCGTCGACCGCCTCCGTGTCCTGGATCACGCCCGTGATCGTGGAGATGCGTGCGAACGCGGCATGGCGCATTCCGATGCTGCGCATGCAGAAGGTGATTTCACTTTCCTTGAGTCGTCAATTTCTTTGAGTCGGCCGACCCAGCAGACGCGATTAGTGCATAAACCCATCCGTCAGTGTTTGCATGAAGAGAACGAGCGCGTCCTCCTCTGCATCCGACAAACCCAAACGACCAACTTTGCTCGTGTTCATGTTGGCGGTCGACTCCGGCGCCGGCCAGCAGATCGTGCCTTCGCCCGGATCGTGGGGCTGGCAGCGCGGCAGCACATCGCGCGTGTTGTAGAAATGCACTATCTGCTTCAGGCTGGTAAAATACCCATTATGCCCGTAGGCCTTCACGAAGGCCGGATCAGGCCGCTTGTCCACGTTGCGCAGTGTGGGCACCTGTATTCGCGCCTGGTTGTCCGGTGCCAGCTTGAGCCATCGCGCGTCGACCGCCGAGGGCTGGCTGAGCAGATGTCCGCTGCTGAGAAAAGTACCGACACCCCCATCGACGAAGGACGATCCCATTGGATTGGCGACGTAGCCCAACGCGTCGGGCCGGTCTTCGCTATAGTAGGGAAGCCTCGGGTTGGCGGGAGTGCCGATATTGCTGGCGGTGAAGTCTGTGAATAGCGGGTCCTCACCTGGCCCACCGTCGCGGTGACATTCATTGCATCGCGCCTTGCCTCGGAACAGATCGTAGCCCTGCTGCTCCTGCGGCGTAAACTGCGCTTGCTTGGCGAGCACCGCGTCGAATTTCGAAGTGAACGACGTCACCTCGGCCGAGGCTTCATAGCCGGCGATCGACTGCGCCATCTGATCGAAGGTCGCGCTGGCGCGGCCGCGATCGATCGGGCTCAGGTGGACCGGCAACGGATCGGCCGCGGCCGCCGGCCCAGGCCTGTTGCAGACTTGCTCGATGTCGCCTGGCCACGCAATCGCAAAACTCTGCGGACCCCATACGCCCTCGAACAGGGGGCGATAGGGCCGCTGCGAGACGCGATAGACCGCGCATGCGATCTCGGGCAGCCCCATCTCCACGGGATTGGTAGGCGGACCTTGCGCCTGCTCGGCGGCCGGATTGCCGAGCCGGCGTCCCGTCGCGCGCATGTCCCAGAAATTGCCGCCGACGAGGTCGCCCTGCCCGGGATTGTAGTGCAGCACGGGCGACAGCGGCGCGTAGGCGTGCGATTGTGGTTTGCGGTCGCTGAAACGCGTGCGCACCGAACCAGGGTAAGCGCCCGTGGTTCGGTTCAACTCCGACACCGGACCTGTAAAGCCGGTCTCTGGCATGTGGCAAAAGGCGCAAGCCTCGTTGCGGTTTACCGACAAATCCTTGTCATACAGCATCAGCTTGCCGAGCAATTCCACCTGCTGAATCTGATTGTCCGGCGGCGCCGCAAGCCGTTCGATCGCTTGCGCCTCGATAAGGTCAATCTTGGCCTCGACGTTCGCAATTTCCTGCAACGCCTCAGGCGAGAGGTTTGAGCTACCCTCCGCCGCGCCGGGCGCGTCCGCGCCCATAGTGACTGCGAGTACCGCCGCCGCGATCGAAAAAATTGCGCTCTGTGTTTTCATATCGGATCCCTCAAGCCGACCCTGAATAGCCTGCGCGTCTACATTGTAGGAGTTTGCAACACTTCGTGCCAATAGCCGACACGCACATCGCCACCGGGCATCGGCATCGCGGTTGTCAGCTCATGCCGCCGCTCGAACAATGCGCGCGGCCCTGATCTCGTCGAGGAGATCATCCACGCCTGCCAGCGCAAAGCGCAGCGTGGCCTCGTCGACGATGCGCCCGTCGCTGACCTTTTCATGCACGCTCCCGATCACGATCTGGGGCCGAAGCACGGGACGCGCCGGGATCGATGCGAGCGTCTCGTTCATTTGCTGCTGCGCACGCACGCCACCAGTGAAGGCGGGCGAGGTCGTCATCGTCAGTACCGGCTTGCTCCTTAGCACCGAACATCCATAAGGCCGGGAGGCCCAGTCGAGCGCGTTCTTCAGGACGCCGGACATGCCGTGATTGTACTCGGGCGATACCATGATCACACCATCCGTTGTCTCGATGGCTGAACGCAGGGCGCGCACCGATTCCGGCGCGTGCTCACCATCGTCATCCTCGTTGTAGAGCGGCAACCCATGCAGGGAGAAAATGTCGAGCACAGCCTTGGGCGCAAGTGCGTCCTGAAGACCGCGCAGCACCGCGGTGCCGTTGGAGGCCCGGCGCAGGCTGCCGGAGAGGCCGAGAAGGCGGAGTTGGGTCATCGGGTGCAGTTCTAGATGGCTTGGATTTCAGTTCGCGACCCGACGAACATCACGACAGCGCAGGTCAGCTCAAGTAAATTCGATTTTAATATTCGACTTTCGAATGCTCACCGGTTCCTGAAGCGATCTTGCCTTTGGGTCAATCGCGTCGTTCTTAGCGCGCCCCGCAGACTTCCGGCCTTCCGGTGCCGGCGCGCGGGAACGGCGCGCGGATCATGAACATATTCGCCGAGGGCGGGCAGTTCATATGTCTCCAAACGCATTTCTTCGGGTCCGCCGTAGCGGTGAAACTGAATTCGCTGCATTGAAGACTCTCGGCCGATCAGGCCGCCCCTCGTTTTTAGGCAGCCGTCAGGGCCGAGACGTCGGCCAAAGCGGTTTCGAGTGCGAGCTTGCGCTGTTCGGGGCCGAGGCCGACGCCTTCGGCACGAACGAACGCGGCGTCGCTGATGCCGATGAACCCGAAGAAACTCGTCAGGAATGTTTCCTGATGATCCATAAAGGCCATCGGAGACGAGGCGGTGTACAATCCACCGCGAGAAGAGGCGATGATCAGCTTCTTACCGCCCGCGAGACCTGCCACGCCGGTCGCGGTGTATTTGAACGTCTTGCCGGGCGAGGCAAGGCAATCAATCCAGGCCTTTAACTGGCTGGGAATCCCGAAATTGTACATCGGAGCCCCGAGCACGACGATGTCGGCCGCGAGGAACTCATCGAGCACGACGTTGGTTTCGGAGAATTCAGCCTGCGTCGATGCATCGACCTTGGCACCGCCCTGCACGGCGGCAGCCACCATTTCGACGATGTGGCCGGCTAGCGCTCCGGCCTCATACAGCGCCTTCATCTTGGCGAATAGGATGGTGGGCGACTGGTGCGGGACGGGCGCTATCGCCAGATCGCGATAGGTGATTTCGAGACCCGGTGTGGTCTGCTTCAGACGGGCGACAATACTCGCCGTAAGTTGCCGGCTGACCGACTGACTGCCGGATATGCTGGAATCGATGTGTAAGAGCTTCATATCTGGTCCCTTGATACCTGCGGGTGTGAGAGCTACATCGGTCAGAGCCGCTTACGGAATAACCGCTAGGAACATTTTGTTCGTTGCTCTAAGATGCATCCTGGCGAAAATTGCACAAGGAGGCACTATTTTGAGCGATACGCACATCGATGTGTGCGAAGGGGGCCACTCCCCCGAGGAGCGCCGCGCGTTCGCAGACATATTGGCACATATCGGCGACAAGTGGACCGTGCTGGTGGTCGGCGTGCTCGCGCACGGACCGATGCGTTAC
This sequence comes from Bradyrhizobium ottawaense, assembly GCF_900099825.1. Lineage (NCBI taxonomy): Bacteria > Pseudomonadati > Pseudomonadota > Alphaproteobacteria > Hyphomicrobiales > Nitrobacteraceae > Bradyrhizobium > Bradyrhizobium ottawaense. The sequence goes on along the minus strand of NZ_LT629693.1, from coordinate 483,848 downwards.
AGCCAGATCTTCAAGCTGGTCGAGGGTATCTCGCAACGCATGCTGACGCTGACGCTGAAGAGCCTAGAGCGCGATGGCCTCGTCACGCGAACGGTTTACCCGACGAATCCGCCACGGGTTGATTATGAACTGACCGAACGCGGAAAAACGCTGATTGTGCCCTTACACCTGCTCTGGACGTGGGCTCAGGCCAACCGCACTGCAATCGAGGGTACCCGCCGCGACTTCGATCGACAGCGCAGCAAGGATGGGGCAGCTGCCTAATTTGGCGTGACGCATCGTTCACCCAGATCGGAAGATTTCGATCATCAACAGGGCCGCACTGAAAGTCCCGCGCCGAGGTGTCAACGTGTGAAACGGCGCATAACCTGACATCGCCTCTTTCGGCCGTCTGCTTGCGTTCCAACGGATTAAGAGGGACGGCGGCATGCAGCGGAAACCACCGTTCACCTGCCGAGGGCTGTGGGTAGAGTGTCCTGCGTTACCGCCGTCGGCCAAGTCGAGGCACCCTCTCGCCGCAGTGTCACGCGGCAGCCCGGCTTGGCATCTTCGATGACGAGATCGAGGCCGTGCAGCCTGGCCACGGCCGCCACGAGGCTGAGCCCCAGTCCACTCCCAGGGGTGTGGCGGCTCCTCTCTGCGCGATAGAAGCGCCGCAGGACAGCCTCGCGCTCCTCTGCGGCAGCGGCGACCGAGCGACCCGGACCGACCAGGTCCGGAATCGTCGAAGCCGCCCTCGAACGATTTCTTCAACCAGATGTTGATGTCGAGGATACCTCATCCGTAGCTCATCAGCTCGGTTCGTTGAAGAACCAACTTGATAGCCTTTCTCAAGAGCTGCGAGCCGTGAATGAGATCGTCGCTCTTCATGCGCGGTTTACCCTTGCCATGGCGCCGATGCCGTCAGCCGCGGCGCAGAGCGAAGCTTGTAAACGCGGATCAGCACGCTTCGATGAATTTGTATCGCAGGTCGAGCGGCGCGTGCAGTCGGGCACATCGCTGCTGCAGGAAACGTTGGATCGGCTAAGTGCGAGAGGCAGCAAAGGCGATTTCGGAGTAGGAGCGTCGGACGTCAGCGCTTCCTTCGCCAAGCCGTCCATGCCTGACGAAGCCTCATCACATCCCGCTGCCGCACCGGAAGGCGGCACGGAATCAGCTCTCCAGGATGGGACAATTTCTCGCGACAAGCGTCTTGGTCAGATCCTCGATGCAATCGAATCCCGTTCGTTTCGCCAAAGATCAGGACGGACTATAGACCAAACTGGCACCTCGATCTCTCGAGCACCAGCGTTCACGTTATTCGCATTCCTCGCGAAAAATAGATCGCTGCTGCTGCGGGTGTTTTTGCCGTTCGTCGCTGCCTATTATCTGTCGTTTCTGTTTCGGACCATCAACGCCACCATGTCGGAGACCCTGACGTCGGAATTTGGCCTCTCAGCCGGGGATCTTGGACTTCTAACTTCGGTCTATTTTCTTACCTTCGCAATCGCCCAGATCCCGATCGGTATCTTATTGGACCGATATGGCCCAAGACGCATCCAAAGCACGTTGTTGTTGGCCGTGGCGGTTGGTGCAGCGTTATTTGCGGTCGCGGATAATTTCCCGCTATTGCTCGCCGGACGGGCGGTGATTGGTTTGGGCGTCGCCGCCGCTTTGACGGCTGGGTTGAAAGCTCTCGTCATCTGGTTTCCCAAAGAACGCGTTCCGCTCTTGAATGGTGTGATGATCATGCTGGGCGCTTTGGGCGCTGTCACGGCGACATTGCCCGCGGATGCGCTTCTCGCTGCAGTCGGTTGGCGCATGATCTTTGAATTGTCCGCCGTATTGGCAGCTTGCTGCGCAGCCGTGATTTATTTTGTTGTACCCGAAGCGTCGGTCGCGTCCGTTGTAAGCGGGCCAACCGCCCTCGGGTTGAGGACAATTTACTCCGACTGCCGGTTCTGGCGCCTGGCGCCGCTTTCGGCGGGCTGCATCGGCACCGCGTGGGCGCTGCAAGGACTGTGGGCCGCACCCTGGCTTGCCGATGTCGAGGCGCTCGACCGGCCGACCGTGATGCGACATCTGTTTATCATGGCGATCGCGTTGAGCCTGGCGGCGCTGCTAATGGGTCTGGCGGCTGACCGGCTGCGTCGACGAGGCGTAGATCCTAAAGTCGCCCTTGGCGTCGTTGGAGCCGTCTTCATTTTGGTTCAAATGGCCTTGATCGTCCGACTGCCTCTGCCTTCATACTTCGCCTGGGCGGTCGTCGCCTCGTATCGGGCTAATGCGTCGCCGCTGCCGTAGATCCACATCGGCTCGCCACATTCGCTTGGGCCGTGGTCGGTCATGCAGGCCGCGCTCCAGGGCGGTGCCGCGACTTCAAGGCCTCCGGTTCCGTGTGCCTGTGCCCGTGGTCTGCTCTTGTTGGTTCGTTCGTGGGCCGTCGCCGGTGTCACCAGTGACGATATGAGCAACAGCGCGGCAATAACCTGCATGGCCTTCATGGTCTGGTTCCTTTGCGTGTGAATATCGTTCCAACGTTTCGGCGGTTAGCAGCTTCGGCAAACGCCTCTCATCTTTCGGTCGACGAACCTGTGGCATCACCGCGCCGAATCGGCGGTTGAGCCAGACGCATTCGCAGTCGCGAACGAAGCCCGCTCGGCGGAAAGAACGACGCAAACCCTTTTCCGATCCAGCCCCCTTATTGCGCCGGTCACCTTGAGCACCTTACCCGCCGGGCAGCCGGTCTTCTCGACGAAGGCGATCTGATAGGGCGCGAGCACCAGAGGCTCGGACCTCAGGACAGTTTGGGCAGCGCATAGCGGTGCCACTGCGGTAACAATCAACGCCAACGCTAAGTTCTTGATAACCACGGTACGCTCCTCTCCAATCAACGCGAAATTGTTTCGCATAGAGGCCGAGAATTTGATCGTTAGGCTAGCCGCATCCGACTTTTCGATTTGCGTCCAACCTCGCCACAACTGCTTCTTAAAAAAAAAAGTCATTTTTGGTTTCGGGCGTCGCGCGCCATTTCCAAACAGGCCAGCAGCCCGACGTAGCGTGCGAAACCGCCGATCGTCGCCTTAACCCTGCATCTGCCGACAAACTGAGTCCAATCGGTCTCAAGCTGCGAATGTGCATTAGCGTCGGACGCGGCGCTATTGGACGATGGTGTCGCCGATACCTTGGCATCGGGCAAAAGTCGGCCGGCTATCGACGGAGCTGCCATCCCCTGGAAGCGCGGCAACGGCCATGTCGTCCAGATCGCGAACGAGAATGGTCGACAGCGCGAAATTGCCACGTGTCCCTGTACTGCGCTAGGAGCGCATGGCGTCCGATGCCGATAACACACGCTCACGTTTTCCAATCGCGCCGTACACGGCCGCCGTTCATCCGGAAGCGCCTGGTTTAGGCCGAAACGCGACGTGAATTGCGCAGCGGGTCGCGGAAGCCCCGCGTCGCGGCTGTTGCCGTGATCAAAGCGATGCCGAGGCCACCCAAATCCAGCACAACAGCCTTGCGACTTCGTAAGTTGCGTTTCACTTCCGTCAATCTTATCAGTTTTGCTAATACTTCTTCTCGTTTCCCGATCCAGCTATTCCGGCCTGTAAAATAGGACAGGCGCGCGTATCGCGGGCTTTTGATCTTGTGGCCTCCCACTGCGGCCGGAGGTCACCATGCACGTCATCACGCTCTGCGATCGTCAATTTTCCCAGCATCTGGGTCTACTGACCGAGATGTACCGGCTACGGCGTCGCGTATTCAAGGATCGGCTCGACTGGGGTGTCTCGGTTTCCGGCGACCTGGAGCTCGACGTCTTTGATGCGCTGAACCCCACATATCTGATCGCCGCTGATCGCGACTGCGTTAGCGGTTGCGTGCGGCTGCTTCCAACAACCGGCCCGACGATGCTTGCCGATACCTTTCCGATGCTTCTCGACGGACAGGTGCCGCCGCGCAGCGAGCGAATTCTCGAAAGCTCGCGGTTCTGCGTCGATACCCAACTCGCACCCGGAACGGGCAGAAATGGTCTCAACCGTACGACATTTATCTTGTTTGCAGCCATGATTGAAAGCGTGCGGGCTGCTGACGCCGACTCGATCGTAACCGTCACGGATATGCGTATGGAGCGGATCCTGCGTCGCGCCGGCTGGCCGTTGGAACGGATTGCTCCGCCACAACGGATTGGACAAACCATGGCGCTAGCCGGATTCCTGCATGCTTCCGACCAAGCGCTCGCGGCCATGTATCGAAATGCCGACGTCACAGGTCCGGTTCTTGTCGCACCAGAGGCATTGAGAACTGCTGCCTGACGGCCATGAGGTGCCCGCATCGAGCGCAAGCGGAGCAGGCGGTCGGATCAAGAGCGTGAGATGCTGGCAGACCCGAGGCATAGTCGAATTGTTCTGATCAATCTCGCGCGCGGCGAACAGGCCAGTGTAGCGGCCGAGTTCGCCACGCGTCGCCGCGCCAGCCTGACCCTGCTTCCATTTTGCCAGAAAATATTTGGCGTCTCCCAAACCGCGGTTGGCGAATATGAACGGAGCCAATTGGCGGAGGAGGTCGCTCATTCAATTGCGCCGCTGGACGTCGATGGTCTTTCGCTATGGCTCGATCAGCGATTTACAGACTCACTGGCAGCATCGAATGTCGGTGTTGTTGTTCTGGGCGGGGCCTGGCTGGAAGAAGATGTTTTTATTGCTGCGCTCGAGGGAGTGCGACGCGGGTACGATGTGCGATTGCTTGCCGATCTGTCCACCGCGCGGGTTGAAGCTGACCGGTCGCTTGTTCTCGACCGCCTGGCGCTCCACGGCGTGTTGACGACGACTGTCCGACAAGCCCTGCTGGAATGGGCGGTGTGCCTGGATGACGCCAGTCTGAAACAGAGGGTTCGGCAACTCTTGTCGTGACCGGGCGCCACCCGCCAGGCGCTTCGCATGCGGGGCGGGCTCTCGTGAACCGAGCCCGCGATCGCGGTCTCGGCCTTCGGCTTCGATCCCTGGCGCGGACGTAGCGAAGCACGGCGGTATGGTCCGTTTGCAACAGGGTGCTTGCGCTTGCATCGCCACACCGTCGGGTACGTGCGCTAGCTCGCAGCAGACAGATCTGCGGAGCCGGCCTGAACGGCCGGCTGGTTTTTAGTGGCCCCCAGAAGGCGGGGTGGGCGGCGCTCCCGTATAGCCCCGAACCGGCGAGCCGCAACCGCGAGCCGCTAAATTTTCGAAATGACGATTGCGTAACGCTCGCGGTCCTCCGCTGACGCTCCGGCCGTTCCTGTGCGGCCCGCCTCTGCGTTCGGGGCTGTCCGGTCGCTCTTCGCCGCCCACCCCGCCTTCCGGGGGCAGGACGCGGAAGAAAGAAAGCGAGCGGAGATTGTCATGTCCAACCATCTACACCGGGAGCGCGCGGAGAGGCCCAAGGAAAGTCCCAAGGTAGCCCCCAAGGCCGCTTCTAAGGCAAGTCTTTACGAGGAGATCACAGCACGGATTATCGCCGATCTGGAAGCTGGCACCTTCCCTTGGGCGCAGCCTTGGGGCGCTAGCCCGGGGAACGCCGCGCTCGGACTGCCGCGAAACGCCGCAACCGGGAAATCCTATTCCGGCATCAATGTGCTGATCCTCTGGGGCCGGCTGTTCGATCAAGGTTTCACCTCGCAAAGCTGGCTCACCTTTCGCCAAGCGCTCAGCCTTGGAGGCGCAGTGCGCAAGGGCGAACACGGGGTCAGCGTCTGTTACGCCGACAAGTTCATTCCCAAGGGCAATCGAAGCAACGGCGGGGGCAGCGAAGCCGCGTCGGGCCAGGGCGAGGGGAACGGCCAAGACGAACGGAACGGCGCGGCCGAGGCGGTGCCGTTCCTGCGGCGCTATACCGTCTTTAACGTCGCGCAATGCGAGAACCTGCCGGATCACTGCCTTGGCTTCGCACCCGCCTTGCCGGAACGCCAGATCGTACCGCAGGCCGAGGCGCTCGCGAAAGCGACGCTGGCCGATATCCGTACCGGCGGAGCGCACGCCTTCTATCGGCCTTCGGAAGACGCGGTTCACATCCCGCCGCAGCCCGCCTTCTTCGATCAGATCAATTACTACCGGACCCTGTTTCACGAGCTGGGGCACTGGACCGGGCACGCCAAAAGGCTGAACCGCGACCAGACCGGCTCGTTCGGCTCGAAGCTCTACGCCAGCGAGGAACTCGTCGCCGAGATCACGGCCGCCTTCGTCTGTGCCGCGCTGTCGATCCAGCCGACCGTGCGCCACGCCGATTATCTCGGCAACTGGCTGAGCGTCCTGCGTTCGGATAATCGCGCCATCTTCCGCGCCGCCAGCAAGGCCTCGAAAGCCGCCGATTTCCTGCTGGCCTTCCGAGCGCCGGTCACCGCGAGCACCGACGACCAAGCGCGGGACGGACTACCGGCATAGCGCCTCCGTCCCCGGCGATCCCCGGACGCAGGCGCCCACCGGCTTTCAAGAAACCCATTGCCTCCCGAAACCGGGCTCGTCGGTGAGGCTGTTCGCAATCGCTGAGCCTTCACCTCAACATCAACCGAAGGAGATAAGATAATGGACCTGCAACACATTCCCTTGAGCAACCTCAAGGTAGCCACCGTCAATGTCCGCCATGGACGCAAACCGCCCGATGTCTCCGACATCCTGCCGTCAATCCGCGCCCGCGGCGTTCTGCAGCCGCTACTGGTGCGACCAGTTGAAGAAGGCTTTGAGATCATCGCCGGGCGACGGCGCTATTTCGCCGCAAGCAAGGTCGCCGAGGAACAGGGCGCAGCACCTGACGAGGTGCTGCTGCCGTGCGCCGTGACGGCCACGGGCGACGATACCGGCGCGATGGAAGCCTCCCTTATCGAAAACGTCGCCCGCCAGCCAATGGACGAACTCCAGGAGTACGAGGCCTTCGCCAAACTGCTCAAGCAAGGCCGCAAGGTGGAGGAGATTGCCGCAACGTTCGGCGTGACCGAGCTTCGGGTCAAGCAACGCCTTGCGATCGCGATCGCCTCCCTCCACCCGAAAATCAAGGAAGCCTTCCGCGCAGGCACCATCGAGGGCGAAGACCTGCGCCTGCTCACATCGGCGACGAGGAGCCAGCAGAAGGAGTGGGTCGAAGCATTGGCCACGGAGGCCGGTCCGGACGATGATGGGGAGGGAGCGCCACGGGGTTTTCGCCTCAAGCGCTGGCTGTTCGGAGGCGAACAGATCGCAACCAAGGTCGCGTTGTTTCCGCTTGCGAACTACCCCGGCAATATCGTCACCGATCTCTTTGGCGACGTCGGCTACTTCAGCGACCACGATGCCTTCTGGGGGCTTCAGAACACCGCGATTGCGCAGCTGCGGGACGACCTGACCGGCAAAGGCTGGCAACAGGCGACCGTCATGGAGAGAGGCAGCCGTTTCCACGACTGGCAGTACGATGAAGTCGCGCTGGAAGACGGCGGGCACGCGTTCATCGAGGTCGGCTCGAACGGCGAGATCGAGGTCCATGCCGGTTATCGCGACCGGGATGAGCGGGACGCGGACGACGGCGAGGCTCAGGGCGGAAACGCCACCGGCACGCCGGAAAGGTCCACGATTGCCAAGGCTGAATTGACCAAGGCGGCCGAGAACTATCTTGCCCTGCATCGACACGCCATCGTGCGCGCCGAACTGCTGTCGCGGCCCGGCATCGCACTCCGGCTTGCTGTCGCGCACATCGTCGCCGGGTCGCCGCTGTGGAGTGTGCGTCCCGAGCCGCAGCGCGCCGACAAGGAGGCCATTGCTGAAAGCGTGGCCGCAGGGCGAGCCCAGGCAGCCTTCGAGACAGAGCGCACCGCGATCTTCGAATTGGTTGACCTCGAACCGAGCCACTACGGTACGTTGACGCGGGGCAATGCCGATGCCTATCGGGGCGCCGCCGTGCTCGCCCGGCTGCTGACGCTGCCGGACGAACAGGTGTTACGGGTGCTAACTTTGCTCATGGCCGAAACCCTCTGCGCCAGGTCGTCGCTGGTCGAGGCAGCGGGCTTCCTTGTGGCCCCCGACGTGGCGCGGTGGTGGGCGGCCGACGATGCCTTCCTCGATCTCGTCCGGGATCGCGGCGCGGTCAATGCCATGCTTGCGGATGTCGCAGGCGCTGACACCGCCGCCGCCAACGTGTCGGAAACGACAAAGGTGCAGCGGAAGATCATCCGCGACTGCCTCAACGGCGAGGGGCGGGACAAAACCGAAGGCTGGGTGCCGCGCTATATGGCGTTCCCGCCGCATGCCTATGACGCCGCCAAGACCCTGCAGGCGGCCAGCGACTGGGAGGCTGTTAAGGATTTGTTTACCGGCGCCTGAGCATGCCGATTCGGCTGCGGCGGCCTTAGCCGCAGCCGTTTGCCGGGAGTCGGCGAGTCGTGAATCAAACCCTAACGGCCCCGGAAATAAGCCTGAGGCGCAGCCATAGCGACTCGGATTATGAGTCCGGAGGGATCCATGGATGGAACTCGACGGAGCCAACCCATGCCAAATGCATTCAGCGTCTTTAAGGACGGAAGTGCCATGGTGAAGCATTGCGTTGCGCTAGCTTCGGTCGGAGCAGCGACACTGACCGCAACCGTCGTGGTGCTGGCCCGGGTCGTTTCCTCCCTGACTGTCGGTGCGCCGTAGGGCGGTGCGGATAGATGGAAATCGCCGTCCCCAGACAATCACGCCCGACCGAAACGATGTCGCCGGAGTTCGCTTTGATTCGGTTGAACCAGCCTGCGAGCCGGCAAGCGATCGTTCGCGGTGCCTTTGCGCTGCTGGTTACGGCCGTGCTGCTTGCGGAAAAGGCTCGCGCCGACGACGTGACCGGGCAAGCCAGCGTGATCGATGGCGATACCATCGAAATCCATGGCACGCGCGTGCGCCTGTTCGGGATCGACGCTCCCGAACACGACCAGCTCTGTAGCAACCCACACGGCGACCCCTACCGCTGCGGGCAGGTGGCGTCCAATGCGCTGGCCGGGTTCATCGGCGGGCAGACGGTCGCTTGCGTCGAGGTCGACCGCGACCGGTACAAGCGGACGGTCGCGGTCTGCAGCGTCGGCAAGGTCGATCTAGCGGACTGGATGGTGCGCGGCGGGCTTGCCATCGACTGGCCACGTTACAGCAAGGGCGACTATGCGCCGGCGGAGGCCGAGGCGCGAGGTAAGCAGATCGGTATGTGGGGTGGACGATTCGTCCAGCCCTGGCGCTATCGTCAATGCATCGGCACTGGAAGCCGCCCCGATGACTGCTCCCGCGAAGGGATGGACGATCGGCGCTGAGGCTACAAAGCAATCTGGAGAATCGACGAGACCTGTGCGGCATACGCCCCGAAACAAGAAACCAGCCCCATGTGCATCAGTCGCAGGCTTCTTGAGCCGTGTGCACATGGGGCCGGTCTGATCGTCGCCGCGATGCCGCGGCGGCTTTGCGCTTGCGGAAAACCGCGCGCTTACTTCTTCATCTTCTTGGTCTTCTTCGCGACTTTCTTGGTCGCCTTGGCCGACTTCTTTGCCTTCTTCGCTTTCTTTGCCATGTCTTCCTCGTAGTTTGGTTGGCTTGACGAATGCGCGGACGCTGCGAACCAGCGCGCGCGCCATCAAGCTAACACGAAACTAGCAAAAACTATACCACGATGGATTAACGCACGGTCTCGCGCGTCGGACGCCGCGATAATGAACAACGCAGACGTCTCACCGAGGCGCGGGTCACGCGACGTCAGCTATTCGCCGGCAAAGATGATGCTCCACGATTCGTCGATGGCATCCGGTCGCTGAACGGCAGTGCTTGCGTTTGCGAAGGTCCGAACTCGGGAGACGCCAGCGATAGGCTCACATAGTCCCTGCCGCAGTTATCCTTGCGCTTGTTGTATCTAGGCGGATCACGAGGCCTCGGATGACGACCCGGAAGTCTGGATGAGTACCCGCAGCTCTCGTCGCGGTTGGGCACGATGTCGATGTCGGCCCGGATCGACACGGTCGTGAGCTGCCCCTGAACCGCCGTTGTCGTTCCTGGTGACGTATCCGATCGCAGTCACGGTCTATCCTCTGTAAGCCTCAAAGGAACGATTCCCTGCTTGTGGGCGTGACGACCTATGGGAACCGCTCCGCCGCCAAAACCCTCGCCATCTCCTTTTTTCCCCGCCGGTCCTGCTAGTCCCGGCTCCTCGCGGCCGCTTCGCTCTCAAAAAACTCGTTCGCTCGGGTGCGCCGCTGCGCTTCGCCCCTGACGGGTTCGGTGGCGTTTCAACGTCGTCGTGATCTCCGTTTGGCCGGGCTGTGTGAGCAGCGAGACTCCGCCTTCCATGTGGGTCGAAAAGACGTGCTTGGCCACTCGCGCGTACACCTGCAACGCTTGGGAGTGCGGATGTCCATACTGGCTCTCCACGCCCGCGCTGATCAGAATAGTATGGGGACCGATGTCGAGCAGCGACTTAGGATGGGTTGGTCCCAAGGAGTTCGACAAGGGCATTGAGCGTCACACCATCGAAGGGGTCTCAGTACCGATCTATGTGCCGGCCAAGACGATCGTTGATCTCTTCAAGAGCGGCCAACGTCAGAAGGCTTTCTACAACGCGCCCGCAGGTCTCGCACATGCCACGCAAGCGATGAAAGACGCGCTCAGGCTACGCAAGGCGACACCGTCCGAAATCGCAAAGTACGCAGTCGAGGCCGGCATATGGGAAAAAGTCGTTCAGCCGCGCCTTGAGACGCTGACTGTCAATGCGTAAGCCGCTGAAGAATGTCGCGGCTTTCCAACTTCGTGCATGTCGTCGTCATGTAGGTCGATGAGGTCGCCAAACGTGCGAACGTTCCGTGCCGCGCGTGGCTTAGCTGAACCGTTGCGGTCGATGTTGCGCTCCATTTCGAGCGCCCACTCTTCGCCATCCTTGCGTCTCCGGAACGTCTCGGCCACATAACGGGTCTTGCGGCGGACCTGGACGCGCCAGTTTCCGGATGCCATTTGTGTGAAGGTCGCCACGCGTGTGCACTCCGACTTTCGTGTGCACTATGTGTGCACTGAGAGGTCAAAACGGGTACAAACGTGTGCAATTTCGTCTAGTTTGGAGTGCACACGTTCGCGGTTCATCCCATTGAAGAGTAAGATAAACTGTTGAAATATCAAGATTATCGCTTTTCCGTTGCCCCCATGATGGACTGGACCGACCGGCATTGCCGCGTCTTCCACCGTCTGATGACGCGGCGTGGCCGGCTCTACACGGAGATGCTGACGACCGGCGCCATCATTCATGGCGACCGCGAGCGGCTGCTCGGCTTTGATGCCAGCGAGCATCCGGTGGCGCTGCAGCTTGGCGGTTCCGATCCCGACGCGCTCGCGACCGCTGCAAGGATCGGCGAGGATTTCGGCTACGACGAAATCAATCTCAATGTCGGCTGTCCATCCGACCGGGTGAAGGACGGCCGGTTCGGCGCTTGCCTGATGGCGGAGCCTGAACTGGTTGCGGAAGGCGTTGCCGCGATGAAGCGCGCGGTGAAAATTCCCATCACCGTCAAATGCCGGATCGGCATCGACGACCAGGATCCGGAAATCGCCCTCGACGTGCTGGCACGCGGCGTGATCGCGGCCGGCAGCGATGCCCTGATCGTGCATGCCCGCAAGGCCTGGCTCAACGGATTGTCGCCGAAGGAAAACCGCGACATCCCGCCGCTCGACTACGACAGGGTCTACCGTCTGAAGGCCGCGTTGCCCGGCGTACCCATCATCATCAACGGCGGCATCGGCAGCATCGCCGAAGCAAGGCAACACCTCGATCATGTCGACGGCGCGATGCTGGGGCGGGCGGCCTATCAGGAGCCGTGGCGGCTGCTGTCGGTCGATCCCGAGCTGTTCGGCGAGGCCGCGCCGTTTGCGACCATGAAGGACGTGTTCGCGGCGATGCTGCCCTATATCGAGCAGCAACTCGCACAAGGCACGCGGCTGCATTCGATGACACGGCATTTCGTCGGCGCGTTCCACGGCGTCAAGGGCGCGCGTGCGTTCCGCCGCCATCTGGCCGAAAACGGCGTCAGGGCAGGGGCCGGCGTCAACGCGCTTGTTGATGCGATGGCGCTAGTTGACGGCGGTGCGGCCGCGGCGATGGCGGCCTGAGCCATTGATGCTGCCGGTGACGTCGGGATAGCCGTGCAGCTTCAACCGATCGGCCTGCACGCCCCAGCTCTCCAGCCGGTCGAGAAAACTCATGCCGAGCAGGTTGGTCTTCATCTGTCCGCGCGGCACTACCAGCGCCGGAATTGACTTCTCGACCAGATGGCCGACGGCGAGACGATCCAGCGTCAGCCGCGCCGCCTTGGTGTGACCGCCGGCGGTTTCGACGTCGACATTGTATTCCAGCATCTCGAGCGGCAGTCCGATCGCCTTCGCGGTTTCCCAGGTCAACACGACAGAGGTCGCACCCGTGTCGATCACCATCGGCGCCTTGACGCCGTTGATCTTGACGCTGAGCGCGAATTCACCGGCCTGGCTCCGCGCAATCTCGACCGCTGGCGCCGGTTTCACGGCGCTCCGCCCCAGCATATGGGAGACCTGTTCGCTGGCGCGCGCGATCTGATCGGGGTCGCCATAGGCAATCACGGCGCCGGCGGTGGCGGCGAGCATCACGAGGACGAGGAGGATGCGGCTCATGACGCGCCTCCATCGATTCCTCGGCTGATTGCGGGGCCGATCAGCCGCGCTTGGGCTGTGGTGCCATCGGTTCGAGGCCCGCCTTCGCCATGCGCGTTGCCAGCCCCGCCATCACGGCCAACCGCTCCGCGCTGTCCATCTTGTGCCAGCGCGCGATCTCCGGAAGCGTTCGTCCGCAGCCGAAGCAGAGCTTGGTCCTGGGGTCCATCATACAGACTGCGATACACGGCGTTTCTTTGCTCATTGTGGAAGTGTGAAATGGTTCGCCCGCTTGCGCAAGCGCCCCCGCTACAGTCCGGTTCCGGCACTCATGATCGGTTTGTTGCGCGCCCGGCGCTTTTCTTCGGCGGGAACGGTGGCGTTTTCCGGCTGCAGGGGCGGCGCTTCCTCTGCCATCGGCGCCAGTGCAGACATCACCCGCTCCGGCGGGAAGGTGACGATGACCTCGGTGCCGATCCGCAGCTTCGATTTCAGCGTAAAAGTGCCGCCGTGCATGTCGATCAGGCTTTTCGCGATCGGCAGGCCAAGGCCGGCGCCTTGCTCGGCCGACTTGATCGAGTTGGAGCCCTGGCCGAACGACGCCAGCACGATCGGGATCTCGTCCTCGGCAATGCCGGAGCCGGTGTCCTTGACGCTGAGATACTGGCCGCCCGACGCGGTCCAGCCGACCTTCAGCCAGATCTCGCCGCCCTGCGGCGTGAACTTGATCGAGTTCGACAGCAGGTTGAGCACGATCTGGCGCGTCGCGCGTTCGTCGCCCCAGATCCGCGGCATGCCCTGCTCGAACACTTCGTGGATGGTGATGCCGCGGCTGGTCGCGCGCAGCTTCAACAGATGATGGCAGTCGGCGACGACGTGCACCAGCGACACCGCTTCCTCATTGAGCTCGTAGCGGCCGGCCTCGATCCGCGACAGGTCGAGAATCTCGTTGATCAGGTTGAGCAGATGGACGCCGGAATTGTGGATGTCGGCGGAGTATTCCTTGTAGACCGGCACGGTGTGCGGCCCGAAAATCTCGCTCTTCATCACCTCGGAAAATCCGAGGATCGCATTCAGCGGCGTGCGCAGCTCATGGCTCATCTGCGCCAGGAAGCGCGATTTGGCGACGTTGGCGGATTCGGCGCGGTGCCGCGCCTCGTCGGAAATCGCCTTGGCCTGTTCGAGTTCGCCGATCAGCGCGTCCTTTTCGGCGCGCGCTTCCAGCGTCGCCAGCGTCGTCGAGTGCAGCCGATGGGCGAGCAGCGCGAAATAGCCTTCGGCGGCGATCGCCAGCAATGCCAGCACGTAATTGTCGAACGTGCCGGCCAGCACGAAATTGAGCGCGATCGCGGCCGTCACCGGCGCGGTCGCCGCCAATGCCGCGATCGGCAGGCTCGCCGCCAGCATGCTCGATACCGCGATCACCAGCAGCATCAAAAACATCATCATGGTGTTGGAGACGACGTCGAGGCCGGCCGGGTGGATCAGGATCGCGGTCCAGCACAGGCCGTAGAGCAGGTCGAGTAGCACGAAGCGGGTGCGCCATTTGCGCGTCGCGGCGAGCGAAGGCTTCTCGGCGAGGAACTTGGCGCAGTTGCGGATGATCGCGGCGTGGATGCAGAGCATGCCGACGGTCCAGGCCGCCGACCACAGCGGTTGCATCCACAGGCCGAACAGCACGCCGGTGGCAACCACCAGCAACATCACGACATAGGAGGCCGACATCCGGGTCTGGGCGTATTGCCGGAGCAACTCGGTATCGAAAGCCGGGCGGGTTCCCGACGTCGACGTTAACCGATCGCGCGCCTCGCGCACCCGCTGCGCCGCGGCGCGACGGCTGTTGACCGGCGCTGCTGCAGGCGTTTCGGCCGGAAGCTGGACAACTTCGGGCTTTTCTGCGGGATTACTCATCAAACAACACAAATCCTGCCCGTGAACGGCACGAGCTTTTGCATTGTCTATCTGTGGCGCGAAATCATTAACCCTTACCTTAAAGGGCTAAAGAATCTCGTTAACGGGAGGTTAAATTAACTTTTGGAAGCATCCGCATTGCGAGCGAAGCGAAGCAATCCATCTCTCGGCAAATGCTGCAATGGATTGCTTCGTCGCTACACTCCTCGCAATTGTGCATGTTCATTAATTCGCTGATTGAATCGCCCCCTGAGGGGAGGAGGATTCGATGCGCGACAACAGCTACGACCGGACGATTGAGCGCAATTATCTTCAGAAATGGCGGTTCCTGATCCCGGAGTATGAGGCGGTAAAGGCCGGGCGGTCGGACACATTCCGCCGGGTCGGGGATTTTTACCGTCATCACGGGACGTGCTCGCAGACCTTCCGGAAATATTACAACCGGTATCTGCGGAGCGGCGCGGAGGCTGACCTACTGCCGCAGCGCCGCGGGCCGAAGTGGCGGGAGCGGCGCGAGCCGGAAGGGATCGAGGCCGAGATCGTCGCCTGCCGCCACCGCGGCATGAACCGCTACGAGATCCATGCAGCCTTGCGTGAGCGGCGCGATACGCTACCCTCGCCATCGACCATCTATCGGGTTCTGAAACGCTATCAGTTGAACCGCCGCACGCCGGCCATGCGTGAGGAGAAGCGTCGCATTATCAAGGACAAGCTCGGCGAATTGGGCCACGTCGACCTGCATCAGCTACCGCGTGACATGTTCCTCGCGCCACCCTCAAGCTCGGCCTATATTGTCAGCCTGCTCGACAGTTGCTCGCGCCTGGCCTGGGCTGAGGTCATTACCTCGAAGAAGGCGCTGCCGGTCATGTTCCGGACGCTGAAGATGATCAATACCCTGAACGTCACCTACGGGCTCGTGTTTGCCGAAATCCTGTCCGACAACGGCTCCGAGTTCGCTTCCCGCAATCACCCTGAAGAGCATCCCTTCGAGGCCATGCTGCTCGAGCTCGGCATCAAACACCGCTACACCAGGCCGTACCGGCCGCAGACGAATGGCAAGGTCGAGCGCTTCTGGCGCACCCTCGATGACGACGTCATCGACGGTGCGACCTTCGACAGCCTCGATCACTTCGCCAACGAACTCTTCGAATACCTCGTCTACTACAATAATCACCGTCCCCATCAGGCCCTCGGCGGGCAAACCCCAAAGGACTTCGCCTTGGCCAAAACCCAAGCCATTCAATCAGCGAATTAATGAACATGCACAGCAATGACGGCGGCGGGTTGGGCGGCCTCTTTCTTCAGCGCTGCAGCCGTGCCAGCAGGCTCGACGTATCCCAGCGCTTGCCGCCCATCTTCTCGACTTCGGAATAGAACTGATCGACCAGCGCGGTCACCGGCAGGTTGGCGCCGTTGCGGCGGGCCTCGGCGATGCAGATCGACAGGTCCTTGCGCATCCATTCGACCGCGAAGCCGAAGTCGAACTTGCCGTCGTTCATGGTCTTGTAGCGGTTTTCCATCTGCCAGGACTGCGCGGCGCCCTTCGAGATGGTCTCGATCACGGCCGCAACGTCGAGGCCGGATTTCTTGGCGAAGTGAATGCCTTCGGAAAGGCCCTGGACCAGGCCGGCGATGCAGATCTGGTTGACCATCTTGGTCAGCTGGCCGCTTCCCGCGGGTCCGAGCAGCTTGCACATCCGCGCATAGGCCGCGATGACAGGTTCGGCGCTGGCATAGGCGTCGTCCTTGCCGCCGCACATCACGGTCAGCACGCCGTTTTCAGCGCCGGCCTGTCCGCCGGACACCGGCGCGTCGATGAACTTGAAGCCGGCCTTCGTGGCGGCGGCGTCGAGTTCGCGGGCGACTTCGGCCGAAGCGGTGGTGTGGTCGACGAATACGGCGCCCTTCTTCATGCCGGCGAAGGCGCCTTCGGCGCCTGTCGTGACGGCGCGCAGGTCATTGTCGTTGCCGACGCAGCACATCACAAAGTCCTGGCCTTCGGCGGCGGCCTTCGGCGTGGCAGCGGTGCGGCCGCCGAACTTGTCGGCCCATTCCTTCGCCTTGGCTGCGGTGCGGTTGTACACGGTCACCTCGTGGCCGCCTTTTTTCGCCAGATGTCCTGCCATCGGGAAACCCATGACGCCGAGACCGAGAAAAGCGACTTTAGCCATGTGTGCTACCTTGTCTTACCTTGGGGGTTTGGCCGGACATTGAACTGGCCGGACGGTGTTCTCTGTGTTTTCGAGAGCCGGACAGGGGGCTCCGGAGGCGGGAGCCGCACCATAAACCCTGCGTCATGAAGGGCAACCGCCTTCGTTTGGCGGGAGAGCCCGGTTTTGTGCTAGGGTAGGGGCGTCTCTAAGAACCTCACAAAAAAGGGAGTGACATCGCATGGGCGTCAGCGTGGGCGTGCTCGACCATTTCAATATCCGGACCCGGAATCTTGCCGACACGGTCCGGTTCTATGAGGACGTGATGGGGCTGGAAAAGGGTCCCCGGCCCAACTTCGCCTTCCCGGGCGCCTGGATGTACAGCGAGGGCAAGGCGGTGGTGCATCTGGTCGATATTTCCAAGACCGACGAGCCGCAGAAGCCGGGTTCCGGCGTGGTCCACCACGTCGCGTTTGCCAGCTCCGGGTTTGACGGCATGAAGAAGCGGCTGGAATCCAAGGGTATGAAGTATGACTCCCGGCAGGTTCCCGGCGGCGATCTCTGGCAGATCTTCGTCGATGACCCCAACGGGGTCATGATCGAACTGAATTACGAGGCGGCCAAGGAAGGCGGCGTCACGGCGCCAGCCGAGACCCGGGAAGATATCGGGGCGAGGTAGCCTTTTGGGCGGTAACGTCCTATCTGTCGCATCAAGCTATCATCTAGGAGATGCGCGGGTGAGCGTTACGCAGCAACAGGTTATCGATGCCCTCGCCAAGGTGGCGTCGCCGCGCGGCGTTCCCTTGAGCAACGCCAATGTGCTGTCGGCGATCACGGTCACCGACGGCAAGGTGTTCTTTTCGATCAATGTCGACGCGGCGGAAGCCCGCGCCTGGGAGAGCGTGCGCGCGCAGGCCGAAGCTGCGGTGCGCGCAATATCAGGTGTCACCGTCGCCATGATCGCGCTGACGGCCGAGCGCAAGGCAGGAGCGCCGGCGCCCGCGCCGCAAAGCGCGCCCCATTCCCATTCTCATGCGCGTAGCGCCGGCGTGCAGCCGGTCGCAGCCCACAGGCCGCCGCAAAGCCCGGCGTCGCCGATGTCAAAACAATCGGAAATTCCGGGCGTCGCCGCCGTGATCGCGGTGGCATCGGGCAAGGGCGGCGTCGGCAAGTCGACCACCGCGCTCAACCTGGCGCTGGGCCTGCGCGATCTGGGCCTGCGCGTCGGGCTGCTCGATGCCGATATCTACGGCCCCTCGGTGCCGAGGCTGACCGGCATTCACGAAAAGCCTGCGCTCGACGACAACCGCAAGATGATCCCGATCCAGCGCTTCGGGCTTTCGATCATGTCGATCGGTTTTCTGGTCGAGGAAGACACCGCGATGATCTGGCGCGGCCCGATGGTGATGTCGGCGATCACCCAGATGTTGCGCGATGTGGCGTGGGGTACGCTCGACATTCTCGTCGTCGACATGCCGCCCGGCACCGGCGACGCGCAACTGACGCTGGCGCAGAACGTGCCGTTGAAGGGCGCGGTGATCATCTCGACCCCGCAGGACCTTTCCCTGATCGATGCGCGGCGGGGCCTTGCCATGTTTCGGAAGGTCAACGTGCCCGTGCTCGGCATCGTCGAGAACATGAGCTATTTCCAGTGCCCGGAGTGCGGCACCCGGTCGGACATTTTCGGCCACGGCGGCGCGCGGCACGAGGCGGAGCGGCTGGGCGTGCCGTTCCTCGGCGAAATCCCGCTGCATATGTCGATCAGGACCTCGTCGGATGCCGGTAATCCGGTGGTCGCCAGCGAGCCCGACGGGCCGCACGCGGCGATTTATCGCGCCATCGGCGTCCAGGTTCGCGACCAGCTCAAGGGCGCCATCGCCGCGGCCTGAGCGCCAAAATGGCGCCTGAAATCGCACCGCGGCGGGTGGTATGCGACTTTCGTTTAATCAGTGCAGTCATGCCTTTGTCGCGTATTCGAACGGCCGATTTCCGTGTTAAAGCCCCGCCAGAGCGCCCCGGAACTCGTGGAATTCGTCCGGCCGGAGGAACGCTTGAGCAATTATGGGAAACGCCCCGTCTCAAGGAGAGATTGAATGAAGCGTCGTGATTTTTTGAAGGTTTCTGCGGCCGGTGCTGCCGCGACGGCCGTTGCCTCGCCGGCCATCGCGCAATCGTCCCCTGAGATCAAGTGGCGCATGACGTCGAGCTTCCCGAAATCGCTCGACACCATCTACGGCGGCGCCGAGCAGGTGTCGAAATACGTCGCCGAAATGACCGACAACAAGTTCCAGATCCAGGTGTTCGCAGCCGGCGAAATCGTTCCCGGACTGCAGGCGCTCGACGCGACCTCCAACGGCACCGTCGAGATGTGCCACACCGTTTCCTACTACTATGTCGGCAAGGACCCGACGTTTGCGATCTACGCCTCGGTGCCGTTCGGCCTGAATGCGCGCCAGCAGAACTCCTGGTGGTACCAGGGCGGCGGCATGGAGCTCGGCAACGAGTTCTTCAAGAAATTCGGCGTGATCGGCTTTCCCTGCGGCAACACCGGCACCCAGATGGGCGGCTGGTTCCGCAAGGAGATCAAGACGGTTGCCGATCTCTCCGGGCTTAAATTCCGCATCGGCGGCATCGCCGGGCAGGTGCTGCAGAAGGTCGGCGTCGTGCCGCAGCAGCTCGCCGGCGGCGACATCTATCCGGCGCTCGAAAAGGGCACCATCGACGCCGCCGAGTGGGTCGGACCGTATGACGACGAGAAGCTCGGCTTCGCCAAGGTCGCGAAGTACTACTACTACCCGGGCTTCTGGGAAGGCGGGCCGATGGTCCATGCCTTCACCAACCTGGAAAAGTGGAATTCGCTGCCGAAGAACTACCAGGCGATTCTCACCAACGCGATGGCCAACGCCAATAGCTGGATGGCCGCGCGCTACGACATGCAGAACCCGACGGCGTTGAAGCGTCTGGTTGCCGGCGGCACCCAGCTTCGTCCGTTCACCAACGAAGTGCTGGAAGCCTGCCTGAAGGCGACCAACGAACTGTGGGGCGAACTCTCGGCCAAGAACGCCGACTTCAAGAAGTCGATCGACGCGATGCAGGCCTACCGTTCCGACCAGTATCTGTGGTGGCAGGTTGCCGAATACACCTTCGACACCTTCATGATCCGCTCGCGCACCCGCGGCTGATCCGTAGCGTTTTCGAGCGAAGTGGATACCGGTTCGCGTCAAGAAAACGCGTCAAAAAAGAAAAGTTAGAGCCTGGTCCTGTGGACCAGGCTCTAAATCCAAAGTCGCAAAAACCAGCCCGGTCTCGTTGAGAGACCGGGCTTTTTTGCGTTTTTGGACCTGTTCGGGATGGATATCGCCAACCGGATGTTCCATGCTGGCTGCAAGCCTCGACACGAAGGCTGAATGACACAATGAACAGGGATGGATGCAATGAAGCGAAGAGACTTTATCAAGGTCACCGGCCTCGCTGCCGCGGGCGCAGCTACGCTGGCGGCGCCGGCCATCGCGCAGTCGATGCCGGAGATCAAGTGGCGGATGACCACGAGCTGGCCGAAATCGCTCGATACGCTGCACGGCGGCGCCGAGATGATGGCCAAGGTGGTCGGCGAAGCCACCGACAACAAATTCCAGATCCAGACCTTTGCCGCAGGTGAGATCGTTCCGGGTCTGCAGGTGCTCGACGCGGTGCAGAACGCCACCGTCGAAATGGGGCACACCGCCTCCTACTATTATTTCGGCAAGGATCCGACCTTCACCTTCGGCTCGTCGGTGCCGTTCGGACCGAACTCGCGCATCAACCAGGCCTGGTACATGCTGGGCGGCGGCAAGGAGCTCCTGAACGAGTTCTACAAGAGCTACAACGTCACCTCGCTTTTGGCCGGCAACACCGGCTGCCAGATGGGCGGCTGGTTCCGCAAGGAGATCAACACCGTCGACGATCTCAAGGGACTGAAATTCCGCATCGGCGGCTTTGCCGGCCGCGTCATGCAGAAGCTCGGTTGCGTCCCGCAGCAGCTTGCGGGCGGCGACATCTATCCGGCGCTGGAGAAGGGCACGATCGACGGCGCCGAATGGGTCGGTCCGTATGACGACGAGAAGCTCGGCTTCTTCAAGGTCGCGCCGCACTACTACTATCCCGGCTGGTGGGAAGGCGGCCCGATGCTGCTGGCGATCGTCAACCTCGACAAGTGGAACGCACTGCCGAAATATTATCAGAGCGTTCTCGAACAGGCCGGCCACCTCGCCAACAACTGGATGATGGCGCGATACGACCAGGCCAATCCGCTGGCGCTGAAGAAGCTGCTCGCCGCCGGCACCAAGCTGCACGCATTCCCGCCCGCGGTGATGGAAGCCTCCTTCAAGGCGGCAAAGGAGCTGCACAGCGAAGTTGCCGCGACCAACCCCAACTTCAAGAAGATCCTGGAATCGCTGACCAGCTTCTCCAACAACGGCTATCAGTGGTTCCAGGTCGCCGAAGTCGGTTACGACAATTTCATGGCGCGTCACTCGCAGAGCTGATCTCGCCTCCGAACGACCACGCAAACAAAAACCCCGGAGCGAAAGCTCCGGGGTTTTTCATGTCGGCAGGTGATATCAGCTATTTCGAAGGCTGGCCGAAATCGAGCGGTGGCAATTCGATCTGCGGCACCTCGATCCTGACCTTGGAGAGGTCGACGTCGAGCGGCTTGTCGAGCAGGCCGGTGACCACGACCGGGAAGGCGATCACGATCGCCACCATGATCAGCTGCAGTCCAATCCAGGGCAGTGCGCCCCAGTAGATGTCGGAGCTCTTGACTTCCTTCGGCGCCACGCCGCGCAGGTAGAACAGCGCGAAGCCGAACGGCGGATGCAGGAACGAGGTCTGCATGTTGACGCAGAGCATGACGCCGAACCAGATCAGCGCGGCATCGGGCCCGACCACCGGCGCCAGTACCTTCTGCGCGATCGGCGCGATCATCGGCAGGATGATGAAGGCGATCTCGAAGAAGTCGAGGAAGAACGCCAGGAAGAAGATGAAGAGGTTGATGAAGATCAGGAAGCCCCAGACGCCGCCCGGGATCGAGGTCAGCATGTGCTCGAGCCAGACGCCGCCGGAGACGCCGAGGAACACCACCGAGAAGCAGGTCGAGCCGATCAGGATGAACACCACCATGGTGGAGATGCGCATGGTGGTCTCGTAGCCCTGCTTGATCAGGTCGCGCAGGTCCGGAATGCGGACGGCTTCGAGGCAGATCCAGACCACGGCGATGTAGACCACCGCAAACGTCAGTTTGAAGAGCTTTCCGTCGCCGAGCAGCATTCCGATGATGGTGCCGATGCCGGTGGCGATGATGCCGATGAGGATCATCTTGTGCCCGGTCGAACTGAGCTCCTTGTGGTGGATCGCGGCGAGCACGATGGCGCCGATGGCGCCCATCGCGCCGGCTTCCGTTGGCGTCGCGAGGCCCAGCATCATGGTGCCCAGCACCACGAAGATCAGCACGGCGGAAGGAATGATGCCGAGCAGGCATTTTTTCCAGAGAGGCCAGCCGGTCAGCGTCAGCGCCGTCTTCGGCACTGCCGGCACGTGGTCCGGCTTGATGATGCTGAGCAGGAAGGTGTAGCCGGCGAACAGGAAGATCTGGAATACCGACGGTCCCCAGGCGCCGAGATACATGTCGCCGACCGATTTGCCGAGCTGGTCGGCGAGCACGATCAGCACCAGCGAGGGCGGCACCAGCTGGGTGATGGTGCCCGAGGCCGCCAGCACGCCGGTGATGTAGCGCATGTTGTAGCCGTAGCGGATCATGACCGGCATCGAGATCAGCGCCATGGCGATGACCTGCGCCGCCACCGTTCCGGTGATGGCGCCGAGAATGAAGCCGACGATGATGACGGAATAGCCGAGGCCGCCGCGGATCGGGCCGAACAGCTGGCCCATCGAATCCAGCATGTCTTCGGCGAGGCCGCAGCGCTCGAGAATAGCACCCATGAAGGTGAAGAACGGGATCGCCAGCAAGAGTTCGTTGGAAAGCACGCTGCCGAAGATTCGCCCCGGGATCGCCTGCAGGAAGTTGAGGTCGAAGAATCCGAGGTGGATCGAGAGGAAGCCGAAGGCGAGGCCAAGCGCGGCGAGCGTGAACGCCACCGGGAAGCCGATCAGCATGGCCAGAACCAGGCCGCCGAACATCATCGGCGGCATCATCTCCAGCGTGATCATTGCGTAGGCCTCTCGTATTTCGCATCGATCACGACATAACCCTTCAGTGCAGCGATGCGCTTGATCACCTCGGAGACACCTTGCAGCGCCAGCAGCACGAAGCCGACCGGGACCACGATCTTGATCGGCCAGCGCACCAGGCCGCCAGCATTGCTCGAAACTTCGCCGACGTTGTAAGCCTGCATGAAGAACGGCCAAGACAGGTAGCTGAGCAGCAGGCAGGACGGGATCAGGAAGCACAGCGTCCCGATCAGGTCGAGCCAGAGCTGGCCGCGCTCGGACAGCATCAGATAGAGAATTTCGACCCGGACATGCTCGTTGCGCTTGAAGGTGTAGGAGGCGCCGAACATCACGAAGATGGCGAACATGTACCACTGCAGTTCGAGCCAGCTATTGGAGCTGTAGCCGAACGCGTAGCGGATCATTGCATTGCCCGCGCTGACCACGCAGGCCGCCAACACGAGGAAATTGCAGACGTCGCCCAGTCTCTGATTGAGCCAGTCGATACTTTCACTGATTGCCAGCATTGGGCGCATCACGTTCTCCTCGGACACGTCATTGCAGCGCGCCGGATGTTTCAACCGATGTCGCAACGCCCGCGCGCGCGAGGCGCGCAGGACCAATACCTGGCGCGGCGCGCGCAGAACCGCGTCCACGCGTCAAACGCACGGCGTCATGGCTCATTCGCAGGAGCGATTGCAACGAGTGTCCTCCCCCAATCCTAACGCTTCCGCCGTCTTGGCCGCACCCGCTGTAACCTGAGGTTACGGGTGCAGCGGCCTGTTCCGGCCGTGCTGGCGTGAAAGCCGCCGCACCATTTCAGCGCCGTGTGGCCCCGTCAATTGGAAAATGGGCAAATTGACGCGGCTTCAACTAGTTGCGCGGGGAGGCCGCCATGCAGACCAAAAATTTCAGCCGCCG
This sequence comes from Bradyrhizobium ottawaense, assembly GCF_900099825.1. Classification (NCBI taxonomy): domain Bacteria; kingdom Pseudomonadati; phylum Pseudomonadota; class Alphaproteobacteria; order Hyphomicrobiales; family Nitrobacteraceae; genus Bradyrhizobium; species Bradyrhizobium ottawaense. Next base: position 460,069 of record NZ_LT629693.1, on the reverse strand, counting down.
GTCACGCTCATGTGGCGGCTGACGCTCGGGCGGTTATGCCGGCGATCGATGATGAAGTCGTGGCCCTTCGGCTTCAGGCCGATGGCGCGATCGATCGCGGCCGAGAGCAGGTCGTTGTCGACAGATGCCCGCAACGGCCTGCGCAAATCGGAGGCATCCTCGTGCCCGAGGCAGGTGTGCAGGGTTCCGGTGCAGGTGATCCGTACCCGGTTACAGGACTCGCAGAAATTATGGGTCATCGGCGTGATGAAGCCGAGCTTGCCGCCGGTCTCGGCGATCCGGACATAGCGGGCAGGGCCGCCGGTATCGTCGTCGAGGTCGGTCAGCGTGTATTGCTTGGCGAGGCGCGCGCGCACCAGCGACAGCGGCACGTACTGGTCGATGCGGCCTTCGCCGATATCGCCCATCGGCATCACTTCGATCAGGGTCAGCGCCATGCCCTTGCCGTGCGCCCATTGCATTAGCGAGGGGATTTCCTCCTCGTTCATGTTCTTCAGCGCCACCGCGTTGATCTTCACCGCCAGGCCCGCGGCGCGCGCGGCTTCGATGCCGGCAAGCACCTTGTCGAGATCGCCCCAGCGGGTGATGGCGCGGAATTTCGCCGCGTCGAGCGTATCCAGGGAAACGTTGATACGGCGCACGCCGCAGTCGCGCAGTTCGCCGGCGAAGCGCGCCAGTTGCGAGCCGTTGGTGGTCAGCGTCAGTTCATCGAGCGCGCCGGATCCGAGATGCCGCGACAGCGAGCGCACCAGCGTCATCACATTGCGCCGGACCAGCGGTTCGCCGCCGGTGAGGCGGATCTTGCGTACGCCCTTGGCGACGAAGGCCGTGCACAGCCGGTCGAGCTCCTCGAGCGTCAGCAAATCCGCCTTGGGCAGGAACGTCATGTCCTCGGACATGCAGTAGAAGCAGCGCAGATCGCAGCGATCGGTGACCGACACGCGCAGATAGCGGATGGTCCGCCCGAACGGATCGACCATCGGACGGAGCAACAGATCGGGAGAACTCAACGCAGGTCCGCTCATCGATGGGTGCTTTGCTGGCGTGCCATGTTCGGCGCGGGGGCCGCGACATCGAAGCTCCCGCTAGCACAATCTAGGCACGTTGCAAGGAAGCTACAACAAGCCGCTCACCATGCGAGCTTTTGGGTGCGGTGCGGCGCATAGGGCTATTTGGAAAACCGATCAACGCGTCGGTGCGGCCGCCGGGGCGGCACTCGGGAACGGCGATCCGGCAGCCGGCTCGGCAGCCGCCTTTGGCTTCTTCGGCTTCGGCCGCATCGGCTTTCGCACCTTCGGCGGCGGCGCGGCCGGCCTGAGTTCTGCAAATACCGGGCTCGGCTCGATCGTGGTGGTGGCGGGGCTGGTGAGATCGCCGGGGCTCCGGATCACCTGCACGGGAACCGTGACCGGCTGGAACCGGGGCAGCGCAAAAGTGACGGCGAAGCCGGCATCGGGCGCCGGTACGGTGACCGAACAGGGCGTCTTGCAGCCGGGTCCGAGCGAGGTGGTGGCGTCGGCGCCCGGCGGCGTCGATTCGAGCTGGACCTGGACCGGTGGCGGCGTCGGCTTGAAGGAATCGAGGGAAAACGAGGAGCAGCCGGCGAGGCTCATCCCGGTAACGGCAATCGCGATAACACGACGCATGATCGATCACTCTACTGTGGCAAACTGCCACAATCCCCTTTTGGGACCATAGAAGCGCGAGAACAGAGCTGCAACCGCGCGCGCCAAAATCGTTAAACGATGGTTAACGCGGAACCGGGCGTTTCCGTATCTGCCCGTGGCTTCAGCAGGTTATGGCGTTGAAGCGGCGCCGATCAGGCTCTGGACGGCCTCGGGCAGGTCACGAAAGTGCCCGATCAGGCGGTCCGGCTTCAATTCGGCGATCGGGACATCGGTGTAGCCGAATTCGACCCCGATCACGGGAATCCCGGCCCGCCGGGCCACGCCGACGTCGGGGCCGGCGTCGCCGACCATGATGGCCGACGACAACTGACCGCCCGCGCGCGCCAGAGTCTGCTGCAGGATCACGGGATCGGGTTTGGCGACGCCGAACGTATCGGCGCCGCAGATCGCCGCAAATCTGTTGGTCATGCCGAGCTGGTCGAGCAGGCGCCTGGACAGCCATTCCAGCTTGTTGGTGCACACCGCGAACTGAAATCCCTGGCCTTGCAGGTCGTCGAGGGCGGTTTCAAGCCCCTCGAACGGGCGCGAGGCATCGGCGATATGGTCGGCGTAATAGTCGATGAAATCCTTGGTCAGCCGGTCGAGTTCGCCGACGCCGATGGTGCGGCCGTCGACCTCGAGCCCGCGTTCGAGCAGCTTGCGGGCGCCGGCGCCGATCATGTTGCGCGCCTTGTGCAGCGGCACCGGCGGCAGGCCCTCGCGGTCGAGCACGAAGTTGAGCGCCGCGATCAGGTCGGGCGCGGTATCGACGAGGGTGCCGTCGAGATCGAATACCAGGGTGCGGGGAAGGGTCATCGGGAATTCGCTATCCGTGGTGACGGCTTCATGCAAGTAGGGAAGTTCAAATCGCGGGAGGAACTGCCATGCGGGAGCTTGCCGGCAAGACGGCCTTTGTCACCGGCGGGGCCGGCGGAATCGGGCTTTCGATGGCGCAGGCGTTCGCGCAAGCCGGCATGAAGGTGATGATCGCCGACATCGAGACCGAGGCGCTTGGCGCCGCCGTCGACAACCTGCGCCGGATCACGCCCGATATCGAGGGCAGCCTCTGCGACGTCACCGATGCCGCCAGTGTCGAGCGCGCTGCGCAGGCGGCGTTCGACAGGTTCGGCAACGTCCATGTGGTCTGCAACAATGCCGGCGTCGCCGCCGGCGGCGGCATCGATCACATCTCGCTCGACAACTGGCGCTGGGTGATCGACGTCAACCTGATGGGCGTGCTGCACGGCATCCGGAGCTTTCTGCCGCACATCCGCAAGCACGGCGAAGGCGGCCATATCGTCAATACGGCCTCGATGGCGGGGATGCAGGGCGGCCTCGGCTTCAGCCCCTATGGGGCCAGCAAGTTCGCGGTCGTCAGCATGTCGGAGGGGCTGCACGCGCAGCTCAAACCGCACGGCATCGGCGTCAGCGTGCTGTGCCCGAGCTATGTCCGCACCAAAATCGGCGAGAGCGGACGCAACCGCCCGGCGCGCTACGGCGCGTCGCAGCCGCTCGATCCGGCAAGCCCGGCGGCGGCCATGGTCGCCGAAATCGCCAAAAATCTTCAGGCCGGGCTCGATCCCGCCGACGTCGCCGCGCGCGTGATCGAGGCCATCCGCGACGACCGGCTCTACATCTTCACCCATCCCGGCATGCGCGCAGAGGTCGAGGACCGGTTTGCGGCGATTCTGGCCGCCATGGACGCGGTCACGCCCTCATAAATCCACCTGCGCAAAATCCACCTGCCCAAGGCTGTTCCCGGGGCCAAAACGACGCTAGAGAAGCGTCACCGGCGGGGTTCCCCGCGACAGCCCGGTTTGGGGCAGGTTCCGAAAGAGGCACTGTTTTCACGTGGATATGGACGCACTGAAACGGCAAGCGGCGGCAAAGGCGCTGGAGCATGTCCGCGACGGCATGCAGCTCGGGCTCGGCACCGGCTCGACCGCAAAACACTTCGTCGACCTGCTCGGCGAGAAGGTCGCCGCCGGCATGAAGGTGGTGGGCGTGCCGACCTCGGAAGCGACCCGCATCCAGGCCGAGCAATGCAGGATTCCGCTGACCACGCTGGATGTGATCGACCGGCTCGATCTGACGGTCGACGGTGCCGACGAGGTCGATGGCGCGCTCAACCTGATCAAGGGCGGCGGCGGCGCGCTGCTGCGGGAAAAGATCGTGGCCGCGGCCTCGGATCGCATGATCGTGATCGCCGACGAGACCAAATGGGTCGACGCGCTCGGCCGTTTCCCCCTGCCGGTCGAGGTGATTCCGTTCGGCCTTGCAGCGACGCAGCGGATGATGGCGAAAGCCTTTGCCGAAAGCGGCGTTTCCGGGCAAATGGTGATCCGGAAGGGCAAGGACGGCCACGTTTTTGTCACCGATGGCGGCCACTGGATTATCGATGCCCATCTCGGGCGGATCGCCGATGCGCCGCGCCTGGCGGGGCTGTTGAACCCGATCCCGGGCGTTGTCGAACACGGCCTGTTCATTGGCCTCGCCACCACGACCGTGCTGGCGGGCGCCCAGGGAATTCGCGTAATTGAACGGCGGTAACGCCGCACATCGAGGAGAATTGGAATGAAGAGCTTTTCACGGATCTTGTCGGCTGCCGGCCTCGCACTGGGACTGGCGCTGTCAGCCGTCCCGGTCAGCGCGCAGCAGAAGGATGCGGCAGCGCCGCTGAAGCCGGCGTCGGCGGCCGCACTGGCGGCGGCCAAGGAAATCCTGGCGATGAAGAACGCGAGCGCAATGTACGCCAACGCCGTTCCCAATCTCGTCGAGCAGACCAAGAATGGTCTCCTCCAGAACAACCTCAACTACCAGAAGGACCTCAACGAGGTCGCTGTTGTTGTCGCCAAAACTCTCGCCGGCCGCGAAAAGGAGATCGGCGACGGCATGGCGCAGATCTACGCCAACGAGTTCTCCGAGCAGGAGCTGAAGGACCTCGTGACGTTCTACAAGACGCCGCTGGGCACCAAGCTGCTCGCCAGCGAGCCCCGCGCCATCCAGTTCAGCATGTCCTACATGAACCAGTGGGCGCAGCAGTTCGCGGCCACCATCGACAACGAGTTCCGCAACGAGATGAAGAAGCGCGGCAAGCCGATCTGAGCCACCTGTCAGGCGGACTTGATCTACCTATATAATATAGCGTTTTCGAGCGAAGTGGAGTTCCGGTTCGCGTGAAGAAAACGCGTTAGACTAAAAAGCAAATGGAGCCCGGTTCGACCGGGCTCCCGCATTTTGATTTCCCGGCGAGGGCTGCCATGGCTGAGTTCGACGTCGATCTGTTCGTCATCGGGGGCGGTTCGGGCGGCGTGCGCGCCGCGCGCATCGCGGCCGGCCACGGCGCCAGGGTCATGGTCGCCGAGGAATACCGGATGGGCGGCACCTGCGTGATCCGCGGCTGCGTGCCGAAAAAGCTGTTCGTGATCGGCTCCCACGTCAGGCACGAGATCGAGGACGCCGCGGGTTTTGGCTGGACCGTCGGCGAGGTCTCCTTTGACTGGCCGACGCTGGTCGCCAACAAGGACCGCGAGATCGCGCGGCTCGAGGGCATCTACACGTCAAATGTCGAGAAGAGCGGCGCCAAGGTCGTGAAGACCCGCGCGGTGCTGGAAGACGCCCACACATTGCGGCTGATGACCGGCGAGAAGGTCACCGCGAAATATATCCTGATTGCGACCGGCGGCGCGCCCAACCACGGCCCGGCGTTTCCCGGCATCGAGCACGTGATCTCCTCCAACGAGGCGTTCCACCTGAAAGAGCTGCCGAAGCGCATCGTGATCCAGGGCGGCGGCTATATCGCGCTGGAATTCGCCGGCATCTTTAAAGGCTATGGCTCCGACGTCACCGTGATCTATCGCGGCGACAACATCCTGCGCGGCTTTGATGAGGACGTCCGCAAGCACGTGCGGGCCGAGATGGAAAAGCAGGGCATCAACATCATCACCGGCTGCACCGTCGACAAGGTCACAAAACACGGCGCGGAATTCACCACGCATCTGTCGAACGGATCGAGCATCGCCTCCGACCAGGTGATGTTCGCGATCGGGCGGCATCCCAACGTCGCCAATCTCGGGCTGGAGAGGGCGGGCGTCGCCATCAACCCGAAGAACGGCGGCATTGCCGTCGACGGCTGGTCGAAGTCGTCCGTCGACAACATCTATGCGATCGGCGACGTCACCCATCGCATCAATCTGACGCCGGTGGCGATCCGCGAGGGCCATGCCTTCGCCGACACCGTGTTCGGCAAGCGCCCGGTCGCGGTCGACCACGCCACCATCCCGACCGCCGTGTTCTCGCAGCCCGAAGTCGGCACCGTCGGCCTGACGGAAGCCGAAGCCCGCGCGCAGTTCTCCCATGTCGACATCTACAAGACCGATTTCCGCCCGATCAAGGCGACGATGTCCGGCCGCGACACCCGCATCCTGATGAAGCTCGTCGTCGACGGCGCAACCGATCGCGTGCTCGGCTGCCACATCGTCGGCGACGCCGCCGCCGAAATCATCCAGGCCGTCGCCATCGCGGTGAAGATGAAGGCGACGAAAGCCGATTTCGACTCGACGATCGCGCTGCATCCGACGGCGGCGGAAGAGTTGGTGACGATGCGGACGCCGACGGCGAGGTATGTGCGGGAAGCGGCGGCGGAGTAGGGGGGGCGAGGTAGCGATCGCGTCTTACGGACGTGATGCAAAACTATTGATAAATATTGCGGATTTCGCCTTATGATCGCAAAGCGCGCATGCGCAGCCCGCACTTACTCAAATAGTGCTCACTGCTCCTATTTTGAATTGTCCGATCTGACCAATTTCAGCGTCAACGTTTATCCCAAGGAAAGTGGACTCAACCGCGGGCTCTCCATGAATTGCCGGTCTCATCCAGAACTTTAGAAGGAAGCCACGTCGATGGGCGGTTCCAAATTGGAGGCTGCCGCCGACGTCATTGAACGCCTCTTCCTGAATAATTCGCTGTAAGGCTAACTTTGGCGCGCGCTTGAGAACTTGTCCCGCCAACTCAGCGAACACACCATCTATCCTTTGAGCCACCTGCTGCTTGTGTTTGCCTAGTAGAAGGTAGCTCCCCTCCGTGTACAACTCTGATCGAGCAAGAAACATTCGGGGCGGCACTTGTGTGTGATCTGGCCCGATATGAAAAGCGACATAGCGTTCTTCACGGACGCACCATCCAACTACCGCACATTCGAACGCGAGTTCGGTTTCTCGAAGGTACCGCTCTGCGATGGAACGCAAAGCGGCGCCTACATCTTCAAGCGCCGGTGGCTGTGCATTAGGCGGAGCTATAAGAGTTTGAAAGCAGGTGTTCGCTACAGAATAGGTCAACAATGCAGGGAGAGTGCTTCCTACAAAGCAAAATCCTAATCGATTTGCATGCACAAGATTCGTGAAATCTCCACCTGGGCCTGGCGTATGACATGCAATCGTGAGCGGAAAAATCTTGGAGGCACTGTCTGTAATTGAGCCCCCTACGTTCGGATAAGAAACCTTTGTATCCGCCACGATCCACGCCATATCATCATGAGGTTCGTACCAAACCGCTACGACGGTCATGTTTGCTCCCTTGTTCGGTGCAGATAGCGCATGAGCCCGCGCGGCAGCTTGCGGATGCATTGAGCGGTCAAGCTGACGGTATCGCAAATGCATCCGCTTGTATGGCGTAATCTCCCGCGCCTCCGCCAGTTCGATCGTGTGCGCCGGCGACGCATGACGCGTAGGGCGGATTAGCGAAGCGTAATCCGCCGCTCGTCGATGATAAAAAGGCGGGTTACGCCTTCGGCTAACTCCCCTACGTGCGGCATCCCGCTTCAGGGCTGCAACGAGCCCAGGTAAGCTCCGAGCGCGATCATGTCGTCGTGCGTGAGGTTGGCGACCGTTGGCTTCATCAACTCGGCCGAGGCTCCCGCCCGTTTGCCCTTCCGGATGTCGTAGAGCTGGCGCACCAGATAGCTCGGCGAGCGTCCGGCGATGCGGGGTATCGGGCCGACACCTCTGAGGTCCGGCCCATGGCAGGTGGCGCAGGGCGCTGTCTTGCCGGATCCGCCGGTCTTGACCAGGGCTTCTCCCCTGGCGACGCTGCCGACCGGCACATAGGCGGTGAATTGCGCGCGGGAATCGCGATGCTCGAATTGCGCCATGTCCACCGGGACCTCGACGATGCGCTGTCCGAGCGGCTCCATCCCGGCATCGGGCAAGGTCGTGTAGAACATCCGCGCGATCTGCGTCTTCGGCACGTTGTCGGTTTCCACCACCTTGATGTTCGGTGTCGGCTTCAGCGCCGAGAAATAACCGGCCGCGGCGTGGACCTCGTCGTCGGTGGCGGCCTTGGCGATCGCGATCATGAGGGTGATCGGACTTCGCGCGGGGCCGGCGAAGCTCCGTGCGCCGCTCTTGAAGTCGGCCATTTGCTGAACAATGTAGTCGGCGGGAAGGCCGGCGAGGCTGGCATTCTCCGGACCGCCGGTACCTGATGCGCGGTGACAGGAGCCACAGGCCCGGGCGTCCGGCCGCCGGCCATGGACCACGGCTTCTGGCATCGGCGGATGATCAGCGGGATGCCAGTCGGGCACGAAGAACAGATCGCGTTCCTGCGTGATGGTGAACGCGGCGTCGCTGTCGGGCACGTGTTTCGGGATGCCGTCATCGGGCGCAGGCTTGAAGTCCGGCGCCCATGGATAGGCCCAGGCGGGGAACTGGTCGGTCGCCGAAGCCGGCGTCTTTGCGACGGCGTTGTGATGGTACGTGATTGCCACTGCCAGCGACACGAGCGTCACCAGCACAAAATTCATGCGAGAATTCATTCGTTCACCCTGTCGGTGCGCGCTAACGCGCGTGGTTTGCAAATGGCGTCAAAACCGGCCGACGCGTTTATGGGCCCTAACGGGCGGCTTGAACAGAGCGCGAGAGACTACCGATCCCCGCCGCCCTCTGCTAACGCTATCCGTCAGCACAGGGATAACGGAGTCACCAAAACCATGATTGAGCAGATCGGTATCGTCGGCGCGGGCACGATGGGCAACGGGATTGCGCAGGTCTGCGCGGCGGCGGGGTTGTCGGTGACCATGACCGATATTTCCGATGCCGCGCTGACGCGGGGCATGTCGGTCGTGACCGGAAGCCTGGAGCGGCTGGTCAACAAGCAGAAGATGACCGACGCCGACCGGCAGGCCGCGCTCAAGCGCATCGCCACCACGACGGACAGCGCCAAACTCGCCGATTGCGATCTGGTGATCGAGGCCGCGACCGAGAACGAGGATCTGAAGATCAAGATCCTCAAGGACCTCTGCACCAAGCTGCGGCCACAGGCTTTGCTCGCGACCAACACCTCGTCGATCTCGATCACAAAGCTCGCCGCCGCCACCGACCGGCCGGATCGCTTTATCGGCATGCATTTCTTCAATCCGGTGCCGCTGATGGCGCTCTTGGAATTGATCCGGGGCCTGCAGACCTCCGACGACACCCACGCCAAGGCCGCCGAGTTCGCCAAGCGCATCGGCAAAGTCGCGGTTACCGCGAAGAACAGCCCGGGCTTTGCGGTCAACCGCATCCTGTGCCCGATGATCAATGAGGCGATCTTCGCATTGCAGGAAGGCATTGCCACCGCCGAGGACCTCGACGCCGGCATGAAGCTCGGCTGCAACCACCCGATCGGGCCGCTGGCGCTGGCCGACATGATCGGGCTCGACACCATGCTGTCGGTGATGGAAGTGTTTTACGAAGGCTTCAACGATCCGAAATACCGCCCGGCGCCGCTGTTGAAGGAAATGGTCGCCGCCGGCCATCTCGGCCGCAAGACCGGGCAGGGGTTTTATAGTTACGGGAAATAATCTGCGTCATTCGTAGGATGGGTGGAGCGAAGCGATACCCATCAGATACTTGCGCGGCAGGTGATGGGTGGAGCGAAGCGATACCCATCAGATACTTGCGCGGCAGGTGATGGGTATCGCGGAGTTTATCATCGGGCCGGCCGAAGGCCGGACCCGGTGGCTCCACCCATCCTACACATCCAATTAAGGGAAACGTCATGCGTATTGCGGTTGTCGGCGCCGGCGGCGTTGGAGGCGGATTTGGTGCGGCGCTGGCGAAAGCGGGTGCCGACGTCACCTTCATCGCGCGCGGTGCGCATCTGGCGGCCATGAAAAGCGCTGGCTTGAAGATTCAGGGCGGCCGCGGCGAGACCCATGTGGTGCCGACGCAGGCGACCGACGATCCCAAAGGCATTGGCGCGGTCGATGTGGTGCTGTTCTGCGTCAAATTGTGGGACGTCGAAAGCGCGGGCGAGGCGATCAAGCCGCTGGTCGGGCCGAACACGGCAGTTATTCCTTTGCAGAACGGCATCGACGCCGCCGAGCGGTTGTTGCCGATCCTCGGCCCGAAGGCGGTGATGGGCGGTGTCGCGCAAATCAGCGCCTCGATCACCGCGCCCGGCGTCATCACGCAGGTCGGCACCTTCATGCGCATGATTTTTGGCGAGCTCGACGGCACGCGCACCCAGCGCGGCGAGGATTTCCTCGCGCTGTGCCAGAAGGCCGGCTTCGACGCCACGCTGAGCGATCAGATCGTCACCGAACTCTGGATGAAGTTCGTGCTGCTCGCCAGCAATGCCGGCATCACGGCGTCGACGCGCCAGCCGATCGGCAAGTTGCGCGACGATCCGGATATTCGCCCGGTGATCTTGGCGGCGTTCCAGGAAGTGATCGATGTCGGCCGCGCCAGGGGCGTGCCGCTGCCGGCCGATGCGCTGGGCAAGATCGTCGAATTCATCGGCCACGCGCCGCCGGCCATGAAGGCCTCGATGGCGCTCGATCTCGACCGCGGCAACCGGCTGGAGCTGCCCTGGCTCAGCGGCAAGGTGGTGGCGCTTGGCCGCGAACTCGGCGTGCCCACGCCGACCCACGGCACGATGTATGCGATGCTGAAGCCCTACGTGATGGGGAAACCGGCCTAGGCGTTCGCGCTTATCGTCATTGCGAGGAGCGCCAGCGACGAAGCAATCCATGTTTCGGCAAGCCGCGCTATGGATTGCTTCGCTTCGCTCGCAATGACGAAATAGCAACCTACGATCTGCAGACTGCCCGACGGGCAAATCACCCCAAGATGTTGGTCCAGCCCTTCGCGCAAAAATATTCCGCTTGGGCCGTCGCGCAAATCAGATTTACGACTCCCGCCATCCTGTCCCACCAGAGCAACTGTGCTGAAGTAGACCGGTGATCGGCTGGCCTCAAGGCTGGCGCGAGGCGCGCCCCCGCCTTCGGCGGCTTACGGCCTTGACGCCGTCCGCTCCCCGGTCTGTTGGCTAGGCATGCGCTCGGTCGAGGACCGAGCGCGGTGAAGTGCGCTCGCTCAATTCAGTGCGTAACGGCTGGGATCCCATTTCTGCCGGCGTGCGATCATTGTGTTGAGGATGATGATCAGCTTTCGCATGCAGGCGACGAGCGCAACCTTCGGCTCCTTCCCCTTGGCAAGTAGCCGTTGATAGTAGGCCTTGAAGACAGGATTGTTCTGTGTGGCCGCGCCGAGGCACGGCATGTAGAGGGCGTTTCGGACCCAACGGCGGCCGCCCTTGATGTGGCGTTCGCCGCGGCGCTTTCCGCTATCATCGTCATAAGGGGCAACGCCTAACAACGCCGCGGCGATCTCGTCGCTCACTTGGCCAAGCTCCGGCATTCCAGCAATGAGGTTCGCTGAGCTCGTTTCGGCAAAGCCTGGCACGCTCTCGACGATCTCGGCGCGTTCGGCAAGATGAGGTGTGGCCCTGACCTGGGCCGAGATCGCGACTTCGAGCTTGGCAATTTCCTCGAGCAAGCTCTTCAAGATACGGGTCCGCGCTTTCCGAGCCTGTCCTGGTGCAGCATGCTCGTTTTGAGCTTCCAGTCGTATCTTGAGATCGACCAGATTGAGACGAGCTTTCACCAGCGCCTGCAGCTCTTCGCGCGCGGCATCGTGCACTTGGCCCGGCGCCTCGCTGAACGTCTCTGCGAACCAAGCGATCATCTCTGCATCAATCGTATCGTTCTTGGCCAGGCGTCCGGCCGACTGCGCAAAGCTGCGGACTCGCTTGGGGTCGACGATCCGTACGGCGATGCCGGCCAGACGGAGCACCTTCCCCCAATCGCGCTCATAGCCGCCGCTGGCCTCCATCACCGCCCTGTTCACCTTGTGCTTGCGAAGCCAGGCAACCAGCTTGCGATGACCCTGGGCAGTGCTCGGATACGTCTGCCGCAGCGCCAACTCGCGAATGCACGCATCGACCTTGTCCTTTGCTACATCGATGCCGACGACAACGAGACCATTTTGTGCCATCATCCACTCCCTTCCTTGCTCGGTACGGGCTCAACGGCCCTTGCAACTGTTCGGGTTGAGGAAGACACCGGAGCTGTCCCTCGCTCTCATACAGGCTCTGCCGCTTTGGGGCGTTACGGGCTCAGTTCCAGCAACGGGCGGTTCTGCTTCAACCGCCCGTTCGCACATTCTGCCAGTTTTTGCCGACACAAGGGGCGCTCGCGATCGTCACGACGTGCGGAGAGATGCGGTGGACGCAGGGTCACGACTGACGAGCGTGGCCTTTGCGTACGGTGAAATCGTTTGGGTCCGACGCCCCGATGCAGGCGTCAAGTTCGAGGGCAGCCAACGCTGCCGGAGAGCGATGGTGTCACAAAAAGCAGGGTCACCAGGACGATCTCGTATAAGCCGTAAAGCCATTGCGCAGGGAAGGCCGGAGGCTTCCGCCAAACCTGTATGCTTGCGTGCACCATTTTGTTGCAACTATCGCACGCAAGACCGCGGGTGCAGCGCGCACCCGGTCTTCCCTGCGCCCTCTGATTTCGAGGGCAAGGTTTTCTTTCAAAACTTCGGGCGCATCGCGCCGCGAGAACAATTTCGCTTACCCTCCCCTGGAGGGGGAGGGTCGGCTCACATGAAGCGCAGCGGAATGTGAGACGGGGTGGGGTGATCTCTCAACTCGGGCACTGCTCGCGAGGAGAGACCGTCACCCCACCCCGCCGCTCATTGCATGAGCGTCGACCCTCCCCCTCCAGGGGAGGGTGAAAGAAGAGGGCGCTTGAATGACGGCGAGCCTACTCCCCCGCCTGGATCCATTCCGCCGCCCCGCGCCACAGCGTGTCGCGGTGTTCGGCGCGGAAGAAGCCCATATGGCCGATCGACGCGACGCCGGTGTCGGCGGGCGTCACGGTGATGATCTCGGGCTTGATCGAGGTGAAGCCCGAGCACAGCAACTCGACCGCCGGCCGCGTCGCCCAGGGATCGTCGGACAGGCACTGCGCGCGCAACGCACCCTTGTAGTTCGGAAAGTTCTGCAACGCCTCGAGCTTGGAATCGAACAGATAACGCGGGCTCATCACCCAGGAGACCCATTGCACGAACGCATCCTTCGGCAGGTCCATGCCGAGCCCCGCTTTACCCGGCATGTAGCCGAGCGCGCGGGTGAGGGGCAGGCCGATGAAATTCAGCAGCGCATAGACGCGGTAGCGCTCCGGCGCCGTCATCAGCTTCCAGTAGCCGGCCTGTGCTGCGATCAAGAGCGCGCGCGAAATCTCGGTGTTGTTCGGCAGCAACCCGAGCACCTGGCCGCCGAAGGAGTGCCCGACATAGGCGAACGGCATGCCGTGATAGCGTTGCCGCATCCACGCCACAGCGGCGGTGATATCCTGCGCCGCCCAGTCCGACATCGAGGCCTTGAAGCCGACCAGCGACTTCGGCTGGTTGTAGCCGGTCAGCGATTTCTGCCTGCTGTCGCCGGTGCCGCGATAGTCGTAGGTCAGAACCGCGCAGCCACGCTTGGCGAGATAGCCGGCAAAGCCGCGATAAAGCTTGCGATGGACCGCGGTCGCCGAATTGATCAGGACAGCATTGCGCTTGGCGCCGCGCGGCAGAAACAGCGTCGCCGCCAGCGGATAGCCATCGGCTGCCGGCAGCGTGATATCATCGACAAAGACGTCGTCCTGAGCCGGATCGGCCACCGCGTCTCCTCCGTAAGGTATCTTGCGAGCGCCACAGCAAATGCGAATTCGGCTTTTCCCGCAAGGGCTTGACGAAACAGGTGGAAATCTGGCTGGCGGTCGGCAGAAGGCCTGTGTATAACGCGGCCCTTCGCGACTTTCCGGTAAGTAGCGGTTTTTGCTCAGGAGTTAACGCCCATGTCCGAGCGGTGGACACCCGACAGCTGGCGCACCAAGCCGGTGCTGCAAATGCCCGATTATCCCGATGCCAAGGCATTGGCGGATGTCGAGGCCCAGTTGGCCACGTTTCCGCCGCTGGTGTTCGCCGGCGAGGCCCGCAACCTGAAGAAATCGTTAGGCCGCGTCGCGGCCGGCGAGGCCTTTTTGCTGCAGGGCGGCGATTGCGCCGAGAGCTTTGCCGAGCACGGCGCCAACAACATCCGCGATTTTTTCCGGGTGCTGCTGCAGATGGCTGTCGTCCTGACCTATGCCGGCGCGCTGCCGGTGGTGAAGGTCGGCCGCATCGCCGGGCAATTTGCAAAGCCGCGCTCGTCGAACACCGAAAAGATTGGCGGCGTCGAACTGCCGAGCTATCGCGGCGACATCATCAACGACATCGCCTTCACGCCCGAAGCGCGCATTCCGGATCCGCAGCGGCAGTTGGATGCCTACCGGCAGTCGGCGGCGACGCTGAATCTGCTGCGCGCGTTTGCGACCGGTGGTTTCGCCAATCTCGGCAGCGTGCACCAGTGGATGCTGGGCTTCCTCAAGGACTCGCCGCAGTCCCGCCGCTACAAGGAACTGGCTGATCGCATTTCGGACGCGCTGAATTTCATGCAGGCCTGCGGCCTCGATCTGGAAAGTCATCCCGAACTGCGCGCCACCGATTTCTACACCAGCCATGAAGCGCTGCTGCTCGGCTACGAGCAGGCCTTCACCCGCGTCGACTCGACCACCGGCGACTGGTACGCGACCTCGGGCCACATGATCTGGATCGGCGACCGCACCCGCCAGCTCGACCACGGCCATGTCGAATATTTCCGCGGCATCAAGAACCCGATCGGCCTGAAATGCGGCCCGTCGCTGAAGCCGGACGAGTTGCTGAAGCTGATCGACATCCTCAATCCCGACAACGAGCCGGGACGGCTGACGCTGATCAACCGCTTCGGCTCCGACAAGGTCGGCGATCACCTGGCGCCGCTGATCCGCGCCGTGCAGCGGGAAGGGCGCGTCGTGGTCTGGTCGTGCGATCCGATGCACGGCAACACCATCACCTCGACGTCGGGCTACAAGACCCGCCCGTTCGACCGCGTGCTGTCGGAAGTGAAATCGTTTTTCGCCATCCATGCCGCCGAAGGCACCCACGCCGGCGGCGTGCATCTGGAGATGACCGGTCAGGACGTCACCGAATGCATCGGCGGCGCGCGCGCCATCACCGACGAGGATCTCAACGACCGCTATCACACGGTCTGCGATCCCCGCCTCAACGCCGAACAATCCATCGACATGGCTTTCCTGATCGCCGAACTGCTGAAGCAGGATCGCGTGGCTAAGGAAAAGCCGATGCCGGCCGCAGCGGGACTTTGATTTGCTGCGAATCTGGCGGGCCACGGTCAACACGCGTAACGGATTAGCCTTTGCGATCCGGTCGGAGCAGGCTGTCCGCGAGGAACTGTTTGCGCTGGCGCTGTCGCTGCCGCTGGCCTGGCTGGTCGGCGCCACCGCGATGCGCCGGTTCGAACTGGTCGCGGCGGTGGCTTTTGTGCTGGTGGTGGAACTGCTCAACACCGCGATCGAAAAGCTCTCCGACCGCCTGACCACCGATCACGATCCGCAGATCGGCCTGGTCAAGGATATGGGATCGGCCGCGGTCGGCGTGGCGCTGCTGATGGCCGGCGGGTTCTGGCTGTTCGCCCTCGCCGAACGCATGGGCGCGATCTAAAGCGAGCATTTGCAGTTTGCTCTTGTGCAAGGCACCATCGGCTCATGACCGAAACGACATTCACGATCACGCTGGCGCAGTTGAACCCGACGGTCGGCGACGTTGCCGGCAACGCCGCCAAGGCGCACGCCGCGCGCGACAAGGCCAAGGCCGACGGCGCCGACCTGCTGGTGCTGCCGGAATTGTTCATCACCGGTTACCCGCCGGAAGATCTGGTGCTGAAGCCCGCGTTCCAGGCTGCCTGCCGCGCCGCGATCGAGGAGCTGGCGCGCGAGACCGCCGGCGGCGGACCGGCGGTGCTGATCGGCACCCCCTGGGTCGAGGACGGCAAACTTTATAATGCCTGCGCGCTGCTCGATCAGGGCCGTATCGCCGCCCTTCGCTTCAAGGCCAACCTGCCGAACTACGGCGTGTTCGACGAAAAGCGCCTGTTCGCACGCGGTCCGGCCGCGGGTCCGGTCACCGTTCGCGGCATCCGGGTCGGCGTTCCCATCTGCGAGGACATCTGGCTCGAAGAGTCGGAGGAATACGAGAACGTCGTCGAATGCCTGGCCGAGACCGGCGCGGAAATCCTTGTCGTGCCGAACGGCTCGCCCTATGCGCGCGACAAGAACGATCTGCGGCTGTCGATCGCGGTGGCACGCGTCACCGAGAGCGGCTTGCCACTGGTCTATCTCAACCAGATCGGCGGGCAGGACGAATTGGTGTTCGACGGCGCCTCGTTCGCGCTGAACGCCGATCTGTCGGTTGCGGTCCAATTGCCGGCGTTCGAGGAAAACATCACCACCTTGCGCTGGACCAAGGGCGCGGATGGCTGGCGCTGCAAAGGCCCGGTCGCGCCGCTGCTCGACGGCGACAAGGGCGATTACGCGGCCTGCGTGCTCGGCTTGCGCGATTACGTCCGCAAGAACGGATTTCCCGGCGTGTTGCTCGGCGTCTCAGGCGGCATCGATTCCGCACTTTGCGCGGCGATCGCGGTCGATGCGCTCGGCGCCGAAAAGGTCCGCGGCGTGATGCTGCCGTTCCGCTTCACCGCCCAGGTGTCGCTCGACGATGCCGCCAAGCTCGCCAAGGCGCTCGGCTTTCCCTACGAGGTGCTGCCGATCGCGGATGCCGTCAACGGTTTTGAGAAGATTCTGTCGGTGCCGTTCGCAGGTCTGCCGCGCGACATCACCGAGGAAAACCTGCAGGCGCGCACCCGCGGCACGCTGCTGATGGCGATTTCGAACAAGACCGGCGCCATGGTGGTCACGACAGGCAACAAGTCGGAAATGTCGGTCGGCTACGCCACCATCTATGGCGACATGAACGGCGGCTACAATCCGATCAAGGATATCTACAAGACCGAGGTGTTCCGGCTCTCGAGCCTGCGCAACGAATGGAAGCCGGACGGCGCGCTCGGGCCGTCGGGCGAGGTTATCCCGGTCAACATCATCATCCGGCCGCCGACGGCGGAGTTGCGCGAGAACCAGACCGACCAGGATTCGCTGCCGCCTTACGACATGCTGGACGGCATTCTCGAACGTCTGGTCGAGCGCGAGGAGCCGCTGGCGGCGATCATCGCGGCCGGTTTCCCGGCCGATGTCGTGACGCGGATCGACCGGCTGCTCAATGTCGCCGAATACAAGCGCCGCCAGGCCGCGCCGGGCGTGAAGGTGACGCAAAAGAACTTTGGCCGGGATCGCCGCTATCCCATCACCAACCGCTTTCGCGACAACGGCAAGGCATTGCCGGAGCCCGACGAAGAGCTCGTCGCGCGCGCCGGCCGCGCATCGGCGGACGCGTTCGAAGGCTAGCTTCGCGAAAATTTACTGCTTCGGCGGGATGAACGTCGGGCCGACGGTGCGGATCGGCTTTTTCTCATCGGTCGCGCCGGTCGGCTCAGGTGCCGGCGTTGCAGGCGGCGGGGCGGTGGCCGTGGTGGCGGCGGGAGCCGCTCCCTTTTTGGCCGGCGTGGTTTTCGCCCCCGGCTGCGCGCGCTGCTGCATCTTTCGCGCGCTTTCCTCGGTGACGATGATGTCGCCCTGCTGTTCGGCGGCGGCCTTGTCCTCGACCGATTTCAGCGCGTCGGACCAGGTCTGGCCCGCCGCCTTGCAGGCGCAGGACGGGTTGAACTCGCTGCGAAACTTGAACGCGTTCGGAAGTGCCGAATAGGGCTGGCCGCTGACCGAGACCGCCTGGTTGATGTCTTCGCCGGGGTTGCGGTAGGTGAACAAACTCGCTTCCGTCGCCGGGCACAGCGCCTTGCAGGTCTTCTCGTCGTCGGGAAACCGCGCCTGCACGGTCGCGAACGAGACCGGGAAATAGGCGCCGTCGCAGGTGCGGACGCAGACGGTGCGGAAGGTGCCGGACTGCGGACCGAATTCGGCAGCCGGCGGCGGGATCTGGTTGCCGTTGTTGTTGCCGAACAGATTGTCCATGAAATTGCCACCGCCGCGCGCCGCGGCCGCATATTGCGGACCGCAGTTGTTCTGCGCCAGCGCGGTCAGCACCGAACGGCGCTGGTTTTCGCGGTCGGCGCCGCCGATGCCGCCGCTGCGCAGACGTTCAAGGCTGGTGTTGATCTGATCGAGATTGCCGCGCATCTGCTGGATCTGGTTGTTGACCGGTCCGCATTGCGCCGACTGGCCGTTGAACAGCGAGAAGAAGCCCGAGCTTTCGCAGCCCATGCGCTTGGCCTGCATCGTGACGCGATCGAGTTCGGCCTGCTGCTTGGCGGCCGCCTCCTGGTAGCGGCGGATCTGCTCGTCCTTGGCGGGATCGCCGCTGCCGGCGCCGCGGTCGATGGTCGCGAGTTGACCTTCGAGCCGGACGCACATCGGATTAGACTGCGCGGGATTGGCCTGCGCGGGACCCGCCTGCGGCGCGCTTTGCTGAGGCGGCGGCGGAGCGCCCTGGCTCATCTGCGCCAACGCAGGCGCGTTCACGGCAACGAGGCCGAGCAGCATGGCGCCAGTCAGGATCCGGCGGGGAAAGGCAGCGTCAGGTATTTCGAGCATATCCGGCCATCGAGAGGTTCCGCGTGGCTCGAGAGCCTTGAGGCGCGGCCATGGCGGCATCGTGCGGCCACGGCCGCATCACATACCTGCTTCTCGGGGCAGCGTCACGTCGTTTCCGGGGCGCGGGTGTGGCAAACCGCCCCTTGATTCGGCAGGGATAACCGGGTCAGCGCTGGCAGGTGATGGCGACGTATTCGTCGCAGCCACTGCCGGTGCATTTCTCATTCCCGGCCTTGGAAACCGAGCCGGTAATTTCGTCGGGATCGACGCGGCGATAGGCGGTGGCCTGTGCAAATTCTCGTGACTGGCAATTGGAGCGGGCGGCATGGGCGCCGCACTTGTCGCCCCTGGCCAGGCACTGATCGACGCCGTAGCCATCGGCCTGATTGGCGACGATGAAAACGCGGCTGTCGGCATGCGCGGCCGAGACGACGAACAGAAGTCCGCAGACCAGGATTGCATCGAAAATGAATGCTGACGAAATTCGCATGGGCAACACCGGTGCGGGATTAGGGACCGCCCTCAGGAATAAGCCCAAAATGTTAATAATGATTAACCATGATCGCCCGACGGCAATGTCGGGAGGCGGCGGATCGGCCAATTCGGCCCCAAATCGGGCGCAAGCAAGGCCTTGACGCCGTGCCCCGGGCTGGGACATGGTGGAACCATGAACGGTCTCCTCGCCATCTGCAGCATTTGCCGCGAGATTATTAGCTAGCGATTCGCTGGCTGAGGCCGTCTTTTCTCAACATGAGATCACTCGACGCCCGGCCGCAACGGACGGGATATCCATGCAATTGCGCCTCTACGATACGTTGACCAAGGAGAAGCGGCCGTTCACGCCGCTCGATCCCTCGAATGTCCGCATGTATGTCTGCGGACCAACGGTCTACGACTTTGCCCATATCGGCAATGCGCGCCCGGTCATCGTGTTCGACGTGCTGTTCCGGCTGCTGCGGCACCTCTACGGCGCCGAGCACGTCACCTATGTCCGCAACATCACCGACGTCGACGACAAGATCAACGCGCGGGCGGTGCGGGATTTTCCGGGTCTGCCGCTGAACGAGGCGATCCGCAAGGTTACCGAAGTGACCGCCAACCAGTTTTACGCCGACGCTGCGGCATTGGGCTCACTGCCACCGACGTTCGAACCCCGCGCGACTGACTTCGTGCTGCCGCGCGCGGACGGCAAGACGGATATGGTGACGCTCATCAAGCAGTTGATCGCGCGTGGTCACGCTTATGAAGCGGGCGGCGAAGTTCTGTTCGATACGGCGTCGATGCCGGACTATGGCGCGCTTTCGGGCCGCAAGCTGGACGAGCAGCGACCGGGTGCGCGCGTCGCTGTCGATGCGCACAAGAAAAATCCGGGCGATTTTGTGTTGTGGAAGCAATCGTCCGGCGACGAGCCGGGATGGGAAAGCCCGTGGGGCAGGGGCCGCCCGGGATGGCACATCGAATGCTCGGCCATGAGTGCAGCCTATCTCGGCGACGTGTTCGACATCCACGGCGGCGGCCTGGATTTGATCTTTCCGCATCACGAGAACGAAATCGCGCAATCGCGTTGCGCGCATGGCACACCCGCGATGGCGAATTACTGGATGCACAATGAATTCGTGCAGATCGAAGACACCAAGATGTCGAAGTCGCTCGGCAACTTCGTCACGATCCGGGAACTGCTGGCCGATTGGCCGGGCGAAGTGCTTCGCCTCAATATGTTGAAGGCGCATTACCGCTCGCCGATGGACTGGACGTTGAAGGGATTGGAAGAAAGCGCAAAAACGCTCGACGACTGGTATTGGGTCGCCGCCGACATCAAGGGCGGACGGCCTTCCGATGCCGTCATCGCGTCGCTGTCGGACGACCTGAACACGCCGCAGATGGTCGCGTCGCTGCACGGTTTGCGGAATAGTGCTGCTTCCGGAAACGATGGGGATCGCGACCAGTTTGCTGCTTCCCTGCGCCTTCTCGGTTTCCTCTCCGAGAGCGCTGCCGCATGGAAGGGCCGAAAGCAGCAGGCCAGCGGCGTCGATGCGACGCAGGTTGACCGGCTGATCGCGGAGCGTGCCGCCGCGCGAGCGCGAAAGGACTTCAAGGAGTCCGATCGTATCCGCGACGAACTCGCCGCCATGGGCGTGGCCATCAAGGATGGCAAGGATGCCGACGGAAAACCCGTGACCACCTGGGAGATCGCGTGATGGGGCAGACCTTGCCCAAACCCGGTCTGCGGCCGTTTTTGCCGGCGGATGCGCCGATCCTGGCGGCGATTTTCGTTGCCGCGATCCAGGAGTTGACCGGCGACGACTACAGCGAAGCGCAGCAGGAAGCCTGGGCTGCTGCCGCCGAAGATGAGGCGGCATTCGGCAAACGTCTCGCCGGCCAGTTAACGCTGATCGCGACGTTGCAGAATTCGCCGGTGGGTTTTGTCTCGCTGAAAGGGGCCGATCACATCGACCTGCTCTATGTGCATCCGGGCGCGGCGAGGCAGGGCATTGCCACGATGCTGGTCGACGCGCTGGAGAAGCTCGCCGGCGCCCGCGGCGCCACGAATCTGACGGTCGACGCCAGCGATACCGCGGAGACGTTTTTCCAGAGGCGCGGCTATGTCGGCAAGCAGCGCAACACCATCACCGTCAATGGCGAATGGCTCGCCAACACCACGATGCAGAAGACGCTGGCTGAAAACGCCGCGCCGGGAGCGCCATCATGAGCCGCGAACGCCTTTATCTGTTCGACACCACGCTGCGCGATGGCGCCCAGACCAACGGCGTCGATTTCACGCTGCATGACAAGCAGATCATCGCCGGCATGCTTGACGAACTCGGCATCGACTATGTCGAGGGCGGCTATCCCGGCGCCAATCCGACCGACACCGAATTTTTCGCCACCAAGCCGAAGCTCGACCACGCGAAGTTTACCGCGTTCGGCATGACGCGGCGGCCGGGCCGCTCGGCCTCCAACGATCCCGGGCTCGCCGGCATCCTGGAAGCCAAGGCGGATGCGATCTGCTTTGTCGCCAAAGCCTCCGCCTACCAGGTGCGCGTCGCGCTCGAGACCACCAACGAGGAAAACATCGCCTCGATCCGCGACAGCGTCGGCGCGGCAAAGGCCGCCGGCCGCGAGGTGATGGTTGATTGCGAGCACTTTTTCGACGGCTACAAGGAAAACCGCGAATTCGCATTGGCCTGCGCGAAGGCCGCCTACGAATCCGGCGCACGCTGGGTGGTGCTGTGCGATACCAACGGCGGCACCATGCCGCACGAGGTTGAGACCATTGTCGGCGATGTCGTGAAAAACATCCCCGGCGGCAATGTCGGCATTCACGCCCATAACGACACCGAGCAGGCGGTGGCGAATTCGCTGGCCGCGGTGCGCGCCGGCGCGCGGCAGATCCAGGGCACGCTGAACGGACTTGGCGAGCGCTGCGGCAACGCCAACCTCTGTTCGCTGATCCCGACGCTGCGGCTGAAGAACGAGTTCTCCGACGCGTTCGAGATCGGGGTGACGCCGGAGAAGATGGCGACGCTGATGACGGTGTCGCGCACGCTCGACGACATGCTCAACCGCGCGCCGAACCGCCACGCCGCCTATGTCGGCGAAAGCGCGTTCGTGACCAAGACCGGCATTCATGCCTCCGCCGTGATGAAGGACCCGCACACCTACGAGCATGTGCTGCCTGAATTGGTCGGCAACCATCGCAAGGTGCTGGTGTCCGACCAGGCCGGCCGCTCCAATGTGATGGCCGAGCTCGACCGCGCCGGCATCCCCTATGAAAAGAGCGATCCGAAACTGGCGCGCCTGGTCGAGGAGCTGAAGGAGCGCGAGGCGGCTGGCTTTGCTTATGAGTCCGCCAACGCCTCGTTCGATTTGCTGGCGCGGCGCACGCTCGGCCGGGTGCCGGAATATTTCCGGGTCGAGCAGTTCGACGTCAATGTCGAGCAGCGCTACAACGCCAACGGTCAGCGCGTCACGGTGGCGCTGGCGGTGGTGAAGGTCGATGTCGCCGGCGAGCATCTGATCTCGGCGGCCGAAGGCAACGGCCCCGTCAATGCGCTCGACGTCGCGTTGCGAAAAGACCTCGGCAAGTACCAGAAATACATCGAAGGCCTGAAGCTGATCGACTACCGCGTGCGTATCCTCAATGGCGGCACCGAAGCGGTGACGCGGGTGCTGATCGAGAGCGAGGACGAGCAGGGCGAGAGCTGGACCACGGTCGGTGTATCCCCCAACATCATCGACGCCTCGTTCCAGGCGCTGATGGATTCGGTGATCTACAAGCTGGTGAAGTCGAACGCGCCGGCGTGAATGAGAATGTAGCCCGGATGAGCGAAGCGAAATCCGGGGCTTGTATCGACAGTAGACCCCGGATTTCGCTTCGCTCATCCGGGCTACGGGGAGAGAGCGGGGGGCCTTCACATGATCGACCACATCTCCGTCGGCGTCAGCGACCTCGAACGTGCCGCACGCTTCTATGAAGCAACCTTGGCGCCGCTCGGCCTGTCGCGCTTGGTGACGCGTCCCGCCACTATCGGCTTCGGCAAAAATTATCCGGAGTTCTGGATCAACCTTCGCGCCGGGATCGCGCCGGTCTCGCACGAGAGCGGCACCCACATCTGCCTTCGCGCCAAAGCCACCGGCGATGTCGATGCGTTTCATGCCGCGGCGCTGGCGACCGGCGGCCGCTCCGACGGTGCGCCCGGGCTGCGGCCGCATGATCGCGTGCGCTATTACGCCGCCTTCGTCATCGACCCCGATGGCAATCGCATCGAGGCGGTGACGTTTCCGAGCGAATAAAGACGCGCGCGGCTAAAGCCGTCGCGCCACTTCCGGCGCCATTTCCTGGGTGCCGGCGGGGGCGAGCGCAGCGGCGGCGCGCAGGCGCGGCAGGATATCCTCGACCCGTTCAGCCTTGAGAATGTCGATACTTAGCCCCGGGCGAATGAACTCGGTGACGCGCATATGCGAGAGCAGCGACAGCAGCGGTTCCCAGAAATTGTCGATATTGGCGAGCAAGATCGGCTTGTTGTGGCGGCCGAGTTGCTGCCAGGTCATCTGCTCGACCAGTTCCTCCAGCGTGCCGATGCCGCCGGGCAGGGCGACGAATGCGTCCGAGCGTTCGAACATCAGCCGCTTGCGCTCATGCATGTCGGGCGTGATGACCATCTCCTGCACGCCGGACATCGCGTTTTCCTTGGCCCGGAGAAATTCCGGAATGATCCCGGTGACCGAGCCGCCGTGATCGAGCACGGACTTGGCGACCGCGCCCATCAACCCGACCGATCCGCCGCCATAGACGAGCCGGACATGGTTCTGGGCGAAAACCTTGCCAAGGGCCACGGCTGCTTCGACAAAGCGGGGATTGGAGCCGGAGCCGGAGCCGCAATAGACGCAGACGGTTTTGATTTGGTTCATCCCTTTCATGTGGCACTGCAGCGAAAAAAGCTCAAGTCCGGCGATGCCGGGGCCGCAGCGGAATTGGCCCGGAAAGGTCCCCAAAACGGGAAAGTTTTATCTTTCAAGGCTGTACGGAGCATTCAAACGCTCTATATGACGGGCATATGCGAGCCCCTGAAAAACATCTGATTGCGAACCGGTGCGCCCACCTGATGCGGGCGCCGAACTGATGGCCCATACCGATTCGCACCCGCGGGCCCATGACGCCCCGTCATCAGCCAGTCCCGCCGACAAGGCCACGCTGATCGGGACGCTGGTGCATTTGTGGCCGTTTATCTGGCCGGGCGATCGTGCCGATCTCAAAATGCGCGTGGTCTGGTCGGTGGTGCTGCTGCTGATCGCCAAAGTCGCGACCCTGGCGGTGCCGTTCACCTTCAAATGGGCGATCGACGCGCTCAGCGGTGCGGGCAGCGCACCCGTTCAGCCGTCGAACTGGACGCTGTGGCTGATCGCGTCGCCGCTCCTGATGACGCTCAGTTACGGCGGCCTGCGCGTGCTGATGGCGATTTTGACGCAATGGCGCGACGGCATCTTCGCGCGGGTCGCGATGCATGCGGTGCGCAAGCTCGCCTACATCACCTTCGTTCACATGCATGAATTGTCGCTGCGCTTCCATCTCGAGCGCAAGACCGGCGGCTTGACGCGGGTGCTGGAGCGCGGCCGCTCCGGCATCGAGGTGATCGTGCGGATGGTGATCCTGCAACTGATCCCGACCGTCGTCGAGGTCGTGCTGCTGGCGGGCGTGCTGCTGTGGCAGTTCGACTGGCGCTATGTCGCCGCCGTCCTGCTCACGGTCGTCGTCTTCATGTACTTCACCTATCTCGCGACCGAGTGGCGGATCGAGATCCGCCGCAAGATGAACGATTCCGACACAGAGGCGAACACCAAGGCGATCGACTCGCTCTTGAACTACGAGACGGTGAAATATTTCAGCGCCGAGCAGCGCGAAGCCACGCGCTACGACCACTCGATGGAGCGCTTCGAAAAGGCGAGCGTGAAGACCTATACGTCGCTGGCACTGCTCAATACCGGGCAGGCGGTGATCTTCACCGCCGGCCTTACCGCGACCATGCTGATGTGCGTGTCCGGCATCCGCAACGGCACCCATACGGTCGGCGATTTCGTCATGATCAACGCCATGATGATCCAGTTGTATCAGCCGCTGAATTTCATGGGCATGGTCTATCGCGAGATCAAGCAGGCCATCATCGACATCGAGAAGATGTTCGAGGTCCTGTCGCGCAATCCGGAGGTCAAGGATATCAAGGGGGCCGTGCCCCTGATCGTGAGTTCGGGCAATGTGCGTTTCGACGACGTGCGTTTTTCCTATGATCCCGAGCGGCCGATCCTGAAAGGTCTGAGCTTCGAGGTGCCGGCCGGCAAGACGGTCGCGATCGTCGGTCCCTCCGGCGCCGGCAAGTCGACGATCTCGCGGCTGCTGTTCCGTCTTTATGACGTCTCCGGCGGCAGAATCCTGATCGACGGCCAGGATATCCGTGATGTCACGCAGGGTTCCTTGCGGGCGTCGATCGGCATGGTGCCGCAGGATACCGTGCTGTTCAACGACACCATCCGCTACAACATCCGCTACGGCCGCTGGGACGCCAGCGATGCCGAAGTGGAGGAGGCCGCGCAACTGGCGCAGATCGACAGTTTCATCAAGATGTCGCCGAAGGGATATGAAACCCAGGTCGGCGAGCGCGGGCTGAAATTGTCGGGCGGCGAGAAGCAGCGGGTCGCGATCGCACGCACGGTGCTCAAGGCGCCGCCGATCCTGGTGCTCGATGAAGCGACCTCGGCGCTCGACAGCCACACCGAGCACGAGATCCAGGAATCGCTGGAGCGCGTCTCGCGCGGCCGCACCTCGCTGGTGATCGCGCACCGGCTCTCGACCATCGTCGGCGCCGATGAAATCATCGTGCTCGATCAGGGCCGCATCGCCGAACGCGGCACCCACGCCCGGCTTTTGGCTTCCGGCGGACTCTATGCCAGTATGTGGAACAGGCAGCGTGAGGCCGAGGAGGCGCGGGAGAAGCTCGCGCAGATCGACGACGACAACGGGGCGCCGAACCGCGTCCCGCCGCACGTCGATGATCAACCCGGCGCTCCCGTGCAAGAGCCTGTCAAAGACCCGGCGAAAGATCCGATAGCGACCGCTGCGGAATAATCGTAAGGAAACGTCGCCTCCCGGTGCGGGATTGTGACAGACAACAGCGAGCCATCATGTCGATTGTGAATTCGATCCGCGCGCAGATCCCGCCGATTCATCGGGAGGGCTATCCCTTCATCGGCGGCTTTGCGCTGGCCAGCCTGGTCCTGTTCTGGATCTGGACCCCGCTGGGCTGGATCGGAACCCTCCTGACGGTCTGGTGCGCACTGTTCTTCCGCGATCCCGTTCGCGTGACGCCGGTGCGCGAAGGCATCGTGGTGGCGCCGGCCGACGGTCGCATCTCGATGATCGCGCAGGTGCTGCCGCCGGCCGAACTCGGTCTCGGCGACCGGCCGCTGCCGCGGATCTCGATCTTCATGAGCGTGTTCAACTGCCATGTGAACCGCAGCCCCGTTGCCGGCCGGATCGACCGCATCGCCTACCGTCCGGGCGCGTTCATCAATGCCGAACTCGACAAGGCCAGCGAAGACAATGAGCGCAACTCGCTGGTGATCTCCACCGCCAACGGGCGGATCGGCGTGGTCCAGATCGCCGGCCTGGTGGCGCGGCGGATCGTCTCATTCGTGCGCGAAGGGCAGTCGATCGGTGCCGGCGAACGGTTCGGCCTGATCCGGTTCGGATCGCGTCTCGACGTCTATCTGCCGGAAGGCATGAAATCGCTGGTTTCCGAGGGCCAGACCGCGATTGCGGGTGAGACCATTCTGGCCGATTTCGGCTCCAGCGAGCAGGGGCGGACTTTCCGCGCCGATTAACCATCCGGGCGGCCGGACCTGCTGCCTGGGGCGTGCGATAGCGGAAGCCGGCTGCGCCTGCTATATATTGGCAAGCCATGACGCCCTTCGACCCCCAAAATCCGCAAATGCGCCGCCGCCGGTTTCGCCCGATCCCGGTGCGAATGCTGGTGCCGAACTTCATCACCTTGCTGGCGATCTGCGCCGGGCTGACGGCGATTAGGCTGTCGACCGAAGGACGGATGGATCTCGCGGTCTACGCCATCGTGTTTGCGGCCGTGCTCGACGGGGTCGATGGCCGCGTCGCGCGCATGATCAAGGGCCAGTCGAAGTTCGGTGCCGAACTCGACAGCCTCGCGGACTTCGTCAATTTCGGCGTCGCGCCCGGCCTGATCCTGTACTTCTGGCAGTTGCACGAACTCAACAATGGCGGCTGGATCGCGGCGATGGTGTTTGCGATCTCGGGCGGCCTGCGGCTGGCGCGCTTCAACGCCTCGATCGACGATCCCGACAAGTCGGCCTTTGCGGCGAATTATTTCACCGGCGTGCCGGCGCCGGGCGGCGCGATCCTGGCGCTGCTGCCGGTCTATCTCGCCTTCCTCGGCATTCCCCGAGCGCCGGCCGTGCTGACCGCGGCCTATACGCTTCTGATCGCATTCCTGATGGTGTCGCGGCTGCCGGTATTTTCAGGCAAATCGGTGAAGATGCGGGTGCCGCCGGAGATGGTGCTGCCGGTATTCGTCTCGGTGGTGTTCTTCATCGCGCTCTTGATCGGCTATCCCTGGTACATCCTGTCGATCTGCTCGGTGCTGTATCTGATAAGCCTGCCGCTGGGATGGAAGTCGTATCGCGATCAAGAGCGCCTTGCGGCGTCCGCCGCGGCGGCGACGACGGCCGGTGCTGCCGCACCGACGACGACGACGGCGGCTTCGGCATTTGCGCCAGCGCCAAGCGATACCGAGGACGAACGGCCGACGAGGCTGAACTGAGGCCTGCGCGCAACTTCCGATATCTGCCATGAGCCGCCGCCTAGTTGGGTTCGATCCCGATCTAGGTTATAGGGCTATGGATGCACGGCTTTCGAAAAACAGCCGGCCCGATAATTAATCAAGGAGAAACGCCGTGAACAAAGCCGTTACAGCCCCGCTGCCCGCGTCCGTCCTCGAAGCGCTGGGGCGGTACGACACGCCGACGATCTGCAATGCGATGGAAATCGTCGCGCCCGAGCGCCGGCTGATCGGCTACACCACCAAACCGCTGGTCTGCCCGTTTCCCGATCTGCCGCCGATGGTCGGCTATGCTCGCACCGTGACGATCCGCTCGGTGCTGAAGTCGGGCCTGCCGGCCGATGAGCAAGCCAAGCGCCGCATCGAATATTACGAATATGTCGGCACCGGATTTGGGCCCCGCATCACCGTGATCCAGGACATCGACGGCGAAGACGTCGGCTACGGCGCGTTCTGGGGCGAGGTTCAGAGCAACGTACACAAGGCGCTGGGTTGTCTCGGCGTCATCACCGACGGCTCGATCCGCGACATCCCGCAATGGGCGCCGGGCTTTCAGGCGCTGGCCGGATCGATCGGACCGTCGCACGCCTGGGTGCATGCGGAAAATTTCGGCGGCGAAGTCCGCGTTGCCGGCATGACGGTGCGCTCGGACGATCTCATTCACGCCGACAGCCATGGCGCGATCGTGATCCCGCACGATATCGCTGCGAAAGTTCCCGATGCCTGCGAACTCTGCGCCCGCCGCGAAACGCCGATTCTGGAAATCGCCCGCAGCAAGGATTTCTCGCTCGAGAAGCTGAAAGCGGCGCTGAAGAAATCGGCGGAGATTCACTGAAGCAGAACCACTGACGAAAAGTCAGGGCACTTCGGCAGGCGAGGGAAGAAACGTGATGCGCGGGTTTTGGGCGGCTGTGTTGTTGATCCTCGTCGGCGTCCCCGCTGCCGAAGCGCAGACCTGGCCATCGCGCCCCATTACGCTGGTGGTTCCGTTTCCGCCGGGCGGCTCGACCGATGCCGCTGCCCGGATCATGGCCGAGCGGATGCGCGCGCCGCTCGGGCAATCCGTGGTGATCGAGAATGTCGGCGGCGCCGGCGGCAGCATCGGGGTCGGGCGCGTCGCGCGCGCGGCGCCTGACGGTTACACCTTCGACATCGGCCAGTGGGACACCCATGTCGGCAGCATCATCTACAAGCTCGATTACGACCTCGAAAAGGATTTTGAGCCGATCGCGCTGATTTCCAACAATCCGCAGCTGATGGTCGCCAAGAACGACCTGCCGGCGAATACGCTTGGCGAACTCGTGACCTGGATGAAGGCGAACCCCGGCAAGATCAACTTCGTCAACCAGAACGCGGCGGCCAATGTCTCCGGCGTGCTGTTCGAGAACCTGACCAAGCAGAAAGTGCAGTTCATTCCGTACCGCGGCGCCGGGCCGGCGATGACCGACCTGATGTCGGGCACGGTGGATTTGCTGGTGGTGCAAGGGGCGGTGGCGCTGCCGCAGATCCGCGCCGGCAAGATCAAGGCGCTCGCCAATCTCTCGCCGCAGCGTTCGGCCTCGATGCCTGACATTCCGACCGCCGACGAGACCGGCGTCGCCGGCCTCTATATGTCGGGCTGGTTCGGCTTTTGGGCGCCGAAGGGGACGCCGAAGGAGATCATCGCGAGACTCAATGCCGCGACAACCGAGGCGCTCGCGGACTCCGCGATCCAGAAACGGTTCACGGAACTGGGCCTCGACGTCGCGCCCCGCGCCCAGCAGACGCCGGAAGGGCTGGCCGCGTTCCAGAAGACCGAGATCGAAAAATGGTGGCCGATCATCAAGGAAGCCGGCATCGGCGCGCAGGCGCAATAGACGCCCGCCACGGCGGCCTTATGGTTAGCAAAAGATTGAGATAGCGCCGGATCGTCCGCCAGGCGCTGCATCCGCAATTGCCGCACTTAACCTTTACGCGTCTTTAATGGCAGGTCCGTAGGGTTGCCCTACGTGGCCCGATTTGGGCCGCGCACCGTCCAGGATAGGCGGGTGTTGCGTAAGCGTGGAGTTTCCCATGGATATTATGACGAGCGTCGGGCTGTTGTCCGGTATCGCTGTTATCACCGTAATGGTGCTCATGGGTGGCGACCTGCACATGTTCGTCTCCGAACATGCGATGATCATCATCTTCGGCGGTTCGATCGCCGCCACCATGATCCGCTTTCCGCTCGGCGTGATGATGCACGGCCTGCCGCTCGGCGCCAAATTCGCTTTCACCATGAGCCGGCTTTCCGCGCGCGACCTCGTCGACGAGCTCGCCCGCATCGCCGAGATCGCCCGCAAGCAAGGACCGGTCGGTCTCGAAAAGGTCGAGACCAACGAGCCGTTCCTCGCCAAGGGAATCCGCTATGTCGCCGACGGCTACGACCTCGAATTCATCCGCGACAATCTCGAACGCGACCGCGACAATTTTCTGATGCATCTCGACGAGGGCAGCAAGATCTACCGCGCCATTGGCGACTGCGCCCCGGCGTTCGGCATGATCGGAACGCTGATCGGCATGGTGCAGATGTTTGCCAACATGACCGACCCGTCGAAGCTCGGCCCGTTCATGGCGACCGCGCTGCTCGCGACGCTGTACGGTGCGCTGGTGGCGAACCTGTTCTGTCTTCCGATCGCCGACAAGCTCCACGGCAAGCTTCTGGACGAGGAAACCAACCGCACGCTGATCATCGACGGCATTCTGATGATCCGCGACTCCAAGAGCCCGGCGCTGGTCAGGGAAATGTTGCTGGCCTATCTGCCGGAAAAACACCGCCACGAAGAGGGCGAACCGGTTCCGGCCTGAGGCGCGGGTACGGCAGTCCGGAGCGTAAGCCATGGCCAAGAAAAAACGCGGCGACGCACACGGCGGTGGTCACGGCTGGTTCGTGACCTTCGCCGACCTGATGGGCCTGATGATGAGCTTCTTCGTGATGCTCGTCGCCTTCTCCACCATGGACAACAACAAGCTGAAGATCGTCGCGGGCTCGATGCGCGACGCGTTCGGCGTACAGACCAACGTGCGCTATTCCGGCATCGTCGAATCCGACGGCCTGCCGACCCGGCCGAAGCTGAAGAACGTTGATCATATTTCTCCGGAAGATTCGTCGGCTACCCCGACCCCGGATGACCAGAACAAGTCCAAAGAGAGCGGGGCCAAGCTGGCGGTCGATCGCGAATTTTCGCTGGCCTCGGCCTCATTGCGCCAGGCGCTGCAGGACATGCCGGAACTGACCGAGATCTCCAAGCACATCATGTTCGAGGAGACCAAAGAGGGCCTCAATCTCGAAATCGTCGACCAGGAGGGCCGCTCGATGTTCGCCGACGGCTCCAAGGTGCCGTACGACCGTACCCGCCGTCTGATCCAGAAACTCGCCGGTCCGCTCAAGGCGACGCCGCTGCGGGTCAACATCAGCGGCCACACCTCCGCGAACTTCGTGCCCGCGCGCGGCGACTACGGCGCGTTCGACCTTTCGGCCGACCGCGCCAACGTGGTGCGCCAGATCCTCGAACGGGAAGGGCTGCCGCCGTCCCATATCTTCGCGGTCGCCGGCAAGGCCGACGGCCAGCCGCTGTTTCCCGACGATCCGACGCTGCCGGCCAACCGCCGTGTGACCATCACGTTGATGCGCGAAGCGCCGCCGTTGCCGCCTGACCTGAAGCCGTAAAAATACCCAACTACCATATTACCTCTATTGCGATGTGGTGAGTACCTGCTTTCGGTGCGCCTCCGCGTCGGCAGCGGTGCTATGCTCGATTGACAGGCAACGCGGAAGCGTCGATAGCCGCCCGGATCAATTCAACTGCACGAGCGTTTCCCCCGCGTCATGACTGTCAGCGTCACATCCACCGAAGCCCATGAGGCGCCGGCCACCTCCGGCTTTTGGGCCCTGACACTGGGCGGTATCGGCGTGGTGTTCGGCGATATCGGCACTTCGCCGCTCTACGCGTTTCGCGAGGCCGTCGCGCACGCCGCCCATGGCGAACCGATATCGCGCACGATCGTGCTCGCCGTGCTCAGTCTGATCCTGTGGGCGCTCTTCATCGTCGTGACTGCCAAATACGTGCTGTTTCTGCTGCGCGCCGACAACAACGGCGAGGGCGGTACGCTGTCGCTGATGGCGCTGGGGCAGCGCGCGCTGGGCCGCCGAAGCCTGCCGCTGCTGGCGCTCGGCGTCGTCGGCGCCTCGATGTTCATCGGCGACTCCATGATCACGCCGGCGATTTCGGTGCTGTCGGCGGTCGAAGGCCTCAAGCTGGTCACGCCGGGGCTTGAACATTACGTCGTGCCGCTGACGATCTTCATTCTGGTCCTGCTGTTCTCGGTGCAGAGCAGCGGCACCGCGCGCGTCGCCTCGGCGTTCGGACCGGTCATGGTGGTCTGGTTTACGGTGCTGGCGGCGATGGGGCTGTTTCACATCAAGGACGATCTCACCGTGCTGGCGGCGATCAATCCCTACTATGCAATCCAGTTCGTGCTGTCCCATGGCACCATCGGCCTGGTGACGCTGGGCCTGGTATTCCTGGCGGTGACCGGCGGCGAGGCGCTTTATGCGGACCTCGGTCATTTCGGGCGCAAGCCGATCCAGGCAGGCTGGCTGTATTTCGTGCTGCCCTCGCTGCTGATCAACTATTTCGGGCAGGGCGCGCTGGTGCTGTCCGATCCGTCGGCGATCGAGAACTCGTTCTACCGCATGGTTCCGGATGCCCTGCTGCTGCCGCTGGTGGTGCTGGCGACGGCGGCAACCGTGATCGCGAGCCAGGCCGTGATCACAGGCGCCTTTTCGCTGATCCGGCAGGCGGTGCAGCTCGGCCTCTTGCCGCGCTTCGAGGTTCGCTACACCTCGGAGAGCCACGCCGGCCAGATCTATTTGCCGCGGGTCAACCGGATGCTGCTGCTCGGCGTGATCCTGCTGGTGCTGTTGTTCCGCACCTCCAGTGGTCTCGCTTCGGCCTATGGCATCGCCGTCTCCACCACGATGGTCGCCGATGGAATCATGGGCTTTGTCGTGGTCTGGAAATTGTGGAACTGGCGTGGCGCGACCGCAGCGGCGCTGATCCTTCCTTTCGTCGTCGTCGACATGGCCTTCTTCAGCGCCAACCTGTTGAAGCTGCTCGAAGGCGCCTGGGTGCCGCTTTTGTTCGGCGCGGCCGTGGCCGTGATGATCTGGACCTGGCGCCGTGGCGCGGCCATCCTGATCGCCAAGACGCGGCGCATCGAGGTGCCGCTGACCGACCTGATCCGGAGCCTCGAAAAGCGTCCGCCCCACATCGTCAAGGGCACCGCGGTGTTTCTGACCTCGGATCCGAGTTTCGTGCCGACCGCGCTGATGCACAATCTCAAGCACAACAAGGTGCTGCACGAGCACAATGTCATCCTGACCATCGAAACCGCGCAGACGCCGCGCGTCGATCCGGCGGAACGGGTCCGGATGGAAACCATCAGCGACAAGTTCGCGACCGTGCGCTTGCGGTTCGGTTTCATGGAATCGCCGAACGTGCCGAAGGCGCTGGTGATCGCGCGCAAGCTCGGCTGGCAGTTCGACATCATGGCGACGTCGTTCTTCGTGTCGCGGCGGTCGCTGAAGCCGTCGGCACAATCAGGCATGCCGCAGTGGCAGGATCATCTGTTCATTGCGATGAGCCGGTCGGCCAACGATGCCACCGACTACTTCCAGATCCCGACTGGGCGCGTGGTCGAGGTCGGTACGCAGGTAACTATTTGATCGCCTGAGGGGATTCGTCCCCGCTGGCGATTTCGATCTATGCATAAAATGCATGCCTGAGGCCTGATTTCAGGCTAACCTTTGCATTCCCGCCGGGAGTATACGGCTTCGTTCCTGCATTGTGCAGTGCGAAAGAAACGGCTGAGGCCCACCCCAATGTCATCCGAAAGCGCGGTCACCGCGGCGGAAACGCCCGCGGCCAATGGACATGGGGAAGCGCATTCCACCGCAGGTTTCAAGGCCCTGATGCTCGGCAGCATCGGCGTCGTCTACGGCGACATCGGCACCAGCCCGCTCTACGCGTTGCGCGAAGCGGTGGTGGCCGCCAGCAGTGCTTCGGTCGATGCCACGCCGCAGGCCGTGCTCGGCGTGCTCAGCCTGATCCTGTGGGCGCTGATCGTCGTGGTGACGCTGAAATACGTGCTGATCCTGCTGCGCGCCGACAACCATGGCGAAGGCGGAACGCTGGCGCTGATGGCGCTGGCGCAGCGCGCCGTGACCAAGGGCGGCGGCGCGATCGTGCTGCTCGGCATCATCTCCGGCGCGCTGTTCTACGGCGACGCGGTCATCACGCCGGCGCTGTCGGTGCTGTCGGCGATCGAAGGCATCAAGCTCGTCACCGCGACCTTCGATCCCTATGTCGTGCCGCTCACCGTGGTCATTCTGGTGGTGCTGTTCGCGGTTCAGTCGCGCGGTACCGCCAGTGTCGCGACGTTCTTCGGCCCCGTGATGTGCGTCTGGTTCACGGTGATTGCGGTTGCCGCCGTGCCGCAGATCATGCGGCATCCCGAAGTGATGCTGGCGCTCAATCCGCTGTATGCCGTTTCCTTCATGCTCCATCACGGCCTGATCGGATTCGTGACGCTCGGCGCGGTGTTTCTCGCCGTCACCGGCGCCGAGGCGCTCTATGCCGATCTAGGCCACTTCGGCAAACGGCCGATCCAGACCGCCTGGCTCTTCATCGTGCTGCCGTCATTGGCACTGAATTATCTGGGGCAGGGCGCGCTCGTGATCGCCGATCCGAAGGCGATCGAAAATCCGTTCTTCCTGATGTTTCCGGACTGGGCGCTTATTCCGATGGTCGCGCTGGCGACGGCGGCGACCGTGATCGCGAGCCAGGCGGTGATCACCGGCGCCTATTCGCTGACGCGGCAGGCGATCCAGCTCGGCCTGATGCCGCGGTTCGAAATTCGTCATACCTCGGAAGCGCATTCCGGCCAGATCTACATCCCGCGCATCAACATGCTGCTGTTCGTTGCGGTCATGCTGCTGGTGCTGCTGTTCCGCTCGTCGAGCGCGCTGGCCTCGGCCTATGGAATCTCGGTGACCGGCACCATGGTGGTCACGGCGATGATGGGCTTTGTCGTGATCTGGCGGGTCTGGAAATGGTCGCCGATCGCCGCCGCCGCGCTGATCGCGCCGTTTCTGTTTCTCGACCTCACGTTCCTTGCGGCCAACCTGTTGAAGGTGCTGGAGGGCGGCTGGGTGCCGCTGGCGCTCGGCGGCATCGTGATGCTGCTGATGTATACTTGGCGGCGCGGCAGCCGGCTGTTGTTCGAGAAGTCGCGCAAGCTGGAATTCCCGCTGGCCGATCTGGTGGCGATGCTGGAAAAGCGCCCGCCGCAGCGCGTCTCCGGCACCGCCGTGTTCCTGACCTCCGATCCGGACAGCGCGCCGACCGCGCTGATGCACAGCCTGAAGCACTACAAGGTGCTGCACGAGAAGAACGTCATTCTCACCATCGAGACCGCACCGACGCCACGCATCGACCCTTCCGAGCGGGTACGCATGGAGCAGCTCAGCGCCACTTTCTCCAAGGTGACCTTGAAGTTCGGTTTCATGGAATCGCCCAACGTGCCGAAAACGCTGGCGATTGCTCGCAAGCTCGGCTGGCAGTTCGACATCATGTCGACGTCGTTCTTCCTGTCCCGCCGTTCGCTGAAGCCGGCCGCGCATTCCGGCATGCCGCGCTGGCAGGACCTGCTGTTCATCCGGCTCAGCCGCTCCGCCAACGACGCCACCGATTATTTCCAGATCCCGACCGGCCGCGTGGTGGAGGTCGGCACGCAGGTGACGATCTAGCCAGCGGTCCTCTACGAATTCCTTCCAGCCTCCGTTGGATGACAGGTCGACATGGGCGCCGTTCACCGTCTGGCTACGCCTGATGATGCGACCGGTCTGTTCGAGATCAGGCGCAAGGCGATCCTCGAGTTGGCGCCGCAGGGAATGCCTGCCGGTGAGGCCAAAGCGTGGGCGACGAAGCTCACGCTGGCCGGAATGGCGCAAAAGCTTCGCGAATTCGAAATCTGGGTTGCCGAGCTTGATGGCGTCGCGGCCGGATGGGCTGCCATTCGCGGCGATACGCTGGAGGGGCTGTATACGGCCCCGGAATTTGCCGGCCGGGGCGTCGGCACGGCGCTGCTCGAAATGCTCGAGCGACGGATGCGTGGAAGCGGCGTCGATGCCGTCCGTGCGGAGGCAAGCTCGAACGCCCGGGCGTTCTATCTTCGACGGGGCTACCTGATGTCCGGGCCGCAAACCCCCAAGGGGGCCTGGCCGATCGCGAAGCAGCTTCGGTAACGGCTTGCGGAACAGCTTTCGGGCGGCGGTTTAAACCGTTTGCAGCGCTTGATTTTCGCCGCGCGAGAGGCGACTTTGCGCCCCGAATAGCGGGTCAGATGGCCCCTGCAAGAGGTCGGGAGGTTTGCGTGGCGGATCATCAGGTGCACGATTTAACGCCGGAGGAAGTGTCGAACGGGATCGCGGAAGGACGCTATCTTCTGGTCGACGTCCGCGAGCCCAATGAGGTCGCGGTGGAGGCCTATCCGGATGGCGTGGTGGTTCCACTCTCGACATTCGATCCGGCTGCCATTCCCGACCCCAAAGGGAAGACGGTGGTTTTCGCCTGCCGGTCCGGCAAGCGCTCGGTGACGGCGTCGCTGGCGGCGCAGGCGGCGGGCCTTGCCTATGACCACCATCTGGCCGGCGGCATCCTGGGCTGGAAGGCGGCCGGACTGCCGACCAGGACCGGCGGCTGAACTTAGTCATGACTTCCATGAACAAGGTCTTCGCCGACCTTCCCGTCACCGTCTTCGAAGCCATGTCGCAGCTCGCGCGCGACAACAATGCGATCAATCTCGGCCAGGGTTTTCCTGACGATCCCGGCCCGGAGGACATCCGCCGCGCCGCCGCGGACGCGTCCGTCAACGGCTACAACCAATACCCGTCGATGATGGGCATTCCGGAACTGCGAACCGCGATATCAGATCATTACGGGCGCTGGCACCATCTCACGCTCGATCCGATGACCGAGGTGATGGTGACGTCGGGCGGGACCGAGGCGCTGACCTCGTCGATCCTCGCGGTGGTCGAGCCCGGCGACGAGGTCGTGGTGTTTCAGCCGGTCTATGACAGCTATCTGCCGATCATCCGCCAGGCCGGCGGCATTCCGCGCCTGCTGCGGCTGGAGCCGCCGGAGTGGCGGCTGAACGAGGAGATGCTGCGCAGCGTCTTCAACCACAAGACCAAGGCGGTGCTGTTCAACAATCCGCTCAATCCGGCCGCAGTGGTCTATCCGCGCGAAGACCTCGAATTGCTGGCGCGGTTCTGCCAGGAGTTCGACACCATCGCGATCTGTGACGAGGTCTGGGAGCACGTCGTGTTCGACGGCCGCGAGCACATTCCGCTGATCACGATTCCCGGCATGCGCGACCGCACCATCAAGGTCGGCAGCGCCGGCAAGATTTTCTCGCTGACCGGCTGGAAGATCGGCTTTGTCTGTGCCGCGCCGCCGCTGCTGCGGGTCGCCGCCAAGGTGCATCAGTTTCTCACCTTCACCACAGCGCCCAACCTGCAGGCCGCCGTCGCCTACGGCCTCAACAAGCCGGCGGAATATTTCTACGACATGCGCAAGGATCTGGCGCGAAGCAGGGACCGCCTCACCAAAGGTCTGGAGAGCATCGGTTTCCCGGTGCTGAAATCGCAGGGCACGTATTTCCTCACCGTCGATCTGTCGCCGCTCGGATTGAACGAAACCGATGTGGCGTTCTGCCAGCGCATCGTCAACGATTACAAGGTCGCCGCGATCCCGGTGTCGGCATTCTACGAGCAGGATGCGGTGACGTCGGTGGTGCGGTTCTGTTTCTCCAAGAAGGATGCCACGCTGGATACCGCGCTGGAGCGTCTGTCGGACGCGGTCCATCGCCGCAAGAGGTAGAAGAGATGCGCGACCAGGCCCGGAACAAACTTCGTTTGCAGGTTTATTTGCTGGCTGCGACGGCGGTGGTTGTGCTGGCAGCCCCGGCGCAGGCCGAAGAGCGCACGGTCAATTTCTTCAACTGGTCGAACTACATGGCGCCGGATGTCCTGGAGAATTTCACCAGGGAGACCGGCATCAAGGTGGTCTACGACACCTTCGACGCCAACGAGACGCTGGAGACCCGGCTGTTGGCCGGAAAATCCGGCTACGACGTCGTGGTGCCGACCGGCTATTTCCTGCAGCGCCAGATCACGGCGAAGGTTTTTCTGAAACTCGACAAGGCGAAGCTGCCGAACCTTGCCAACGCCTGGCCGGTGGTGACGCAGCAGCTCGCGATCTACGATCCCGGCAACAATTACGGCGCCAACTACATGTGGGGGACCACCGGCATCGGCTACAATGTCAAGATGGCGCAGAAAATCCTCGGGCCGGATGCGAAGATCGATAGCTGGGACATGGTGTTCAAGCCGGAGAACCTCGCCAAGTTCAAGGAGTGCGGCATTCACATGCTGGATTCCGCCGACGATATTCTGCCAGCCGCATTGAGCTATCTCGGGATCGACCCGAATTCGACCAAGCAGGCCGATCTCGAAAAGGCGGCCGATCTCGTCGTCAAGATCAGGCCCTATGTCCGAAAATTTCACTCGTCCGAATATCTCGGCGCGCTGGCGTCCGGCGAGATCTGCTTCGTGGTGGGCTGGTCGGGCGACATCATGCAGGCGCGCAGCCGCGCGGCGGAGGCCAAAAACGGTATCGATATCGGCTACACCATCCCGAAGGAGGGCGCGCAGATGTTTTTCGACAATCTGGCGATTCCATCGGATGCCAGGAATGTCGCGGAAGCCTATGAGCTGATCAACTATCTCTACCGCCCGGATGTCGCGGCGAAGAATTCGGATTTCCTGTCCTACGCCAACGGCAACCTGGCGAGCCAGAAGCTGGTCGACCCCAGGATTCTGAACGACAAAAATATCTATCCGGACGAAGCGATGCAGAAGAAGCTGTTCGTGATCCAGGCCCGCGACGCTGCCACACAGCGCATCATCAACCGGTTGTGGACGAAGGTGAAGACGGGGAAGTGACTTCCCTCATCCTGAGGAGGCGCCAACGGGTCGCGCGAATGCGCGCCCGATGACAGGCTCCGCGCCGTCTCGCAGGATGGCCACAGTGGGGCTCGATGGTTCGAGACGCGCGAAGACGCGCTCCTCACCATGAGGTCGGCCCGGATGAGCGAAGCGACATTCGGGGCCGGTTCGTGTTTCCCGAATGTCGCTTCGCTCATCCGGGCTACGAACGTACTCCTACCGCCAGCGGCGGTGCAGCCACAGCCACTGGTCCGGATATTCGCGCACCCAGCCTTCGATCACCGACGTGACCGCCTGCATCGTTCCCTGGATATCGATTTGGCCGGCGGCGTCGCGCGCCGGCTTGACCTCTTCGGACAGTTCGGCGCGGAAGCGGTGGTTGGGCAGGCGGATGATGCGCACGCCGTGGACCGGGCATTCGACCTGCCGCAAGAGCCGCGCCAGCGTCGGGTTGGCCTTGGTCTTGCGGCCGAAGAACGTCACCTCGACGCCATTACCCATGTACTGATCGACCAGCATCGCGACGTGCTGGCCGTTCTGCAGCGCTTCGGCGAGTTTCAGCGGCGCCTCGCGGCCAGCCGGCACCAGTGTGCCCATCTTGACCGCGCGGATCCGTTCGATGGCGCGATCGGCGGACTCGATGTTCGGCCGCCGGAACAGGATGGCGCAATCGAGCCCATGCGCGACGGCGCCCAGCGCCGGAATTTCCCAGTTGCCGAGGTGGCTGGCGAAAATGATCGCCGGCTTGCCGTCATCGCGCAGCGCATCGAACAGTTGCTTGGTCCGCGCGCTGAACTCGATCCGGCTGGGTTTCTCGGGATGATCGACGTCGTAATCCCAGATGTGGTCGAGATGGGCGAACTCGGCCCCGATGCGGCCGAGATTGTCCCAGACGCCGGCCAGAATGGTCTCGATCTCCTCGGGCGATTTCTCGGGGAAGGCGGCGACAAGATTTTCGCGGCCGATGCGATCCTCGCGCAGCCTTCGGCCGATGAAACGGGTGACGCGGCCAAAGAAGTTCGAGGTCTTGTCCGGGTCGAAATAGCGCGTCGTGCGCAACAGGCCGATCGTCAGCGCGCCGACGGCCGCTTCCGAAACCGGCTTGGCAGCGTCGCGCAGGCGCGCCTTGGTGCGGAGGAGCAGACGGTTCATGGTGATAGCGTTTTCAAGCGAAGTGGATACCGGTTCGCGTTAAGAAAACGCGTCAAAACAAAAAGAGTAGCTGTTAACGCGCTACACAGGTTCGCGCGTCAGGATCAGCGAGGCATTTTGCCCGCCAAAACCGAACGAGTTCGACATCACGGCGGTGACGCGGGCGTCGCGCGCCTTGTTGCCGACGACGTCAAACAGGATCGCCGGGTCCGGCACCTCGTAATTGATGGTCGGCGGAATCCGCTGATGCTCCAGCGTCAGCAGCGAGAACACCGCCTCGACCGCACCGGCCGCGGAGATGGTGTGTCCGACCATCGACTTGTTCGACGACACCGGGATCTTCGACAGGTGCTCGCCGAACACGACCGCGGTCGTGTTGTACTCCATCTTGTCGTTTTCGGGCGTCGCGGTGCCGTGCGCGTTGATGTGGTCGATCTGCTCCGGCTCGAGGCCGGCGTCGGCCAGCGTCTTGCGCATGCAGCCGATGATCGGCTTGCCGTCCGGGCTGGAGCGGGTGCGGTGGAACGAGTCGGTCAATTCGCCGCAACCGGCGACGACGCCGAGAATGGTGGCGCCGCGCGCCATCGCGGATTCATAGCTCTCCAGCACCATCGCGCCGGCGCCTTCGGCCATGACGAAACCGTCGCGGTTTTTCGAGAACGGTTTTGAGGCACCCTGCGGCGGCGCGTTCTGGGTCGACAGCGCCGACAGCAGTGAGAAGCGCACCAGCGCTTCCGGATTGACCGAACCGTCGGTACCGACGCACAGGGCGGCGTCGGCCTCGCCGCGGCGGATCGCCTCGACGCCGAGCTGGATCGCGGTGGCGCCGGAGGCGCACGCGGTCGACAACGAGATCGGCGAGCCCTTGGTGCCGAAGGTCTCGGCAAGGCGACTAGCGATCGAACCGAACATGAAGCGGTGATGATATTCGCCGAAGGCGCCGCCGCCGCTGACGCGCAGCACGTCGCCATAGTCGAATTTGGTCATTCCGGTCGCGCGCCCGATCGCGAGCCGCTGCGGCCATTCGACCTCGACCGGGGCGACCGCGAGAAACAGCGGCCCGGGAAAATCCGCTTTTGTCCCGATGGCGGCCTGTTCGAGCGCTTCCTCGGTCGCGATCTCGGCGAGGCGCTCGGTGAGACCGGTCGACGTGGCGGGATCGACGGTGACGAAATCGACGGTGCCGGCCATGGTGGTCTTGAGGCCATCGACCGGAAACCGCGTCACGGTCCGGATCCCGGATTCACCCGCGGTCAGCCGGGTCCAGTTGTCCTGCTTGCCGGCGCCGAGCGAGGTCACCACGCCCATGCCGGTAACGACGACGATCGGCCTGCCGAGTTTATCGCGTGGTGCTGACATGGTTCCCCCGTCGATGCTGCGCGCCTGCGCGCCGAATTTCCAACGGCGCGCTTGCGCGCCGTATTTTAAGAGTGCGTCTGCGCTCGCGTTACTTGATCGCTTCCACCAGCGCCATGCCTTCGCCCTGCCAGTGGCCGGTCCCCATCACCACAATCTGGGTCGGCGCGTCCTGTTTTTCAACCTCGAGGCCGGTCGGATCGTTGGGCGGAAACAGGGCGCCGCGCGAGATCGAAAGTGCGGCCAGTGCGAGCCCGAGCGGAAATTGCGTCTCCAGCGTGTGGCCGAACATCGTCCCGGTGGCGCGCACCGCAAAGCCGGGATGCTGGGCCAGGAACGCCTTTTCTTCCGACGTTACCGGTTCCACGCCGGTGGCGCCGGTGATGAGGTTGCCGTTGTCGGTGAGCACGCCGAGCTTCGGCCACATCGCTTCCAGCGATCTGGTCACCGCGCCCGGCTGCTTGCGCTGCGCGAGGTCGGCGACCACCTTCGTCAGTTTCGCGTAAGGCTTGGCGCCGCGCGCTTCGGCGTGCTCGCGGGATTCCAGCACCAGGAAACAGCCGGCGGAGCCGAGCGCGAAACCGCTGTTGTTCTCGCGCGCCCACACAGGTGCGAAGTTGTCGGTCAG
Source organism: Bradyrhizobium ottawaense (assembly GCF_900099825.1). Classification (NCBI taxonomy): domain Bacteria; kingdom Pseudomonadati; phylum Pseudomonadota; class Alphaproteobacteria; order Hyphomicrobiales; family Nitrobacteraceae; genus Bradyrhizobium; species Bradyrhizobium ottawaense. Next base: position 417,906 of record NZ_LT629693.1, on the reverse strand, counting down.
GTTGAAGTCGCCGAACTCGTAAAGCACCAGCAGATCGGAACGCTCGCCATTATGCGCGGCGCCGACCAGGGCGATGTCGCTCTGTCCGGATTCGATTCGGGCGAGCGCAATCCGTGCCGCGTCGATCGAGGCGGCTTCCTCGCCCATGAAGGTCCGCGACGTCCCGCAGACGCCGTGGACGATGGCGATGTTGCCGGCGAGCAGGTTGGAGAGCTGGGCCAGAAACAGCGTCGGCCGCAGGTCGTTCATCAGCCGCTCGTTGAGGAAGCCGGGCCCGGAATTGCCGTTGGCGTCGGCGTTCATGATCGCGAGGTCGACCGCAAGGTCGCGCTCGCCGCCGCCGGCGGCGACGATCATGTCGGTGCGGCCGAGGATTTCCGCATTGCCCTTGATCCCGGCGGAATCCAGCGCCAGCCCCGCGGCATAGGTGCCGATGCGCTGCCAGGCTTCCATCTGGCGCTGATCGCCCTTTTTCGGAATCTGGGCGTCGAACGAAACTGGGGCGAGCGGGTGCACGATGTAGGGCGCGAAGCGCTGGGCTTCGGTATTGATCCGCTTCTGGTTCAGCGCATCCCAGTGCGCGTCCAGCCCTTCGCCGAGCGAGGACACGATGCCGATGCCGGTGATCCAGACTTCCTTTGCAGGCGGGGATTTGAACTCAGTCATGCGTCAACGCCTGCAGGGGAAAGCCGATCTTGGCCGCCATCGCGTCCATGTGTACGCGCAGGTCAGGATGCGGGAAGGGGACGACACCGAACGTGATCGTGGCCTCAGACCTCAATTTGCCGCCGACGCGCACTTTGGCGGCGGTGATGGCATAGCCCGAGCCTTCGTGGACAAGACTGGCCTCGATGCTCAGGAGATCGCCGGGGCTGACGAAGCCGCGCATCTTGGCTTCCTTGATCGCGGCCAGAAACGGCATGCGCTCGAACTTCGTCAGAGCAATCAGCAGCCAGCCGGACGTCTGCGCCATCGCCTCCGTCAGCAGCACGCCGGGCATGATCGGGTGGCCCGGGAAATGCCCCTCGAAGATGGTGTGCTTCTCTGGAACCTGCGCCTCGACCGTAATTGTCTTCGCGTCGAGGTTGAGGTCGACGATGCGGTCGATCAGCTTGAAATAATCAAGGTCCATGGAAGGCGATTACGCGCCCGTTCCCGCGTTCTTGGCGGCGACCAGTTCGTCGATGCGATCGGCGAGGTTCTGCAGCACGAAATACTGTTCGGTCGTGGCCTTGCCGTCGTTGACTTCCTGGGTCCACTTCTCGAGCGGCATCTTGATGCCGAACGCCTTGTCGATTGCAAAGGCGATGTCCAGGAAGTCGAGGCTGTCGATCCCGAGATCGTCGATGGCGTGGCTCTCCGGCTTGATGGTGTCGCGGGGAATGTCGCAGGTCTCGGCGATAATGTTGGCGATCTGATCGTATGTAGAGGACATCATTAAGCCTTTGATATATTGGAGATAATCCGGATTGGCTGGAGGAGACGGGCGCACGCCCCGGAATGCCCTGTTTCCCCGGCCGGAGTCGAGTGCCCGTATATCGGAGCGGGGCCCTGAGTTCAATGGAGGCGGGTGGCCCCAGCCGGGACGGATTTTCCGGCAAAAATGGCCGTTTCCGGGGCCATCGCGTTTTCGAGCGAAGTGGCGCCGGTTGGCGTAAAGAAAACGCGTCAAAACAAGAGACTGGAGCCCGGTTCTGATTCAATCAGAACCGATAGGCCTCTAGCTACGCGGCATCTCGGAAATCCGGGCGCAGTCGCGCCGGCCCATCAGGACGCAGTCCTGGGTTCGGCGCAGATCGGCGATGCTCATGGCGAGCCAGATGCCGATCGCGGTCAGCGCGATGGTGAACGCCAGCGCTGCGACATTGGCGAGCATGCGATGGCGGAAGTCGTCGGGCTCGTCGTGCGGGCGCTCGTAGCGGGACAGGTCGTTCGCGGCCGGCAGGGCACGGGGCGCGGCGGGCTCTTCGTGCCGGCCAAGCGGATGGGCCGAGGTGCGCGGCCGGAATTTGAGCACGACGTGCTCGTCATTCCCTGGTATCGGCCGCTGGGTTTTCCCAATCGTCATCGTCGGTCCGCGACAAATCGAAGTTCTTTTTAGCACCGCCTGCGCTGCTTCCAATATCAAATCTTGGCGTGCATGACTGCCGCGCCGGCCTTGCAACGTCCTAATCCTCCAACGTCTCGTGGAACCGGCCGTAGTCGACCCGCAGGCGGCCGTCCTCGGTGGTGTCGAGGATTTCCGCATAGTGGTGACCGATGCGAATGTCGGGATAGTCATAGGATTTGCGGGCATGGACGGTTTGCGCTGCAACCACGTCGTATCCGGACACCACCACCACCAGCGCGATATTGTTGGCTCCGAGATCTTCGGCGTTTAGGCCGTATAACGGGCTGGCCTCGTCGATGACGTGAAAAAGGGTCCAGCTCAGCGCCAGCGCCGGGCTTTCGTTGCGCGACAGCGGCAGTTCGTAGAACCGGCGAAGCGGTTGGCCTTCCTTGCTGACGATATTCTTGAACAGCCAGAGCCTGGCGTTGGCATTGCTGATGATGTTGTGGCGCTCGTTGGCGAGGCGGATCATCAGCGTCCGCTCGCCCTCATGATCCGATATCACCGGGTTCTCGGCGAACAGCAGCCGGGCGCGCGGCCGCGAGAAGCGGGCGAACACCAGCCCGGTCATGACCGACATCGAGAAGATGCCCGTGAACAGCTCGACGGTGGCGACGAAATGGCCGTAATGGGTTTGCGGGTGCATGTCGCCGTAGCCGGCGGTCGAGAGCGTCTCGATGCTGAAATAGAGATAATCGATGTAGGCGCCGCCGGGCACGTTGGAGATCGGCTGGTCGCCGATCCAGTAGAAGAATGCGAAGAAGGCGTTGAAGGCGACGAACACCGTCGCGGCGCCGCCGATAAAGGCAGGCCAGGAGGCCGTCATGCAGCGATGGCTGATGTCGGCCCAGAAATTCAGATTCAAACCTTCGGTGACGACCTCGCGGCCGCCAAGACGCACCACCTGTGTTTTTGCCGTTCGTTCATTTGGGCTTCTGGCCATGGTTCAGCTCTCTCGCAGGCGTCGGGTGGGCATTTAACCAGCCGCGCCATCATGGCATAGTGGAACCCGTTTCAGAGCGGTTTTTGCCGGTCAGGCCCGGGGTCCAAGTCGAGCCCAAAATCAAGTCGAGCTTAAAATCAAGTCGAGCTCAAAATAGAGGTTTCAAGTCATGGCCAATACGCGCGAACCCATTCTCAAGCCGGTCCCGATCCTGTCGCTGCGTCCGACCCAGATGACGGTCGGAATGCGGGAAGTGAAGGAAAAGAGCAAGCGCTGGCGCGAGCACAAGTCGGAAAAGAAGCGCGCCGAGTTGCTCGGCAAGCACATGATCCCGGTCGTGCTCGGGCCGGACCAACGCTACTACGTGGTCGACCACCATCATCTCGCGCGCGCGCTGCACGCGGAAGGCGTCAAGGACATCCTGGTGACCGTGATTGGCGATCTCACCATGGTCCAACGCGACGCGTTCTGGGGGGTGATGGACAACAAACGGTGGGTCTATCCTTACGACGCCAAAGGCGAACGCCGGCATTTCAAGGACCTGCCGAAATCGGTGATCGATCTCAAGGACGATCCGTTCCGCAGCCTCGCCGGCGAACTGCGCCGCGCCGGCGGGTTTGCCAAGGACACCACCCCGTTCAGCGAATTCCTGTGGGCTGACTTCCTGCGCCGGAAGATGTCGCGCAAGAGCGTGGAAGAGAACTTCGCCAAGGCGATCGAGAAAGGCCTCGGCTTCGTCAAAAGCAAGGACGCGGTCTATCTGCCCGGCTGGTGCGGGCCGACGACGGACGATTGATGCGGGTTGAGCGGGGCTTTTGTTTGACGCGTTTTCTATCGCAGATAAGGCTACGCAATCTGCGTAAACCTGATTGGTATGTGAACCGGTATCCACCTCACTCGAAAACGCTAGGCCTTATTTCGGCAGTCGCCCCATCATGTAGAACTCGTCGTTCGGACGCATCGAGGTGACGTTGGCCATCCGGTTCGACAGCGCAAAGAACGCAGCGATTGCCGTGATGTCCCAGATGTCGTCGTCGGTGAAGCCGTGGCCGGCGACCTCGGCAAAGTCCGCTTCCGAGACCTTGTTGGCCTCCTGGCTGACCTTCATGGCGAAGTCGAGCATGGCGCGCTGCCGCGGCGTGATGTCGGCCTTGCGGTAGTTGACCGCGATCTGGTCGGCGATCTGCGGATTCTTGGCGCGGATGCGCAGGATCGCGCCATGCGCGATCACGCAGTAATGGCACTGGTTGGCGCTCGAGGTCGCCACCACGATCATCTCGCGTTCGGCCTTGGTCAGGCCGCCGTCCTTTTCCATTAGCGCATCGTGATAGGCAAAGAACGCGCGAAACTCGTCGGGACGATAGGCCAGCGACAGGAATACGTTCGGCACAAATCCGGATTTCTCCTGTACCGCCAGGATGCGGGTGCGGATATCGTCCGGCAGGGTGTCGATGGCGGGCGTCGGAAATCGTTTTGCGGCAGGCTGCGTCATGAAGTGGTTCCGGCTGGGGCCGCCTGAGACGGCGATGCCGGAACCATATCGCGTTTTTTGAACGGTGTGGATACCCGGTTCGCGCGAACAAAATCGCGCGAACGCAGTGCCCGTTACCGCAGCGGCTTTTTCAGAAGCGAGAAGCGATCGGGATCGAGCCCCATCGACGGTTGCAGGATCGGCGCTTCCACCGGCGTCATGAGGCGCGCGGCGGGCCGTTCGTTGATGCCGGGATCGTTCGGTACATCGCGATGCGAGGTGGCGCCGCGCCAGCGTTCCAGCACGGCGTTGACGAAGTGCTGGTCATGGCCGGCGGCGACCGACGGCACGGTGGCAATGGTGGCCTCGCTGCGCGGCAACTGGTGCACCGGAACTTCCTTGAAGCGCAGCCGCGTCGGCAGCGCCACGCCTTCGCCGAACGCCAGCACTTCGCGGGTGCCGAGCGAGGGCACGAACGACAGCAGGTTTGCCGCGGCGTCCGACACCGCCGAGCGCAACAGCGCCTGGTCGCGGTCGTTGGCCAGACGCATCGCAAACAGCGTGTTGCACTGGGAGATGATGGTGGCGTCGAGTTCGGCCGGACGCTGGGTGACGAGGCCGAGATAGACGCCGTATTTGCGGCCTTCCTTGGCGATGCGGGAAACCGCCTTGCGGGTCGGGCCGAAGCCGATGTTGCGGTCGGCGGCGGCGTATCGATGGGCTTCTTCGCAGACGAACAAGAGCGGCGACACGCCATCGCTCCAGAGGCCGAAATCGAACGCCATCCGGCACAATACCGACACCACGGAATCGACGACTTCGGCCGGGAAGCCGGCGAGTTGCATGATGGTCATCGGCCGGCCGTTGGCGGGCAGGCGGAACAGATGGCTGATGACTTCGGCCATGGTGTCGCCGCCGACATTGGCGTTGTCGAACATGAACGTGTAGCGCGGATCGTTGCGGACGGTCTCGATGCGCGAGATCAGCTTGTGATAGATGATACGCGACGAGCGGTTCTCCAGCTTGCCCATGCGCTCGTCGATCAGCGAAATCAGGTCGACCAGGCGGTAGGGCACCGGCGTATCGACGGTGTAGCCGACCGATTTGGGGTCGACACGCTTCAGCCCGAGCCGATCCGAATTCTGGTACTGGGTATAGAGGCCCTTGGCCATCGGAATGACCTCGGCGAGGATATCGAGTTCCTCCGGGACGCCGGGACGGCCGGCGAACAGCACGTCGACGATTTCCTCGAAGTTGAACAGCCAGAACGGCAGTTTCAGGTTGCGCGGGTTCAGCACCAGCGAGCGGTCGCCGAAGCAGCGGCCATATTCGTTATGGACGTCGAGCAGGAAGATCCGCAGGTTCGGCCGCGCCCGGAGGATTTCGTTCAGCAGCAGCGAGACACTGGTCGATTTACCGACGCCGGTCGAACCCAGGATCGCGAAATGCTTCGAGAGCATTTCCTCGACATCGACATAGGCGATGACGGACTTGTCCTGTTGCAGCGTGCCGATATTGATCTGGTCCGATCCGCTCGGCGCATAGACGGTGCGCAGGTCCTGATTGGTGATCAGGTCGACATTGTCGCCGATGGTCGGATAGTTGGTGACGCCGCGCTGGAACTTGGGGCGGTCGTCGCCGAGAATTTCGCCGAGCAGGTCGACCGATGCGGTCGCGATATACTCGTCAGAGGCGGGCAGGCTCTCGCAGCTTACCTCGGTGATCATGGCGACGATGGTGGAGGAGGCGCAGCGAATGCTGATGAAGCGGCCGACGGTGGCGCGCACCTCCGAAACAGGCAACTGGCGTTCCGCCAGAAGCCCGACCCGGGCGAGGGAGCCGCGCACCGAAATTATTCGTCCGAAAGATGTCACGGGATTGACCTGGCATGTCATGAATTTGGATCTGGCCCCCATTATGAACAGCCGGGCTAGCGAAACGGTTAAGCCGGCCGGGTTCCGCATTCGCTAAATCCGCGGCATCTTGGTCAGAGACCGTTTTGCAACCGCGTCCCGTTCGGGGCATCAGCGGTCAGTAAGGCTGCAAAATCAGCGTTTTCCGCATTTGCGTGAGCGCGCTGCGTCGGCGCTGCTTAATCATTCGTTTACCACTTCGAAGGAGAGCGAAGGCCGTGCCGCCGCGCGCCGGTAACCTCCGGTCAGGTAGCGTGGATCCGGCCCGGCCTGCCGCCGCGGTAACCACCCGCTAACCGCAAGTTGTAACGGGCTTTCCACCTGTCCTGCGTAGAAATGATGCAGGGCGCGACCGGCGCCAGGCGTTGCGGTGGCGTGTCTGGTCGCGTTCCAGACGTTTGGCCGCCGCGGATCATTCGCGTGCCAGGGAACACCAAGGTGACCATCGACAACGGCCATCACTCGCCGGAAGGTCCTGCCAGTCCCGCCGATAGAGCCGGGATCGTCAGGCGGGTCGCTCTTTGTTGCGTGCTGCTCGCGGCGGCGATTTCGCTTGGCGTTGCTATTTCGGCATGGAGCCTGCGCGAACATATCCTGTCCGCGCTTGTCGCCGTTCTCGCGGTCATGGTCGGTCTGCTGCTGCTGCGCCATCGGTTGACCGAGCAGCGGCTGGCTGCGGAGCGGCGCCACCTTGCAATCGCCGTCAACAACATCCCGCAAGGCCTTGTTCTCTATGATGCATCGGCACGGATCATCATCTGTAACCAGCCCTATATCGAGATGTTCGGCCTGTCGCCGGACGTGGTCAAGCCCGGCTGCACCATGCAGCGGCTGATTGCTCACCGGCAGGAGACCGGATCCTTTGACGGCGACGTCGACGCCTTCTGCAACGCCATCATCCACAAGGTCGCGCTCGGCAAGGCCACGCGTCAGCTCACCGAAGCGCCGGGCGGCCGGGCGATCGAGATCATCAACCGGCCGCTGAAGGCGGGCGGCTGGGTGGCCACGATCGAGGACATTACCGAGCGCACCCGCGCCGACGAGAAGATCGCGCATCTGGCGCATTACGACGCCCTGACCGACCTGCCGAACCGGGTGCTGTTCCGCGAACGGCTCGAACAGGCGCTGAAGACGGTGCGGCCGGGCGAGCAACTCGCCGTGCTGTATATCGACATCGACGAGTTCAAGAGCGTCAACGATGCGCTCGGCCATCCCGTCGGCGATGAGCTTCTGATGGGCGTTGCGGACCGGCTGCGCGGCTGCCTCAACGCGTCCGACGTCGCGGCCCGCCTCGGCGGCGACGAATTCGCGGTGATTCAGACCGCTATCAAGAGCCAGTCGGAAGCCACAGAACTCGTTGATAAAATCCATTCGGCGATCAGACAGCCGTTCGAGTGTGCGGGGAATCTGATCACCACCGATGCCAGCATCGGCATCGCGCTCGCGGCCGGCGACGGGCTCGACCTCGACCAGTTGTTGAGGAACGCCGACCTTGCACTGTACGGGGCCAAAGGCGACGGACGGCGGACCTACCGCTTCTTCGAGACCGGCATGGATGCGCGCGCCAAGGCGCGGCGAAGCCTGGAGCTCGAATTGCGTCAGGCCATCAGCGATGGCAGCCTCGAGGCCTGGTATCAACCGGTGGTCAATCTCGAGGACAACAAGGTCTCCTCCTGTGAGGCGCTGTTGCGGTGGCGGCATCCCGAACGCGGCATGATCTCGCCCGCGGAATTCATCCCGATCGCCGAAGAGACCGGCCTGATCAATCAGCTCGGCCACTGGGTGCTCAACACGGCCTGCGCCGAGGCGGCCAACTGGCCGGACGAGGTGCGGGTGGCGGTCAACGTCTCGCCCGTTCAGTTCAGAAGCCAGACGCTGGCGCTCAACGTCGCCGCGGCGCTGGCGGCCTCGGGCCTCGCCGCCGGCCGGCTCGAGCTCGAGATCACCGAAGCCGTCCTGATCCGCGATGACGAGGCAGCCCTCGAGGTCCTGCACCAGTTGCGAAAGCTCGGCGTCCGCATCGCGCTCGACGACTTCGGCACCGGCTATTCCTCGCTCAGCTATCTGCTGCGTTTTCCGTTCGACAAGATCAAGATCGATCGCTCCTTCATCCGGGATCTGGCCGGTGCCGGGGCCTCGTCGTCGATTGTGCAGGCCGTCGTCAATATCGCGGCCGCCAGCGACATGACGACCACCGCCGAAGGCGTCGAAACCGAGCAGCAACGCAACCTGCTCCACATCCTCGGCTGTACCGAGATGCAGGGCTTTCTGTTCAGCCCGGCGATCCCGGCCGCGGAGATCAGGCGGCTCCTGCTTTCGCCCCGCGGCAAGGCGGTATCGGCGGGCCATAGCGTTTTCGAGCGAAGTGGAAACCGGTTCGCGTGAAGAAAACGCGCGGACCGATAAGGCTCTATCTGGCCGGCTCGAACACGTCCGACCTGCCAAGCGTCTCGATCATGTAATCGACAAACGTCCTGACGCGGCTGGGGACCGTGCCGCCGCCGAGATAGACCGCGTGGATCAGCTCGAGGTCATCAGGGTTGAATTCCTCCAGCAACGGCACCAGGGCGCCGGACCTGATGGCGTCGGCGACATGCCAGCGGCCGAGGCGGGCGATCCCGACACCTGACAGCACGATCTGGCGCATGGTCTCGCCATTGTTGACCTGGAGGTTTCCGCTCACCGGCTGCTCGAACTCGCGCCGCTTGTGCCGGAACGGCCAGCCGATCCGCGAGCGCCTGAAATTGAAGGTCAGGCAGTTGTGTTTCGACAAATCGGCCGGCAGCTGTGGGGTACCGTGGCGCTTGAGGTAGTCCGGCGCGGCGCAGACGACACGGCGGCTTTGGGCCAGCTTGCGCGCCTTCAAGGTGCTGTCGGGCAGAGTGCCGACGCGGATGGCGACGTCGGCTTTTTCCTCAAGCAGATTGACCACTTCGTCGGTGAAGCTGAGATCGACGGTCAGGTTCGGATGGTCTGCCACGAACCGGCCGATCGAGGGGGCGACGAAGGTCGTGCCGAACGGCACCGAGGCGTTGACGCGGATGCGGCCGCGCGCCGAACCGGTGGCGACCGCCTGGTCTGCCGCGTTCAATTCCCCGAGGATGCGCTCGGCCGCGCGATGATAGGCGACGCCTTCCTCGGTCAGCGTCAGCGCTCGCGTGGTTCGCGCCAGAAGCCTTGTGCCGAGACGACCTTCCAGCCGGCCGATCAGCTTGCTCACGGCGGACGGCGTCAGATCCAGGCTGCGCGCCGCGGCCGAGAAGGAGCTTTTCTCGACGACGCGCGCGAACACCTCCATCTCGCCCGACCGTTCCATCAGGATGCGCGGCATCTATGCCTCCAGTTCACAAGTGATATGAACAATATGGAAATAGTCGACGGCCGGGCAAGCCCTAGATGTTGCGCACAATGAGGCACATCAAAGGGGTTTGCCATGGACATGCAGTTGAACGGAAAACGCGCGCTGGTCACGGGCGCGACGGCTGGAATCGGCCTTGAAATCGCACGCAAGCTCGCGGCGGAGGGGGCCAGGGTCGTCATCACCGGCCGCGATCGCGCCAAGCTCGACGCCGCCGTCGCGAACCTGCGGACATCCGGCGCCAAGGACATTTCCGGGATCGCGGCGGATGCGGCCACCTCAGCCGGAGCGGCGGCGATCACGAAAGCCCATCCGCAGGTCGACATCCTCGTCAACAATCTCGGCATCTACGAAAGCAAGGATTTCACCGCGACCAGCGACGACGACTGGCGTCGCTATTTCGAGGTCAATGTGATGAGCGGGGTGCGGCTCGCGCGCTTCTATATGCCTGCGATGCTGAAACAGAACTGGGGCCGGATCATCTTCATCGCCAGCGAGTCAGGCGTCGTGGTCCCCAGTGACATGATCCACTACGGCATGACCAAGAGCGCGCAGCTCTCGATCTCGCGCGGCCTCGCCGGGCTCACCAAGGGAACCGGCGTCACCGTCAATGCCGTGATGCCCGGACCGACGCGTTCCGAAGGGATCGTCGACTTCCTGCGCAGCGTGTCTGATAAACCGGAGGCGCCGGCCGCGGAGATCGAGGCCGAGTTCTTTGCCAAGAGCCGGCCGTCGTCGCTGCTTCAGCGTATGATCGAGGCCGAGGAGGTCGCCAACATGGTGACCTACATCGCCAGTCCGTTGTCATCCGCGACCAACGGCGCCGCATTGCGGGTTGAAGGCGGTCTCATTCCGACCATCGCCTGAACCGGATCGAAGGGGCGACCGGGCTCACTGCACCCTGATATTGGCTTCCTTGAGCACCGGCTCCCACTTCACCGCTTCGGCGCGCATGAAGGCGTCGAACTCGGCCGGTGAACTACCGACCGGCGAGGCGCCCATCTTCTCAAGCGCCGTCAGCACCACCGGGTCTTTCAACGCCGTTGCGAGGTCGGCGTTGATCTTGGCAACGAGGTCGGGCGCCATGCCGGCGGGTCCCAAAAATCCCCACCAGACCGAGGCGTCGTAACCGGGCAGGCCGGATTCCGCGACCGTCGGCACATCCGGCAGCGCCTTTGAGCGCGCGGCCGTGGTCACGGCCAGCGCACGCACCGAACCGCCGTCGAGCTGGCCGACGACTTCCGGCAGCGGATTGACGCTCATCGGAATTTCGCCTGCGATCACCGCGGTGAGGGCCGGCGCGCCGCCCTTGTAGGGGATGGCCAGGATTTTGACCTTGGCCATGTAGTTGAGCAGCTCGCCGGCGAGATGTGCCGAGGTGCCGTTGCCGGACATGCCGTAGGATAGCGCTTCAGGTTTTTCGCGCGCGGTCGCCAGCAGTTCGCCGAGATTTTTGACCGGATTGGTCTTCGACACCACGATCGCGAGCGGCGAGGCAGCGACTTCGCTGATCGCGGTAAAGTCCTTGAAGGTGTCGTAGGGCAGTTTTGGATAGAAGAACTGGTTCAATGGATGACCGCTGGCCACCAGGATCAGGGAGTAACCGTCGGGCGGCGATTGCGTCAGCGCCTGCGACGCAATGATGCCGCCGGCACCGGGGCGGTTTTCGATCACCGGCTGCTGGCCCCAGGTCTTCGACAGCGACTGCCCGATGGTGCGCGCCAGCACGTCGACGGCGCCGCCGGCCGCATAGGGCACCAGGATGCGCACCGGTTTGGTCGGAAACGTCTCCGCCTTTGCGCCGGCGCCGGCGAGCGAAATGATCGTTGCCGCAAGCAGGCCGCGGATGATGTTGCCGTGATGGGACATACCAAAAAGTCCTTCTGTGTCAGTCTGATGATTCAACAAGTTCAGGCGTCGCATGGAGCGCGCCGATGCTCGTTTTGGCTACTCCGCCGCCGACGTCACGGCGCCACGCAAACCGGCCCGCGCGATCGCCGCGTTGACCAGCCCTTCCGACTTCACGTCAACTGTGAACTGCCGCAGGAACGCCATGCCCTGGTCGCGTCCTTTGGGAATGGCGGCGGCAAAGTGCTCGACCCCCCAGCGGCCGTCGAGCACTTTCGATCCCGGCAGTTTTTCGGCCATCTCGAACAGCGAGGCCTTGTTGGTGGCATAGGCGTTGAGCGTGCCGGTTGTCATCATTTCAATTCCGGCATCGAAGTTGGTGACGCGAACGACTTCGGCGTGCTTGAAGTCGCGGGTCAGGGTCGCCTCCGAGGAGCTTCCCGCCGTGACGCCGACGCGAAGTCCGGCAGCATCGACCTCGGCGACGGTTGCCAGCATGGACCCCTTGGGGACGAGGTAGCCGAGTTCGACGTCCATGAAAGGCGGACCGAAATCCATGTCCTTGGCGCGCGCCGCCGACGAGCTGTTGGTGAAGGCGACGTCGGCGGTGCCATTCTTGATCGCGGCAAGGACATCGGCGTTCTTGGAAAACACCACCGGCTGGTAGGGGACGCCGAGGCGCCTGGCGAGTTCCTTGCCGAGATCGTAACCGACGCCACGCGGGCCGCCCGCTTTCGGATCCGGCAGGATCGAGGTCGGGGTCCCCGTATAGAGCGCGGCCCTCAACACGCCCGTCGGCGCCAGGATCGCGCGCGGTTCCGGATCGGCCGCGATGGCGGGCGCGCCGCGCCAGGCCAGCGATCCCGCAACGATCAGCAACGCAACGACGGCACCGCGCATCCCAAAACTCCTTGTCATCCCAGATCGCGGCGATGAGGCGGCCGCGCCGGTCCGGATTTTTGTTGACCAGACCTTATATTTTGTACAAACGTACAAAACCAGCGCGCGGAAAGCAAATCCAATGACGCGAAATCCCAACATGCGCGAAGCGATCCTGAGCGCGGCGGAACTGCTGTTCTCGACGCGCGGATTCAATGCCGTGTCGATCCGCGACATCGCGCTGGAGGCGGGCGCCAACCCCGGCAGCATCACCTATCATTTCAAGAGCAAAGACGGCCTGCTGCTGGAAATCTACAAGCGGCATTGCGGCCCCATGAACAAGCGCCGCATCGAGCTCTTGGTCGCCGCGACGCGCGTGCGCGACGTGCAGGACCGGCTGGAAGCGATTGTGCGCGCTTATGTGCAGCCGGCGTTTTCCTCCAGCAGCGATCTTGCCGGCGGCGGGGCGCGGTTCACCCGGCTGCGGGCGGTGATGTCGGCGGAGGGCAACGCGGTGGTCGGCCGCATTATTGCGGAAATCTTCGACGACACCACCAACGCCTTCATCGAGGCGATCGAGCAGAGCCTGCCGCATCTGCCGCGCACGGCGATCGTCTGGCGATCGCAGTTTCTGCTCGGCGCGCTGTATTACACCCTCGTCAACCCGGAGCGGGTCACGCGGCTGTCCCGCGGCGAGGCCGACGGCGCCGATATGGCGGAGGCGATCGAGCAACTGGTGGCGGCGACGGTGGCGTCGTTGCAGGCGCCCGACGTCAACCACCTCCCGGGCGTTGCGAACGCCACCGCAGCGCCTGCAAAAGCTGCCCCTCGCAAAAATGCGCGAACGCAGGCAAGCGCGAAATAAAGCGATCAGCAGACCACATGATGCAGCAGCCAACCATTCCCGGCCCCGATCCCGATACGCGAACGCCAAAATTTCGCCTGCCGCCGCTGGCCTGTGACGCGCACACGCACATCTTCGGCCCCGGCGACAAATATCCCTACGCGCCGGGGCGACCCTACACGCCGCCCGACGCGCCGCTGGAAGATTTTCAGGCCCTGCACAAGAAGCTCGGCATCGGCCGCGCCGTCATCGTCAATGCCAGCGTGCACGGCACCGACAACCGGGTGGCGCTGGACGCCATCGCGGTCAGCAACGGCACCTTTCGCGCGGTCGCCAATATCGACGACAGCATTACCGAACGGGGCCTGCGCGAGCTGCACGAGGGCGGCTTTCGCGGTTGCCGTTTCAACTTCGTGCGCCATCTCGGCGGTGTGCCCGACATGGCGGTGTTCCATCGCATCGTGGCGATGGTGGCGCCGCTGGGCTGGCACATCGACCTGCATTTCGATGCGATCGATTTGCCTGAGTATGCGCAGATGCTGCAACAGCTGCCGGTGCGTTACACCATCGATCACATGGGACGGGTCAAGGCTTCCGACGGCCTCGATCAGCTGCCGTTCCGGACGCTGATCGAGTTGATGAGCCGCGACGAGAAATGCTGGGTCAAGGTCTGCGGCTGCGAGCGCGTCTCGTCCGGCGGGCCGCCGTTCCATGACGCGGTGCCGTTCGCGCGCCGCGTCATCGAGACCGCGCCGGACCGCGTGATCTGGGGAACCGACTGGCCGCATCCCAATGTCAAGGCGATGCCGAACGACGGCGATCTCGTCGATCTGATTCCGCTGTTCGCGCCGGAGCCGGAGCTGCAGCAGAAGATCCTGGTCGATAATCCCGCCCGTCTGTTCGAGTTCTGAGATGGCAGGATTTTCCATTAACAGGCGCCAAGCATCGATCGCCGGGTTGGTTGCATTAGCGGCTGCGCTGCTGATGCCGCAGACCGCCTGCGCGCAAAATTATCCGACCCGGCCGATACGGCTGATCCTGCCGTTCGGCCCGGGCGGGGTTGCCGACGTCACGGCGCGCATCGTCACCGAAAAACTCGGCGAAAAGCTCGGCCAGCGCTTCATCATCGAGAACATGCCGGGCGCCGGCGGCATCACCGCCGCCCGCGCCGTGCTGTCGTCGCCGCCGGACGGCTATACGCTGGCGCTGCTGAGCAACGGTACCGCCATTTCGGTGTCGCTGTTCAAGAGCCTGAACTTCAATCCGGTGACCGATTTCGTTCCGGTCTCCAGCATGGGCACTTTCGACTTCATCTTCGTCACCAAATCAGGCTCGCCCTACGCGACGCTGGCGGATTTCATCACGGCGGCGAAGGCAAAACCCGGCACGCTCAATGTCGGCACCATCAATGTCGGCTCGACCCAGAACCTCGCCGCGCAACTGTTCAAGTCGACCGCCGGCGTCGATGTCACCATCGTGCCGTTCCGCAGTTCGCCTGATGTGCTGATCGCGCTGTTGCGCGGCGATATCCAGATGGCGATCGAGAACTATACGTCGGTGCAGTCGCACATTGCCGATCATGCGGTGGCCGCGGTGGCGTCGTCGGGACTGGTCCGTACCAGCTTCATGCCCGAGGTGCCGACGGTGAAGGAAGCCGGCGGCGGTGATTTCGAGGCGCGGTCTTGGAATGCGATCTTTGCGCCAAAGGGCACGCCGCCGGACGTGATCAAGACCCTCAACGCCGCGCTGCGCGAGGTGCTCGATGATATCAAGCTGAAACAGCGCGCGCTCGAACTCGGCATCGAGGCCAAGGCCAGCTCTCCCGAGGAGATCCTTGGGCGATTGAAGGACGATATCGGCAAATGGGCCGACGTGATCGATCGCGCGGGAATAGAAAAACAATAGCCATAGCGTTTTCGAGCGAAGTGGACACCGGTTCGCATAACAATCAAGTTTACGCAGATTGCGTAGACTTATCTGCGGTAGAAAACGCGTCAAACAAAAAGAGGAGGAATGCATGACCAACGCGAACAAGACCGGCCTGGTGGTCACGGCGCATCCCGGCGATTTCGTCTGGCGCGCGGGCGGGGCGATCGCGCTGCACGCCAAGAAGGGCTATCGCATCAAGATCGCGTGCCTGTCGTTCGGCGAGCGCGGCGAGAGCCAGTTCGCCTGGAAGGAAGCGGGCGCGACGCTGGAGAAGGTCAAGGCCGGCCGGCGCGACGAGGCGCAGCGCGCGGCGGAAATGCTGGGGGCGGAAATCGAATTCTTCGATGCCGGCGATTACCCGCTGCGGCTGACGGAGGCGCATTTCGACCGCATGGTCGACATCTACCGCGAACTCAATCCGTCCTTCGTGCTGACCCACGCGCTGGAGGATCCCTACAATTTCGATCATCCCAACGCCGCGCATTTCGCCCAGGAGACGCGGGTGGTGGCGCAGGCAATGGGCCACAAGCCCGGCGCCAAGTACACCTATGCCGCGCCGCCGGTGTTTCTGTTCGAGCCGCACCAGCCCGAGCAGTGCAATTTCAAGCCGCAGGTGATCCTCAACATCGACGAGGTCTGGGACCTCAAGCGCAAGACGTTCGAGATTCTCGCGGCGCAAAAGCATCTGTGGGCCTACTATGAACGCGTCGCGCTGAATCGGGGCGTGCAGGGCGGACGCAACTCCGGCAAAGCCATGACCTATGGCGAGGCCTATCAGCGGCTGTTCCCGATGGCGGTGGAGGAACTGGCGTGATGGCGACGCGTCTACGCGCCTTGCTCGGCGATTATCCGGGAACGGCAGCCCTGAAGAGTGGGGCGATCAAGTCCGATTCCGTTGCGTTGGATTTCGCCGACTACTCGCCGGCGCACAAGGGTTTCAAGCCGATGGTGCGCGAGGCGGCGTTCGATGTCTCCGAACTGGCCATCGTCACGTTTCTGATGGCGAAGAGCTTTGGCAAGCCGGTGGTGCTGTTGCCCAATGTGGTGGTGGCGCGGGCGCAGCATGGCTACGCGCTGTACAATGCAAAGCACGGCACGCTGAAGCCCGCCGACCTCAACGGCAAGCGCGTCGGCATCCGCTCGTTCACCACCACGACCGGCGCCTGGCTGCGCGGCATCCTCGCCAATGATTATGGCGTCGATCTCGATTCGATCGACTGGGTCACGTTCGAGGAAGCCCATGTCGCCGAGTTCAAGGACACCACCAAGCGGGCGCCGGCCGGCAAGCAGGTCGTGCAGATGCTGATCGACGGCGAACTCGATGCGGTGCTCGGCGAAAAATCCGACCACCCGGACTTGAAGCCGCTATTCGCGGATGCCGCGGCCGAAGAGAAAGCCTGGTTCGCGAAACACAAGGTCTCGCCGATCAACCATATGGTGGTGGCGAGCCAGAAGCTGTCCGACACCGATCCCGCCGCCGTGCGCGAGGTGCATCGGCTGCTCGACGCGTCGGCCGCGGCTGCGCCTGCGGCGCCGCGGTTCAGTACCGACGAGATGCGGCGTTCGCTGGAATTGATCATTCACTATTGCACGCAGCAAAAACTGATTCCGCGCGCGTTCGGGGTCGATGAGTTGTTCGACGACGTCACGCGTGCGCTGTAACCGTAGGGTGGGCAAAGGCGCAAAGCGCCGTGCCCACCATGTCGCTTGAACCGGTGGGCACGCCGCGCTTTGCCCACCCTACGAGAGGGAACGCACATGACCCCGGAGCCGATTTTCGATCTCGCCCATCTCGGCCACATGGAAATGCTGACGCCGAAGCCGGACGAGAGCCTGAAGTTCTTTGTCGACGTCATGGGCATGACGGTCAGTGGCCGCAAGGGCGAGTCGGTCTACCTGCGCGGCTGGGACGATTACGAGCGCTATTCGCTAAAACTGACGGCGTCGAACACCTCGGGCATGGAGCACATGGCGCTGCGCGCGCGCAGCCCGCAGGCGCTGGAGCGCCGCGTTGCCGCGCTGAAGGGTTCCGGCTTCGACATCGGCTGGATCGACGGCGACATGGGGCAGGGGCCGACGTTCCGCTGCCGGGACCCTGACGGTCATATCGTCGAACTGTATTACGAAACCGAATGGTATCAGGCGCCGCCCGAGCTCAAGCCGGCGTTGAAGAACCAGGCGCAGCGGTTTCCTGCCCGCGGCGTCAATGTCCGCCGGCTCGATCATCTCAACTGCCTCGCGGTCGACATCAAGGCCAACCGCATCTTCTTTGAGGACTATCTCGGTTTGCGGCTTACCGAGCAGATCGTGCTCAACGACGGCACCGAAGCCGCGATGTGGATGACGATGTCGAACAAGAGCTACGACTTCGCCTACACCCGCGATCACTACGGCAAAAAAGGCCGCTTCCACCACGTCACCTACGCGCTCGACAGCCGCGAGGAAATCCTGCGCGCCGCCGATATCTTTCTCGAAAACGGCGTTCACATCGAGACCGGCCCACACAAGCACGCGATCCAGCAGACCTTCTTCCTCTATGTCTATGAGCCCGGCGGCAACCGCGTCGAAGTCGCCAACGCCGGCGCCCGCCTCATCCTCGCGCCGGACTGGAAGCCGATCGTCTGGACCGAGGAAGAACGCAAGAAGGGCCAGGCCTGGGGGCTGAAGACGATCGAGTCGTTTCACACCCACGGCACGCCGCCGGTGTGATATCGGCATGAAGGTCAGCTTTACTTGAACCGATCAGTGATCAACGTTGCCGCAATGCTCGCGATGATCGCCAGAATAACAGCAACAAACACTATGTTTCGCCAATATGCTGCCGCGTTCACTGCGTCCGAAGATTTGCCGATGCTAAAGAGAAGCTTGGGGAAGAGCCGCCGTTTTAGGAAGGCCGTCACTTGATAGAAAAGCGGCGTTAGCAGTAACGTTTCACCCCCTTGCTTAAGGGCATCTTCGGACGTGGCGGGAAAACCCCTGATGACGGTATAAGTCGCAAAAATAGAAGCGAAGATTGCGAGGGTTGCAAAAACTAACCGAAACGCCGCGAACGTAGGGTCGATCGGGCGGAACAGTCTCGCATACCAGAGCCAACACCCCCTAAGAGTCTTTTCGATTTTGTCGCGGACCATGACGGCTGCATCGCGATCTCCCCTGATCGTGACATCGACAGCGCCCATAAATGAAAAGTCAGGATCGACCGATAGATCAAACGATCGGCGTGGCTCAACCTTGTATTGTGAACCGTCGATCTTGATCAATTTGATTTGTAGCGATCGAATGTATGGATCATCAAGCAGTTGCTTTAGGTCTGTGCTCGATATTTTATGGTCGCCAACAAACTCTATTGTCACTTTCGGATCTGTGTCGAGATAGTCGCGCGCGGCTGTTGCTAGATCATTGATCGACGCGGCATCGAATTGTAGTGCCCCGCCTTCCCGAAAAGAAGCAGAATAGTCTGCCATGATGAAATTTGAAAAACCTCAAGGTCCTAATTGATTCGCATATTCAACCGTGGCTAGAAGTCCACCGCAATGAGAAAGGCGTGCTTTCCCCATGCTGTGCCGAGTCAGACTTGTCAGCTCTCAGGGACGAGGAAGGTGTAGCCGCGCTTTCGAACTTGTGCGCATGCTTCCCTTTGCCCGTCGCCCTGCGACAAATTAACACGACGTGCAAATTTCTGCTTTTCCGAAACCCCAAATCAGTTGCTTAATTCCGGCCATCCTGTTCCGGCAAGAGGGGCGGTCGCGCGTCGTCACGAACGTGGGATGGGATGTGGTGGACGCGAGAGCGTTGGCGTGCACTGTGGTCACAGGGCGGGTTGAACCCCGTGAGGGATCGCAGGCGCGCAAAACGAACGACGTTTGAGCGTACGGCAAAACCGTGTGGGCCTGGCATCCGTTGCTGATGTCAAGCTGGCGGAGGCGAAGTCGGGCCAACCGGTTCGATCAGCCTTAATCCGCCAGCGACGGTGACAAAAACGAATTCGTCGCCGGGGCGAGCACGGCATAAGCCGTAAGACCGCTACGTAGGGGATGCCGGAGTGTTTCCGCTGACCCTGTATGCTCGTGCGCGTATCTACAATTCCATTTGCGCGCGGGACCGCGGGTGCAGCGAGCGCCCGGCATTCCCTACGCCCTCTCTTTCGAGGGTGAGCCTCTCAAGCCTCGGGCGCATCGCGCCGCGAGAGCGCGAACGCGTGGGGGAACGATCGATCGCTTCACGCGCGGTACCCCGCCGGTTGCGGCATAAAGCAAACGGCGTCAAGATCGCGCCGTCGCCGATGGCCCGGCTACCGAGGCTGGAAGAACGGAGAGCCGGTTTGCCAGACATCTGGGCGCGAAAATCCACGGCGGTTCTGTTGCAGGAGGCCGCGCAGGCGGCTGAAAACTCCGAAAACCATTCCCTGAAGCGTTCGCTGTCCGCATTCAATCTCGTGATGCTCGGCATCGGCGGCGTGATCGGGGCGGGCATCTTCATCCTGACCGGGCAGGCGGCGGCGACCAATGCGGGGCCGGCGGTGACGCTGTCGTTTCTGCTCGGCGCGGTGGCCTGCGCCTTCGCCGGACTTTGCTACGCCGAAATGGCCTCGAGCGTTCCGATCAGCGGAAGCGCCTACACGTACGCCTATGCCACGCTCGGCGAGCTGATCGCGTGGATCATCGGCTGGGATCTCATCCTCGAATACGCGGTCGCCGCGGTCGCGGTGGCGATCGGATGGTCCGCTTATGTCGTCAGCTTTGCCCGGGATTTTGGCATCGAACTGCCAGCGCGGCTGGTGTCCGCGCCCTTTGCCTATGACGGCAATGCCGGTGTCTGGTCGTCGACCGGGGCGATCTTCAACCTGCCGGCCATGGTCGTCATCGTGACGGTCACGGCCTTGCTGGTGGTGGGCATCCGCGAGACCGCGCGGTTCAACGATATCATCGTCGCGGTGAAATTGATGGTGATCCTGCTTTTCATTGCCTGCGCGGTTTCCTCGGTGTCGACGGCGAACTGGGTGACGTCAGGCAATCCCGAGGGGGCCTTCATTCCGCCGAATACTGCCAATGGCGTATTCGGCTGGTCCGGCGTGGTCCGCGGCGCGGCGATGGTGTTCTTTGCCTATGTCGGTTTCGATGCAGTCTCGACGGCGGCGCAGGAAGCCAAAAAGCCGGAACGCGATATGCCGATCGGCATCCTCGGCTCGCTCGCCGTCTGCGCGGTGCTCTATATCGCGGTTGCCTTTGTCCTGACCGGGATCGTGCCGTTCGACCGTTTGAACGTTCCCGATCCCATCGCTGTCGGCATCGACAAAATCGGAATCGGATGGCTGTCGCCGCTGATCAAGCTCGGCATCGTGCTCGGACTGACCTCGGTCATCCTGGTCACGCTGCTCGGGCAGCCGCGAATTTTTCGCGCCATGGCCCATGACGGCTTGCTGCCGCCGGCGTTCGCCAAGATCCATCCGCGCTTTCGAACACCGTACATCTCAACCATCGGCAGTGGCATCGTTGTCGCTGTGCTCGCCGGCCTGCTGCCGATCGGGCTTGTCGGCGAACTCGTCAGCATCGGGACATTGTTTGCGTTTGCCGTGGTCTCGATCGGCACGCTGGCGCTTCGGATCATCGAGCCTGACCTGCCGCGCCCATTCAGGGCGCCGGCGATCTGGGTGATCGCGCCCGCCGGGGCGGCCACGTCGCTTTTTCTGATGCTGGGCCTGCCCGGCGACACCTGGATCAGACTCGCGGTTTGGCTGTTGGCCGGGTTTGCGATCTATTTCGTGTACGGCGCAAAGCACAGCAGGCTGCGGGGCGGGGAGATGCGCGGCGGGTCCTGAATTCAGCCGGCGTGGCTTGGCGGCCGGCGCCTAGCGAGATCTGCGGGCGGGTTTTGACTTTGCCTTGAACGTCGCGATCACGGCCTCCGCCGTGGCGGTAAACTTGGCACTGGGACCTTTGCTGCCGGCCGCCTGACGGCTGACGCGGGCGCCCTCGAGCAGGAGCGTCAGCGTGTCGGCCAGCACTTCGGGCTGCGAGATACCTGCTCGGCGGCAGAGAGAAGCGAGGCGGTTACGGTGATTGGTCTTCAATTCCTCGATGATCCGGCGCCCCGGATGATTGTCTGCGGTCAGTTCGATGGCGGCATTGGCGAGCTCGCAGCCGCGTTCGTCGGATGTCACACACTCCTCCGCGCAAACCAGCCAGGCCTTCAATTGGGCCGGGATGTCTCCGGGATGGTCGCGCTCGAAATCCCGCCACATCTCGTCGACCTCGAGGGCAACGCTCTGCAGATAAGCGACGATGAGATCGTCCTTCGAATCGAAGTGCCGATAGAGGGTCATCTTGTTGGTGCCGGCGGCCTCGGCGATCGTCTCGACCCCTACGCCGCGGATACCGTGACGATGGAACAAATCCCTGGCCGCCAACAGGATTCGTTCGCGCGGCCGCAGGGCGTCGGAATGTGCTTCGGGCATCTGGTTTCCTCAAGGAATATTGATTGTGCCGCCCCACTTGACCACGGTGTTACCGGTCGGTAATGTCCGCCGTTACCGACCAGTAACATTTCTCCACAGTTCGGGTCAAGATCGGGCCGTCTTCATGGTTAGCTTTTTTATTCACCGTCCAATCTTCGCGTCGTCGATCGCCGTTATCATGGTCCTGGCCGGGGCCATCTGCTATTTCCTGCTGCCGGTCTCGCAATTTCCCGACATTACGCCGCCTCAGGTCGTGGTCAGCGCGGCATATCCGGGCGCGAGCGCCCAGGTCGTCGCCGACACCGTGACGACGCCGCTCGAACAGCAGATCAACGGCGTGCAGGGGATGACTTACATGTCGTCCTCGAGTTCCAACGACGGCTCATCGACGATCACGGTCACGTTCGACGTCGGATATCCCCTGAGCATCGCTGCGGTCGACGTCCAGAACCGCGTGGCGCAGGCCGCTGCCTCGCTGCCTCCCATCGTCAATCAGGGCGGCGTCATCATCAAGAAGCAGAACCCGAATTTCGTGCTGATCGTGAACCTGGTTTCGCCGGACCGGTCGGTCGATCCGGTCGCGCTCAGCAACTACGCCTATCTTCAGGTGGTGGACCCGCTGAAACGGGTTCCGGGGGTCGGCGACGTCCAGATCTTCGGTGAACGGCGCTATTCGATGCGCATCTGGCTCGATCCCGACAAGCTCGCCAAGCTCGGTATCACCGCGGTCGACGTGCAGCAGGCGGTGGCCGAACAGAACGTGCAGGTTGCCGCCGGCAAGATCGGGCAGTCCCCGGCGCCCGAGGGCACGCCTTTCGAGATGCAGGTGAATGCGACCGGCCGGCTCAGCGACCCCGAGCAGTTCGGCGACATCGTGGTGCGCTCGGATCCTGCCAGCGGGGCGATCGTCAGGATGAAGGATATTGCCCGCATCGAACTCGGCGCGCTGCAATATTCCTCGACCGCCGTGTTCGGCAAGGATCCGACCGTCGTGCTGGCCGTGTTCCAGATGCCGGGTTCCAACGCGCTGGACCTGCAGCAGCACGTCAAGCACAAGATGGAGGAGCTCTCGAAGCGCTTCCCGAAGGGGATCGAATACGGCCTGCATTACGACACCACACGGTTCGTCAAGGCAGCCAAGCGCGACGTCATCATCACGCTGACCGAGGCGTTGGCCCTGGTCGTCCTCGTCGTCTTTATCTTTCTGCAAAACTGGCGCACCACGCTCATCCCCACTATCGCTATTCCGGTCTCGTTGATCGCAACGTTGGCCGTCATGCAGGTGATGGGCTTCTCTCTCAACATGCTGAGCCTGCTCGGCATGGTGCTCGCGATCGGGTTGGTCGTGGACGACGCCATCGTCGTGGTTGAGAACGTCGAACGGCAACTCGAAAACGGTCTCCCGCCGCTGAAGGCGGCGCAGGCCGCCATGGCTGAAGTGACAGGGCCGATCATCGCGACCACCGCGGTGCTGATGGCCGTGTTCGTGCCGGTGGCGTTCATCCCCGGCGTGACCGGCCGTCTCTACAATCAGTTCGCGCTGACGGTCGCGATTTCGGTCGGCATCTCCGCGTTCAATTCGCTGACGCTTAGTCCGGCTCTGAGCGCCGCGTTTTTGCGGCACCGGCCCCCGGGAAATTTCGCGCCGCTGGTTCAATGCCGGGTTCGATCGTCTCTCTCACGGCTACGCAAAGCTGGTGCGGGTGCTGATCGGATGGCGATGGGCGGTCTTGGCAGTATTCGTTGGCGTTCTGGGCGCAACCTATTTTCTCGCACAGCGCATTCCGTCGAGCTTCCTGCCGGTCGAGGATCAGGGTTATTTCTTCGTCGTGATCCAGCTTCCGGACGGCGCCTCGCTGCAACGCACCGATGCGGTAGCCGAAAAGGTGAGGGGAATACTGGAAGGCACGCCGGGGGTCGACATCGTCGGATCGATCAGCGGCCTCAACTTCCTCACCAATGCCGCCCAATCGAATTCGGCGGTGGAGTTCGGAATTCTCAAGCCTTGGGATGAGCGGCCGGCTTCGCAGACGGCTTCACGAATCGTGGCTGATGTCCGGATGAAGCTGTTGATGGTTCCCGAGGCGTTCGTGCTGAGCTTCGATCCGCCTTCGATTCCGGGCCTTGGTGCGACCGGTGGTTTTGAGTTCCAGGTCGAAGACCTGACGGGCAGGGGCAGCTTTGCGCTGAACGAGGCCACGCAGGCGCTGATTGCGGAAGCACGCAAGCAGCCCGAGCTGAATCCGATGCAGTTGTTCAGTTCGTTCTCGACCTCAACACCGCAGTTCAAATACGACCTCGATCGTACCAAGGCGAAGTTGCTCGGGCTCAATGTGCCTGACGTATTCAATACCCTGCAGATATTCCTGGGGTCGCTGTACGTGAACGACTTCAACCTGTTCGGGCGCACTTTCCGGGTCACGTTGCAGGCCGACAAGGATTCGCGCGCGGCGGCGACGGATCTTAACCGGCTCTACGTCCGCAACTCAGGCGGCAGCATGGTCCCGTTGAGCACACTGGGCCTGCTCAAGCCGATCGTCGGCCCGGAAACCGTTCCGCACTACAACAACTACGCGTCCGCGCTGGTCAACGGTGGCGCTGCGCCGGGTTACAGCTCGGGGCAGGCGGTCACGGCGATGGAGCGGGCGGCGGCCGTCGCACTCCCGCGCGACTTCGCGTTCGAGTGGACCGGAATCACCTATCAGGAACTGAAGGCAGGATCGATCGCCACGGTCGTGTTCGTGCTGGCGATCGTCTTTGTGTTCCTGATTCTGGCGGCTCAGTATGAGAGCTGGTCGATGCCGTTCATGGTGCTGTTTGCGGTGCCGCTGGCGCTGTTCGGAGCCTTCCTGGCGCTGTTCGTGCGCGGCCTGCAGACCGACGTCTATTCGCAGATCGGCTTCGTGATGCTGATCGGGCTTTCCGCCAAGAACGCCATTCTGATCGTGGAGTTCGCCAAGCGCCGGCGCCAGGAAGGCTTGAGCATCGTCGACGCTGCGATGGAGGCCGCGCGTCTGCGGCTTCGGCCGATCCTGATGACGGCCTTCGCGTTCATCCTCGGCGTCGTGCCGCTGATGATCGCGAGCGGGGCAGGGGCCGCCAGCCGGCAATCGATCGGAACCACCGTGTTCGGCGGCATGCTGGCGGCGACGATCCTGACCCTGCTGTTCGTACCCGTGTTCTATGCCGCAATCGAAACTTTCCGTGAGCGCGGCCATTCATCCGAAGAATCACATGCTCCTCAGCCGGGCCACGCGCCGGCCGAATGAAATCAGGAAATCCCAAGGAAATCTCATGAAAGCCTGGAAAATCTTGCTCGGCGGCGCTGCCGTCGTCTGTGTCGGCGCAGCCATCGCCTCCTACTCGCTCCGTGCCGGGCCGGTGGCCGCCGCGGCGCCGTCGGGTCCGCCGGCCATGCCGGTCCCCGTGACGGCCGTCATCAAGCGGACGATCCCGGTGTATCTGGAATATTCCGCACGCACGGAGTCAATCCGCGAAGTCTCGCTGCAGGCCAAAGTCGCCGGCTACATCCAGTCGCAGCCGGCGGCAGATGGCGCCGACGTCAAGGGCGAGGAGCTGCTCTACAAGATTGACGAACGCGACTACCGGGCGGCGCTCGATCAGGCCAAGGCGCAGGCGCAACGGAATGTCGCGGCACTCGGATATGCGCGCTCGAATTTCAACCGTGGCGATGAACTGGTGAAGACCGGGTTCCTGGCCAAGGACAATTACGACCAGCGTGCCAGCACGCTCGGCCAGAGCGAGGCGTCGGTCGCGCAGGATAGTGCCGCGGTCCGTTCGGCGGAGATCAATCTGGCCTACACCGAAATTCGCGCGCCATTTTCGGGGCGCCTCGGCCGCAATCGCGCTCCCGTCGGCACGCTGGTCGGCGGATCCGGCTTCACGCTCAACACGCTGGTGCAACTCGATCCGCTCTATGTGACGTTCAATCCGAGCGAGCGGGATATCGGCGTCATCCAGACGGCGCGCCTTGCCAGCAAGGTGGTTGCCAAGGTTTCTCTGCCCGACGATGCCTCGGCGGATTATTCGGGGGAACTTACCTTCGTCGACAACGGGGTCGATCGTACGACGGGAACGATCACGGCGAGAGCGACCGTGCCGAACCCGAAATTCACACTGCTTCCCGGGCAATATGTCCGCGTTCGCCTGCATGTGCGCGATGAGCCCGACGCTCTGCTGGTGCCGCAGGTCGCTCTGGGATCGAGCCAGCTTGGAAAATACGTGTACGTCGTCGGTGAGGGCAACAAGGCCGAGCAGAAGATCGTCACCCTCGGGCCGACGGACGGCGATGCCGTGAGCGTGAAGGGCCTCGTCGAAACCGACCGGGTGATCACAGGCAATCTGCAGAAGATCGGCCCCGGCTCGCCGGTGTCGCCGATCGCCCAGAAGGAGGCCTCTGCGTCCGACGTCAAATGAGGAAACCGCGCGTATTTTTTCGTTGGATGCGACGGGCCTGGCGGCGTTGGTCGACGCCGCCATCCGAAACGCGCGCGATTTCGTCGATCGATACGCGGGAGTTCTCGGACCTGCTCCGTAGCGGACGGAAGCAGGACCTGGAGACGTTGGCGAGAAGGCTGAGCCAGCACACGGCACAATCGAGGAATGGAGCCCGGCGAGACCCGGCTGCGCGAGGCGCCTCGAGTTCGAAAGGCCGGGGCGTAACGAAGTAGACCCGTCGGCGGGGCTTCAGAGCGCTAGCGCTCCGGCAGCCGTCGGACCAGGGTTTTGAGCAGGAAACTTTGGCTGGGGAACTAGGATTCGAACCTAGACAAACAGAGTCAGAGTCTGTTGTGCTACCGTTACACCATTCCCCAACGGCTCCAGCGGCAATACCTAAGCGTATTCAATGGCTTAGATTGGTCGTTGGGCTATTGCTTGCGACGGATCAGCAAATCGCGTCCAAGTGAGGTCCTTCTACCCGCTAGCTCCCGGCCTTGGCAAGCGGGGCGTCCGGCTTCGTTGAGGGTGCGGCCGGCCATAAACGCCGGCCTGTTGTGGCGGCCTTGGCGCCGCGTTCAGGGCGGGGCGGATGAGCATCTATTTCGAAGAGCTGGATTATCGCCCGACGCCGATCGGGGCGCTCAGCCTGCGGCGGCGCCGGTCGCTTTCCACCGGGGTCGATGTCTACGAAATCAAGCTCGGCGACGAGTATCTGATGTCGAGCCAGTTCACCGCCGCCGAGATCGAACTGGCGCGGCTGGGGCTGGCGGCATTGACGCGCGGGGATCTCGATGTCGTCGTCGGCGGCCTCGGGCTCGGCTACACCGCGCAAGCCGTGCTCGAACATTCGAGCGTGCGGTCGCTGGTCGTGGTCGATGCGCTGGCCGAAGTGATCGAATGGCATGAGCAGGGCCTGCTGCCGCTCGGCAAACAACTGACCGGCGATCCGCGCTGCCGTCTGGTCCACGGCGATTTCTTCGCGATGACGCAGTCCGCCGGCGGTTGCGATCCCCAAACGCCGCGCCGCCGCTTCGATGCGCTGCTGGTCGACATCGACCACTCGCCGACAAAGCTGCTGCATCCGCGCCACGCCGCGCTCTACGAGAAGGACGGGCTTGCCCGGTTGGCCGAACATCTGAAACCCGGCGGCGTCTTCGCGCTGTGGTCGAACGATCCTCCGGATGAAGCGTTCGAACGCGTGCTAAAGGATATCTTCGCAACCGCCGCTGCACACGTCGTGACCTTTGACGATCTGGCGGGGGAACACATCGCCACCAACACGGTCTATGTCGCCGGAAGGGCCTGATGGCCCACCCGACTAATTGCCGCGCGCGCGGACGCCGCCGCAACTTGCCGATGCCAACCGGCCATGCGATGCTGACCGGGCTAAAAAGCAAGGAAAGCGCTGGGCCATTGTGCCCAAGCTTATCCAGAGCTCTCAAGAGCCACACACCGGGCGGTACCTCCAGGAGATTTTCAGAATGGCATTCAAACATATCGTTGGGCTGATTTCGGCTGCCGCCATCTCGGTTGCGCTGGCAGGCGCTGCTTCAGCCCAGGACAAGACCGTCAAGATCGGCATGGTCCTTCCGCTGAGCGGCAACGCCGCGAGCGCCGGCACGCACGGCAAGGCCGCGATCGAAACCGCGGTCGAGATCATCAACAGCGGTAGCGGCGGTTTCGGCAATCTGCCGCTCACCAACAACGCAGGCCTCAAGGGCCTCGGCGGCGCCAAACTCGAGGTCGTCTTCGCTGACAACCAAGGCAGCCCCGCGGTCGGCCAAAATCAGGCGCTTCGTCTGATCACCGAAGAAAAGGTGGTTGCGCTTGGCGGCGCCTATCAGTCGGGCATCACGCTGACCGCCAGTGCGATCGCCGAGAAATACGGCATTCCCTTCGTCAATGGCGAGTCGGTTGCCGCCAACCTGACCGAGCGCGGCTTCAAATGGTTCTTCCGCGTGACGCCGGTGGCGTCGGACTTCGCCAAGATCTATCTGGAATTCCTCAAGGACATGAAGGCCAACGGGATCAAGACCGACAATGTCGCGATCGTGCACGAGAATACCGAGTACGGCACGTCGGTTGCCAGCGTCATCACCTCGGTCTTCAAGGACAACGGCCTTAGCATCGCGCTCGATATTCCCTACGCCGCCAACACCACCGACGTGCAGAGCCAGGTGCTGCAGCTCAAGGACAAGAAGCCGGACGTGGTGATCATGGTCAGCTATACGTCCGATGCGATCCTGTACGCCAAGACCATGCAGGCGCTGGACTACAAGCCGCCGATGATCATCGCCGACAATTCCGGTTTCTCCGATCCGTCGTTCATCAAGGCCGCCGGAAAGCTCACGCAGGGCCTGTTCAATCGCTCGTCTTTCGCGATCGGGGCTCCGGGAACGCCGACCTTCCTGATCAACGAGATGTACAAGAAGAAGAGCGGTGGCGACGATCTCGATGATACCGCCGCGCGCCAGATGCAGGGTTTCTTCGTGCTGGCCGAGGCAATCGACCGCGCCGGTTCGACCGAGCCCGCCAAGATCCAGGCCGCGCTGAAGGCCACTGACCTCAAGCCCGATCAATTGATCATGGGCTACAAGGGCGTGAAGTTCGACGACAAGGGCCAGAACGTGCTCGCCGCGGGCCTCGTGATCCAGTTGCAGGACGGCGAGAACTACACGCCGGTCTGGCCGAAGCAACTGGCCAAGACCGCTCCGGCATTTCCGTACAAGGGTTGGTAAGGTCATGAGGCCGGCGCCTCGGTGCCGGCCTCTGTTATCCCGTTGCTTCGTGATCGCTGACGTCCAACCCGCAAGCCGCTGACATGTCCTCCATTCTCGTTCAGGTAATCGTCGGCGGCCTGTTGCTCGGCGCGGTCTACGCGCTATTTTCATCCGGCCTCACGCTGATCTGGGGCATGATGAACATCGTCAATTTCGCGCATGGCGATTTCGTCATGCTCGGAATGTACACCGCCTTCGTGGTCTGGACGCTGCTCGGCGTCGGGCCGCTGGCCGGGGTGCCGATCGCGGCCCTGGTGCTGGCGACCGTCGGTATCGTCGTCTATTTCGGGCTGATCCGCAGCGTGATGAAGGGGCCGATGCTGGCCCAGATTCTCGGCACATTCGGGCTTGCGCTGTTGCTGCGCTATTCCGTGTTCTGGGCTTTCGGTGCCAACTTCCTCACCCTGCCGGGGGACCTGGTCGGCGGCACCTATGACGTGCTCGGTATCAAGCTGCAGGCTTCGCGTCTGTTGGCCGGCGTCGTCGCATTGCTGGTGACGCTTGGACTGCATCTGCTGCTGACGCGCACTTCGCTCGGTTCGAAGATGCTCGCGGTTTCCGAGGATGCCACCGCGGCGCAACTGATGGGCATTCGCCCCGACAGCATGCAGGCGATCGCCTGGGCGATCGCGGCCGGCGCCACCGGCCTGGCCGGCGCGCTGATCGCGACCTTCTTCTATATCGCGCCGACGGTCGGCGAGACGCTTGGCATCGTCGCTTTCGTCACCGTGTCGCTCGGCGGTTTCGGCAGCGTGCCGGGGGCGCTGGTCGCGGGGCTCCTGATTGGCGTCATCGAGTCGGTTTCGGCCTATTTGATCGGCGGGATCTACAAGGACATCGTGGTGTATTCGCTGTTCCTGTGTTTCCTCTGGTTCCGGCCGCAAGGCCTGATGGGCAAGATGTGATGCGGCGTTTCCTCTGGCCATCGGTCGCCCTCGCGCTGGTCATCCTCTATCCGCTGGTGTTCACCACGCCGTTCCAGCAGCGGCTCGGCGCGCTGATCCTGCTCTATGCGATCGCGGCCTCCGCCTGGAACATCGTCGGCGGCTACGCCGGGCAGGTGTCGGTCGGCCATGTCGTGTTCTTCGGCTGCGGCGCCTATGCCTCGATGGCCGCGTATTCGCATTTCGGGTTGCCGCCCTTGGTCGGCATTCCCGCCGGGATCGTCGCCAGCGTGGCGATCGCCGCCGTGGTCGGCGTTCCGACGCTGCGGCTGTCGGGCCATTATTTCAGCATGGCGACGATCGCGGTCGCCGAACTCGCGCGCCTGATCGTCACCAACACCGAATATCTCGGCGCCGCTGTCGGCCTCAGCGGCCCGACCGTGCCGCGCACGGTGTTCGATCTCTCCTTCATCTCGGCATTGCCCTACTACTATCTGTTCCTCGCGGTTCTCCTGATTACGCTCGGCATCACCTGGTGGATGACCAACAGCCGGATCGGATTTTACCTGCGCGCCATCAAGGATTCCGAGCGCGCGGCGCGTTCGCTCGGTGCACCCGCGAGCCGCATCAAGCTCTACGCGTTCATGCTGAGTGCGGGACTTACCAGCGTCGGCGGCGCGCTCTATTCGATGATGTTCGGCTTCGTCGATCCGGAATCCGGCCTTGGCATCCTGATCTCGGTAAAAATGCTGATCATGGCGGCGCTTGGCGGCGCCGGGCTGCTGTTCGGACCGCTGGTCGGCGCGGCGATCCTGGTGCCGCTGGAGGAAATCTCCAACAATCTGCTGGGCGGCAAGGGTGCAGGCCTCACCTTCGTCGTCTACGGCGCCATCATCGTGATCATCGCCCGGTTCCAGCCGGGCGGCATCCTGGCGCTGATCAACCGGCTGTGGGCGAAGCGCAAGCCTGCCGAGACGCCGGCTGCGCAGGGAGCACCCCATGCTTCTTGAAGCCCGCGACGTCACCAAAGCCTTCGGCAGCTTCAAGGCCGTCGACGCCGCCAGCGTCACGCTGGAGCAGGGCGACATTCTCGGCCTGATCGGTCCCAATGGCGCCGGCAAGTCGACCTTCTTCAACTGCCTGACCGGCGATCTGGTCTCGACCTCCGGCAAGGTGCTGTTCGAAGGCCACGACATCACTGCCATGACGCCGGAGGCGAGGGCGCAACTCGGGCTGGCGCGCACCTTCCAGGTGCCGCTGACGTTCGAAGGCATGACGGTGCTGGAAAACGTGATGATCGGCGCCTTCCTGCGCACATCGCATCGCGCGCAGGCCGAGGCAAAGGCCCGTGCCGTGCTGGAACGCGTCGGCATGAGCAAACTGGCGGATGCGCCGGCGCGTTCGCTCGGCACGCCCGGCCGCAAGCGGCTGGAGATCGCGCGCGCGCTCGCCACCGAGCCAAAAGTTCTGCTGCTCGACGAGGCGATGGCCGGGCTGACCCAGAGCGAGGTGCGGCTTGCGATCGACCTGGTGCGCGACATCCATCGCTCCGGCATCACGCTCGTGATCGTCGAGCACATCATGGAAGTGATCATGTCGCTGGCAAGCCGCGTCGTGGTGTTCCACCAGGGCAAGGAAATCGCGCGCGGCAGCCCGCGCGAGGTCACCGCCAATCCGGCCGTGATCGCAGCCTATCTCGGCACCCGCGCCGCCAAAGCCGCTGCCGGTCATACGCCGGTCGAATTGATGGGCGGACCCGCGACATGACCGGGGCGCTGCTTTCGATCCAGCATCTCGAAGTCCGCTACGGCGACCTGATCGGCGTGGCAGATGTTTCACTCGACGTGCCCGAGGGCAGCGTGGTGGCGCTGCTCGGCTCCAACGGCGGCGGCAAGACCACGGTGCTCAACGCCATCGCCGGGCTAATTCCTGTTCATGCCGGGTCGATCCGCTTCAACGGCGAGGAGATCGGCGGGCAGAGCGCGTTTGCGATCGTGCGCAAGCGCCTGGCGCTGTCGCCGGAAGGCTGGCGGCTGTTCGTGCAGCAGAGCGTCGAGAACAACCTGCTGCTCGGTGCGACGCCGCTGCGCGACAAGGCGCGCGTGGCCACGCTGCTGGAACGCGTCTACGAGATCTTTCCGAAACTGAAGGAACGCCGCACCCAGCGCGCCGGCACCATGTCCGGCGGCGAACGGCAGATGCTGGCGGTCGGCCGCGCGCTGATGAGCGATCCGAAACTACTGTTGCTGGACGAACCGTCGCTCGGCCTCGCGCCGGCCGTGGTCGAATCCATGTATGAGACGTTTGAGCGATTGCACCGGGAAGGTCTGACCATCCTGCTTGCCGAACAGTCGATCGAACTGGCGCTGGAAGTCTCGGACTTTGCCACCGTGCTTCAAGTCGGCAAGAGCGTGCTGTCAGGCACGGCGGCGGCGCTGGCGGCAGACCCGCAGGTGCAGAAGGCGTATCTCGGGGCGTGATGCGTAGGATGGGTGGAGCGAAGCGATACCCATCATCTTTGCGATCGTGAGTGATGGGTATCGCTGCACTCCACCCATCCTACCGGCCCTACGATTTCTGCTTCATCTCGGCTTCGAGCAGCAGCAACAGACAATCACTCAGCCGCACCTTCAACTCCGCGTCGTGCAGCGACAATGGTCCGGGATCGTTGAGGATCGCATTGACCAGCGTGCCGAGCACGACCTGAAAACCGAAGGCGATGGCGCGGCTCTTGGCGGCGCGGCGGCGCTTGCCCATGGCCGGCAGCAGGAGAGGGATGGCGCGTTCGGTGTTGGCGCGGGCCAGCGCCTTGAACGGGCTCCAACTGTCCGGCCGGTTGTCGTCGTGTTGCAGCGCTGCGTGCAGCACGCCCTCATGCGCGCGCATCCAGTCGATGATGCCGCCAACCAGCTGGCGACAGCGGGTTGCGAGGTCGGCGTCGCCGCGCGCATCGTCGGCCATTTCCGATACCCGTCGTTCGCCGTCGCGTGCGGCCAGCGCCATCAGCGCGTTGAAATAGGCGTTCTTGCTCTCGAACCGGCTGTAGAAGGCGCCGACGGTGGCGCCGACCTGCCGGCACAGCGCCTCGATCGACAATTCCGCGAGGCTGTGGGTGCGAAGCATGTCCGCGCCGGCCCCAAGCAGGGCCGCGGTGGTCTCGCGGCTGCGCTTCTGTCGCGACGGGGTGACGCCGGGAAGGTCGAATTCGCTGGGTCGGGACGGCATCGGGATATTGCATCTCCGTGCAAAATATCCATAATGATAATTCGGATTATGGTTTTTGGCAATGCCGTCCCGGGATGGTTCCCATCGACGGCATGGCCATCGCTTCGAGCGAAGCCGGCGGATCAACCGCGGTCGCAAATGGTACGGGAGGCAAGCATGGCGGCAGGCAACGCAAAATCGTTCGGCGGCGTCATCGACAAGACGGTGGCCGGCTCCAAGCCGTGGTGGCCGGATGCGGCAAAACCGCCGCAAGGCGCGCCCAATATCCTGGTCGTGCTGTTCGACGACGTCGGCTTTTCCGATTTCGGCTGTTACGGCTCGCCGATCAGGACGCCGACCATCGACCGGCTCGCGGCCGAAGGCCTGCGCTATTCCGGCTTTCACACCACCGCGATGTGTTCGACCACGCGCGCGGCGCTGTTGACCGGACGCAACCACCATTCGGTCGGCGTCGGCTGCCTCGCCAATTTCGACAGTGGCTATCCCGGTTACCGCGGCAAGATCGCGCGCGAGGCGGGGACGCTGGCGGAGATGCTGCGGCCGCACGGCTATCGCAACTACATGGTCGGCAAATGGCACGTCACGCCGCTGACCGAGAGCGGCGCCACCGGGCCGTTCGACGGCTGGCCGTTGGGGCGCGGCTTCGACCGCTTCTACGGCTTCCTTGACGCAGAGACCGATCAGTTCGCGCCCGAACTGGTCTCCGACAACACTCATATCGACCCGCCGGGGACGTTTGCCGATGGCTATCATCTGACATCGGATCTGGTCGATCAGGCGATCCGTTTCATCGCCGATCACACCGCCGACCGGCCCGATATCCCGTGGCTGACCTGGCTGGCGCCGGCGGCCTGCCACGCGCCGCATCAGGCCCCTGCCGAACTCATCAGGAGCTATGACGATACCTTCGCCCATGGCTGGGACATCGAGCGCGAGCAGCGCATGGCGCGCCAGAAAGCGATGGGGATCGTTCCGCAACAAACCAGAATGCCCCCACGCAACGACGGCGTCTGGGCCTGGGACAGCTACAATGACGACGAACGGCGCCTGTTCACGCGGCTGCAGGCGGCCTTTGCCGGCATGCTCGACCACGCCGACCAGCATCTCGCCCGGCTGATCGGGTTTCTCGACACCGCCGGTATTCGCGACAACACCCTGATCCTGGTGCTGTCGGACAATGGCGCCAGCCAGGAGGGCGGGCCGCTCGGCTTCGTCAACGCGATGGGGCCGTATAATTTTCGTCCCGAGCCGATCGCGGAAAAGATACGACGGATCGACGATATCGGCGGACCCGACTCGCACAGCAATTTCCCGCACGGCTGGGCGATGGCGTCGAATACGCCGCTGCGGCGCTACAAGCAGAACACCCACGGCGGCGGCATCCGCGATCCCTTCATCATGAACTGGCCGAACAGGATCGCCGCCAAGCGCGAGCTGCGCCATCAATTCGTGCACGCCTGCGACCTGACGCCGACGCTGCTCGACCTGATCGGCGTCAAACCGCCAGCGGAAATTGCCGGCATTCCCCAGATGCCGATGGAGGGCGAAAGCTTTGCCCGCTCCATCAGCGATGCGTCGGCGCCGTCAAAGTCCTCCTCGCAATATTTCGAAATGTTCGGCCATCGCGGCATCTGGCAGAACGGCTGGAAGGCAGTCTCCTTCCACCCCTCGGGCACGCCGTTCGAGAACGACAAGTGGGAGCTGTTCCATCTCGACCAGGATTTCCCCGAAACCAACGATCTCGCGGAAAAAGAGCCCGAGCGCCTGGCCGAGATGGTCAAGCTGTGGTGGAGCGAGGCCGAGAAGCACAATGTGCTGCCGCTCGACGATCGTTTCGCGGCGCGGTTTGCGGAAAACGCGGCGCGGTTCCAGGGTGCGCGCAACAAGTTCACCTTCCATGCCGGCATGGGCCATGTGCCGACCGATGTCGCGCCCGATGTCCGCAGCCGCAGCTACACCATCGAAGCCCATGTCGAGATCGGCGAGCGAGGCGCCGAGGGCGTGCTGATCGCGCACGGCGATATGACGACCGGCTACAGCCTGTACGTCAAGGACGGCTTGCTGGTGCACGACCTCAATATCGGCGGCGGCCATGAGATCGTGACTTCGAGCCGCAAGGTGCCGGCGGGGGCGCATCGCCTCGGCGTGCATGTCGAGCGGCTGGTGCGCAAGGAGGCGCCGGCCAAGGGCGCGCGGACCGGGGTGACGGCCTATACGCTCGTGATCGACGGTGAACCCGTGGGCTCCATCGAGACCCAGCTCGGATTCAACAATTTCATCTCCTGGTCCGGCCTCGACATCGGCCGCGACCGCTCCAGCCCGGTCTCGCACTACACCGCGCCGTTCGAATTCACCGGGAGACTGTTACGGGTGACGGTCGACATGCATGAGGACCAGAAGCTCGACGGCGACGGCGTCGGGGCCGCGGAAATGGCGCGGCAGTAGGCAAGGTCTTTCCTCGTCGTTGCGACGAGCGCAAGCGACGAAGCAATCCATCTATCCGTTATGCCGCGAAATGGATTGCTTCGCTGCGCTCGCAATGACGGTGATAGTGCTCGCGTCCGCCTACTTGATCTTGTCGTACGCCGCGGCGAAATCGGTGAGCGGCATCGGGATCGCGATCACTTCCTTGGCTAGGTTCTGGAACGAGACCTTGAGCTGCTTGCCCGTCTTCATCGCCGCCAGCATCTCGGGCGAAATCGGCGTATTGGTGTAGCAGCCGCGCTGCTCACAGGTCTGGATCTGCAGGTCTGTAGCCTTGCCGTCATCGACCTGCAGCTTGGCGCCGGCCGGCAGGTTCAGCCCGAGCGGCAGTTGAATGACGGCGACCGGCGCATGGGTATCCGCGGGAACGCGAATGTTGATCAGCACGATCAGTTGACCGGTCTTGGTCAGCACGGCGGTCTGCTCGATCGCGCATTCGAGCGGCGCACCGCGGCTGACGCTGCTGCATCGCGCGCTCCAGCCGGGAGCGGCGGGCGGGTTTGCAGGCGCGGCCTCGGCCTGCGCGGTGGCCGGAGCCGCCGTCGCCGCCACCGGCGCTGCCTGTGCGGCAGGCGCGCTTTTGGCTTTGGGAGCCTGGGCGTAGCCCAGACCCGGCAGGCCGGGCGCCATGGCCAGGGCAAACGTGATGGTGATGAAAAGTCTGACTGAATTTTTCAATGAACCGGCTCCGGAATGTGCACCCTTCGGATGTGCCGTTGGCCGGTTAAAGTCAAGTCACTCGGCCGCCTGCTTGACCGAACTGTGCGTGTCCGGACGCTCCGCTTCGTCTGATGGCGTCGATCGCCCCCAACCCGCAAACGCGTTCGAAAGCCGGTCGAGATAGAGATATACGACAGGCGTCGTGAACAGCGTCAGCGCCTGGCTGACGATCAGGCCGCCGACCATCGCGTAACCGAGCGGCTGGCGGATTTCCGAACCGGTGCCGGTGCCGAGCATCAGCGGCACGCCGCCGAGCAGGGCCGCCATTGTCGTCATCATGATCGGGCGGAACCGGAGCAGCGCCGCCTTGCGGATGGCGGCCTCAGGCTCCAGATGCTCGTCGCGTTCGGCCGAGATCGCGAAGTCGACCATCATGATGCCGTTCTTCTTCACGATGCCGATCAGAAGCACGATGCCGATCAGCGCGATCAGGCTGAAGTCGAAGCCGAACAGCATCAAGATGGCGAGCGCGCCGACGCCGGCGGATGGCAGTGTCGACAGGATCGTGATCGGGTGGATGTAGCTTTCGTAGAGAATGCCGAGGATCAGGTACACCACCACGAGCGCGGCCAGGATCAGCAGCGGCACGGTGCCGAGCGATTGCTGGAACGCCTGCGCCGTGCCCTGGAAGCTCGAATTGAGCGTCGTCGGCGCGCCGAGTTCGGCCATCGCCTTCTGCACGGCGACAGTGGCCTGGCCCAGCGCTACGCCCTGCGCGAGGTTGAAGCTGATGGTGATCGCCGGGAATTGGCCCTGATGGCTGATCGACAACGGCCGCACCGGGACGCTGGTCCAGGTCGCAAAGGTCGACAACGGCACCTGATCGCCCGTGGTCGGCGACTTCACATAGATCTTGTTCAGCGTGTCGAGACTGCCCTGCAATTCCGGCAGCACCTCGAGGATCACGTGATAGCTGTTGAGCTGCGTGAAGTACTGCGTCACCTGGCGCTGGCCGAACGCGTCATACAGCGTGTCGTCGATCAGTTGCGGCTGGATGCCGTAGCGCGAGGCGGTGTCGCGGTTGATCTTGAGCTCAAGCGTGGTGCCGTTGGTTTGCTGGTCGGTGGCGACGTCGCGCAACTCGGGCAAGGTCTGCATCTTCGCCAGAATCTTCGGCGCCCATGTATTCAGTTCGCCGAGATCTGCATCCTGCAGCGTGAACTCGAACTGGGTTCGGGTCGGCCGGCCTCCGAGCCGGACGTCTTGCGCAGCCTGCATATAGAGGCGGGCGCCCTCGACCTTTTCGAGCTTAGGCCGCAGCCGGGCGATGATCTGCTGCGCATTGGCCTTGCGCTCGTTGCGCGGCTTCAGCGTGATGAACAGGTTGCCGTTGTTGCCGGCGCGGCCGCTGCCGCCGATCGCCATCGCGACCGTGGCGACGTCGGGATCGGCCTGCACGATTTTGCCGAGCTCTTCCTGGTGCCGTTTCATGTCGGCGAAGGAAATGTCCTGGTTGGCTTCCGAGGTGGCGGTGATCAGGCCATTGTCCTGCTGCGGGAAGAAGCCCTTGGGAATGACGACGAACAGGTAGACCGACAGTCCAAGCGTGGCGAAGAAGATCATCAGCGTGGTGAACTTCCAGCGCAGCGCGAGGTCGAGACCGCGTTCATAGCCGCGCAGCATCGCGTCGAACGCGCTTTCGCTCCACTGGTAGAACCGGCCGTGTTTGGTCTCGCCATGCGCGCGCAGGAAACGCGAGGCCATCATCGGCGTCAGCGTCAGCGCCACGATCATCGACACGAAAATCGTCATCGCCAGCGTGACGGCGAATTCGCGGAACAGCCGTCCGATGATGCCGCCCATCAACAGCAGCGGGATCAGCACCGCGACCAGCGAGACGCTGATCGACACGATGGTAAAGCCGATTTCCTGGGCGCCCTTGAAGGCGGCGGCCATCGGCTTCTCGCCTTCCTCGATATAGCGGGTAATGTTTTCGAGCATCACGATCGCGTCGTCGACCACGAAGCCGACGGCGATGGTCAGCGCCATCAGCGACAGATTGTCGAGCGTGTAACCGAACACCCACATCAGCGCGCAGGCGCCGAGCAGCGCCAGCGGCACCGTGACAGTCGGGATCACGGTGGCCCAGAAGCTACGCAGGAAAACGAAGATCACCATCACCACCAGCGCGATGGTCAAGAGCAGGGTGAATTGCACGTCTTCGACTGCGGCGCGGATGGTCTGGGTACGGTCGCTGATGAGCTCGATCTTGATGGCCGGCGGGATCGCCGCGACCAGCCGCGGCAGCGTCGCCTTGATCTTGTCGACGGTCTCGATGACGTTGGCGCCGGGCTGCTTGAACACCACCAGGAACACGCCGCGCTTGCCGTTGGCCCAGGCCGCCTGCTTGGCGTCCTCCGGACCGGTGACGGCCTGGCCGATATCCTTGATCCGCAGCGGGCCGCCGTTGCGATAGGCGATGATGACGTCGTTCCAGTCCTTGGAATCGAGCAACTGGTCGTTGGCGTAGATCGTATAGGCGCGGGTATCGCCGTCGATGTTGCCCTTCGGGCTGTCGACAGTCGTGATCGCGATCGCGGCGCGCACGTCCTCCAGGGAAAGGCCCTTGGCGACGAGCTTGGCCGGATCGATCTGGACGCGGATCGCGGGCTTTTGCTGGCCGCCGATGATGACCTGGGCGACGCCGGATATCTGGCTGATCTGCTGCGCGAGCTGGGCGTCGACGGCATCGCTGACGGTGGTCAGCGGCAGTGTGTCTGATGTTGCCGACAACAGCAGGATCGGCGAATCCGCCGGGTTGACCTTGCGATAGGTCGGCGGCGAGGGGAGGTTTTTCGGCAACTGTCCGCCGGCGGCATTGATCGCGGCCTGGACGTCGTTGGCGGCGGCATCGATCGAGCGGTTGAGATCGAACTGGATCGTTACCGCGGCGGTGCCGAGGTAACTGGTAGAGGTCATCTGCGCGACGCCGGGAATCTGCGCGAGCTGACGTTCCAGCGGCTGCGCCACCGACGAGGCCATCGTTTCGGGGCTGCCGCCCGGAAGCGAGGCCGCAACCTGGATGGTCGGGAAGTCGACCTGCGGCAGCGGCGCCACCGGCAGCAGCGGATAGGCGACGAGGCCGACGAACAGAATCCCCGCCATCATCAGCGAGGTGCCGATCGGATAGCGAATGAAGGGCGCCGAGATTCCGTCGCTCATTCCTGTTTGACCTTGGCCTGGGCCGGATCTGAACTCGCCACTGCTGTCGAGACCAGTGTGCCGGGCTGTACCTTGTACTGGCCGGCCGTGATCACCTGCTCGCCGGGCGACAGTCCTTCATCGACAACCGAACGTCCATCGATCGACCGCGTCGACTTGATCTTGCGCAGTTCGGCCTTGTTCTCGGGCGTGACCGCAAAGGCATAGAGGCCGTCGGTACCATGTTGGATGGCATCGTCGGGCACCACGGTGGCGTCCTTCAAGGTTGTGATCAGGAGCCGGGTCGAAACCGACTGGCCCGGCCACAGCGCGTGGTCCTTGTTGTCAAACACCGCCTTGAGCCGAATAGTCCCGCTTGTCGTATCGACCTGGTTGTTGATCAGCGACAGCGTTCCCGTCGACAGCGCGCGCTTGCCGTCGGTGGAGAGCGCGATCGTCTTCGGCGGGGAGGCGGCCAGCGCCCCCTTGATGTCCGGCAACTGGTCTTCGGGGGCGGTAAAGATCACGGCGATCGGCTCGATCTGGGCGATGGACACGATGCCGGTCTGGGTCGCGGCGTTGACGATATTGCCGACGTCGACCTGGCGCAGGCCCACGACGCCGGAGATCGGCGCCTTGACGGTCGCGTAATCGAGCTGGGTTTGTGCGTTCGAGATCGCCGCTGCGTCGGCCTGAATCTGCGCCGTCAGTTGCGCTACGGTGGAGCGCTGGGTGTCGGTCTGCTGCCGGGTCGCGAATTCGCCGAGCTTGGTATAGCGCTGCAGGTCGAGATTGGCGTTGGCGAGATTGGCTTCGTCCTGGGCCTTCTTGGCGGTGGCCTGATCGAGGGCCGCCTGGAACGGCCGCGGATCGATCTCGACCAGCGTGTCGCCTTCCTTGACGAACTGGCCTTCCTGGAAAGCGATCTTGTTGATCTGGCCATCGACCCGGCTGCGGACCACCACCGTGTTGAATCCCTGCACGGTGCCGAGACCGGTCAAATAGACCGGAAAATCGGCCTTTTCGACGGGGGCGATCTTGACGGGGACGGCGACGCGGGCCGGCGCGCGCTTCTGGGCGTCAGCCTGTGCCGACTGCTCCTGACCGTGGAATTTCTGCCAACCGAAATAACCCAGCCCGACGATCGCCGCGGCCAGCAACACCCAGCGGATGGTTCGCGATGTCGACATACGGTCCCATGGGTTCAAAAGACAACGAATGGGTGCTCAAAACGGTTCCCCAAGGCCGTCAGATATAGTCTGCCGGTGCGACATATGTACACACACTAACGCTTGAGAATTCTAAACAATTGGAAAGGTTTGCGGGGTTTTCTCCTCTGGATTGCGCGATCCGGAAAATAGCGCCTGGGGCGAGGCGCGGAGCTGTCGGCGGCCGGTCCGCCGGCGCCTCCTGCGCCATGGCATTGGCCGGGAGCAAAGCAAGGCTTGCGCGCGCACGTCGCGCCGGCGCCATCCCGGTCCGGGTTGAAACGCGAAGGGATGTCGTCCGCGCGCATCGCCAACAACTCGCCCGATCCGCTGCGCTTCCTCACTGACCTCGGCGACGAGATCAAAGCCGTGGTGAAGGGCGCCAACATCGCCGACATGAACCGCGGATCGCGTCAACCGCATCGCGCAATCCAACGTCGATCAACTGCGTTTGCGAATGAAGCCGCGGCGCGGCGATCGAGGGGCTGCCGAAGTTGCCCGATGCAGGTAACGCCAGATTTAGCGGTATTTCCCGGGCCTGTTTAGAACGCTTACAAAGTGCCGTTTAGAACGATTTGAAACTGCAGATTAGAATCGTTTTGATCTGGATGGATTCAAGAATCTCCGCGCGTATTCGCGTTGACCGCTCTTTGCACGCTCAGTACCAAGCCATCGGGCTAACTCGTCGCGCAT
This sequence comes from Bradyrhizobium ottawaense, assembly GCF_900099825.1. Taxonomy (NCBI): domain Bacteria; kingdom Pseudomonadati; phylum Pseudomonadota; class Alphaproteobacteria; order Hyphomicrobiales; family Nitrobacteraceae; genus Bradyrhizobium; species Bradyrhizobium ottawaense. The sequence goes on along the minus strand of NZ_LT629693.1, from coordinate 376,561 downwards.
CAAAATGACACGCGATCGAATTGTGGTTGGGGCACGCAGTGACAAAAAGAAACGCACAGAAGAATCGAATCAACTTGATCGCCAAAGCGGCGTTGCTTTCCGTCAGTTGCACGGCGCTCGGCCTGTTGAGCGACATTGCAGCGGTCCGCGCGCAGTCCTCCGACAATCAAAAACAACTCCCGGCGATCGAAGTGTCGCCGCCGCCGCAGGCCAAGCGGCGCGCCACTGGCATTCCCACGGCGCAGCGCGCCAGTCGCGGCGCGCAACGCCGATCTCAGGCTGCGCGCGCCCCGGAACCGCAGGCCGCGCCGAAGAGCTTTGGGGTTTCGCAAGCCGCGCGCACCGGCACCGTCGGCGTCTATGCCAACAGCACCTCGAGCGCGACCAAGACCAACACGCCGCTGGTCAACATCCCGCAGTCGGTCGCGGTCGTGACCAAGGACTTCATCCGCGACCAGAGCTTTCAGAGCGTCACCGATGTGACGCGCTACGTGCCGGGCGTGGCGATCCACCAGGGCGAAGGCAATCGCGACGAACTCGTGATCCGCGGTGTCGATTCCAGCGCCAATTTCTTCGTCAACGGCTTTCGCGACGACGTGCAGTACTTTCGCGACCTCTACAACACCCAGAGCCTCGAAATACTGAAAGGGCCGAGCGCGCTGATCTTCGGCCGCGGCGCCGGCGGCGGGCTGGTCAATCGTACGCTCAAGGAAGCCGACGGCACGCGGGTGTACGAAGCCACGATGCAGACCGGATCGTACAACGACCGCCGCGTCTCGCTCGACGCCGGGCAGGCCGTCAATGAGAACGTCGCGGTGCGCCTCAACGCCTTCTACGAAGGCAGCGAAACCTTCCGCGACTTCGGCCATCTGGAGCGCTACGGCTTCAATCCGACGGTCACGCTGAAGCCGAGCGACGACACCACCGTGAAGCTGAGCTACGAGTTCTTTCACGACTTCCGGCTGTCCGATCGCGGCAATCCCTCGCAAGGTATCGTCGGCGGGGCGACAAGGTTCAATCCGACCACGCCGTTCGCGCCGAATGGCGACATGACCAAATTCTTCGGCAGTCCGCTCTACAACAGCGCCAAGGTCGAGGTGCAGACCGGCATGGCCGTCATCGAGCACGATTTCGGCAACGGGCTGACGGTCAGGAACGGATCGATCTATTCCGACTACAACCGCGGCTACCGCAACGTCTATCCGGGTGGCACCGGCGCACCGGCCTCGGCCGGCGGCGGCGCGGTGACGCCGGATCAGACGCAGCTCGCGCTGAACGCATATCAGAACTACACACCCCGTGAGAACGCGTTCAACCAGACCGATTTCATTTACAAGACCGTGACGGGCCCGATCCGCCACACCGTGGCCTTCGGCACCGAGTTCGGCCGTCAGACCGGCCTGTCGCTGCGCGATTCTGGCTTCTTTCCGGACAACGGCAACAAGTCGTTTGTGATCGTCAATCCGTTCAACGCCGCCTATCTCGGCCCGGTCAACTTCAATCACATCTCAACCGACGCCAACAGCAAATACCGGCTCAATATCGCCTCGGGCTATGTCCAGGACCAGATCGAGTTGACACGCTGGCTGCAGTTCCTGGTCGGTGCCCGTTACGACAGTTTCGATATGACCGCCCTCGACCTCAATACCAACATCCAGCGCAACCGGGTCGACGGAAATGTTTCGCCGCGCGCGGCCGTCATCGTCAAGCCCGTGGATAGTGTGTCGCTGTACACGGCCTGGAGTGTCTCGTATCTGCCGGCGTCGGGCGACCAGTTCAGTGCATTGAGCACCGGCACCCTGATCCTGCAGCCGCAGAAATTCGAGAACACCGAAATCGGCGCGAAATGGAACATCAATCCCAAGCTGCTGTGGACCGCTGCGGTCTATGATCTCATTCGCACCAACGTGCCGATTGCAAATCCGAACGGTGACGGGACTTTCTTCCCGAGCGGCGCGCACAAGATCCGCGGGTTCGAAACGGCCCTGACCGGTTACGTGACGCCCGAATGGCAGTCCGTGATCGGCTATGCCTACACGAACGCGCGGATTACCAGTGACACGTCGACGACGATCGTTGCCGGCAATCGCGTGCAGCTCGTGCCCTACAACCAGTTCTCGCTGTGGAACAAGTACCAGTTCAACCCGACCTGGGCGGCTGCGCTCGGCGTGATCTATTTCTCGGATTCCTTCGCCTCTTCCGACGACACCGTGCGGCTGCCCGGGTTCGTCCGCGTCGATGCCGCGGTTTATGCGAAGATCGACGAGATGTGGCGGGTGCAGCTCAACGTCGAGAACCTCTTCAACAAGGGCTACTGGGCGACGGCCGACAGCAACAACAACATTTCGCCCGGCCAGCCGCGCACGTTCCGCCTGACCGCGATGGCGAAATTCTAGCGGCTCGGAACAGGCGGAGGAGGCCACCTGAAACGGATGATGCCGATGCCGTGAGCAGGGGTACTTGCGCCTTTTTTCGAGCGCCGGAGCGTGTTACGGCATGCCGCTCCCGCGATCTGATTGAGGCTTGGACGTCGGATTTGGGCTATGGTTTGGGCTTGTTCGCCGAATTGACCTTGCGATGATCCGCCGAGCGGCAGCTACCGAGGCGAAGGAAAAGAGCGGCAATGTTTAGAATGATTCTTAAATTGCTGGCTGGCGCGGCGATCCTTGCCGCGGCCTCCGCCGCCGTCGCTCAACAGCGCGCCACGGTTCCCTCACCACAGGCGCCGGCGACGATCGGTCAGCCGGCCGTAGCGGTGCCGCCGCCGGCCGTCGTTCCCGCGCCGGCGCCAGCCGCCGCAGCCGCGCCCGCGGAGACCGATACGGCCGCCCCGCCGCCCGAGCGGGAAGGCAAACTGTTGAAAGCGGCCGGAGTTGAGCTGCGCGAATTCTCGCCGTGGTCGATGTTCCTGTCGGCGGATGTGGTGGTCAAGGCGGTCATGATCGGCCTTGCCTTTGCGTCGCTTGTCACCTGGACGATCTTTATCGCCAAGATGATCGAACTGTCCGTCGTGCAGCGCAACCTGCGCGCGGCGCTCGGCAAGATCGCGGACGCCCGGTCGCTGGCGGAAGCGCAATTCGCGCTGGGCTCGAAGGGCAGCGTGCTGTTTTCGTTGCTGGCAGCCGCCATGCGCGAGGCGCGGATGTCGGCCGGAATTTCCAGCGACGCCGGCATCAAGGAACGCGCTGCGTCGAGTTTTGGCGAAATCGTGCGCGCCGAGGCGCGACGGATTCGGCTGGGCATGGGCTTGCTGGCGACCATCGGCGCGACGTCGCCCTTTGTCGGACTGTTCGGCACCGTCTGGGGCATCATGAACAGCTTCATCGGCATTTCGAAATCGCAGACCACGAACCTGGCCGTGGTCGCACCCGGTATCGCCGAGGCGCTGCTGGCCACCGCGATCGGCCTCGTTGCGGCGATCCCGGCCGTGATCTTCTACAATCACTTCGCGCGCGTCACCAAAGGCTACATGGAGCAGGTCGGCCGGGCCTCGGGCGCCGCGGGCCGGCTGCTGTCGCGCGATCTCGACCGCACCCATGTCAGTTCCGTCAGCGGTTCGCATTCCCGCGCAGCGGCGGAGTAGCCGATGGGCGTTTCACTCGCCGATACCGACCTCGATGACGACAGCGATTTCGCGGAATCGCACGAGATCAATGTCACGCCGTTCATCGACGTCATTCTGGTCCTGCTGATCATCTTCATGGTGGCGGCGCCGCTGTCGACCGTCGATCTGCCGATCGACCTGCCGACATCGACCGCAATCCCGCAGAAGAAGCCGGACAAGCCGACCTATGTCAGCATCAAGCCGGATCTCGCGGTCGCGATCGGGGAGAACCTGGTCAAGCGGGTCGATCTGGTCCGTACGCTGGATACGATGTCTGATGTCAGCAAGGATCGCCCGGTCTTCCTGCGCGCCGATCGCGCCGTACCCTATGGCGAACTGATGGACGTGCTGGAAATCCTGCGTTCCGGCGGCTATTCGAAAATCAAGCTGGTGGCGCTCGAAGGCGTTCCGGATGCGGCGGCGGCGCAAGCGGCGCCGGCCAGGCCGTGAGCGGCCTTGACGAACAAAAGCCGCCCCGGCGGCTTTGGGTTTTGGCCGCAGTGGCCGCGCTGGTGCTGCATGCCGGTGGCGCGGCGTTGGCCATCGCGCATCTGCAGACCGATGAGCCCGAAGATTCCGTTGGTGCCAACGCGATCGAGGTGGGGTTAGAACTGGCGTCGGTGCGCCGCGAAACGACCGACCTGCCGGCGGGGCCGGATACCGATGCGTCGATGGCGTCGCCGCAGCTCGCCGAGCAGAAGGCCGAGCTGAAGGAAACCGAACTTCCCCAGGACAAGCCGACCGAGACCGACGAGGCGGATCGGGTGGTGACGCCGAACGAGTCGAAGAAACCGAAGGAAGACGATCCGAAGGTCGCGGCGGTGCAGACCTCCGCTTCCACCGAGTCGGTTGCGGCCGAAGCCACGGCGACGCCGAGTTCGGACGCGATCCCGGAAGGGCCGCGCTCGATCGCGCCGGCGATCGGGACTGGCGAAACGGCGCGCCGTATTCGCGCGACTTGGCAGAAGGAACTGGTCGCCCATCTCGACAAGCACAAGCGCTACCCATCGGAACGCCAGCAAAAGGCCGCCGAGATCTATGTCCGCTTCACGCTGGACCGGCTGGGCCATGTGCTCTCGACCAGCATCGAGAAGGGCTCGGGCGATCCCGCGTTCGACGAGGCGGCACTGGCGATGGTGCGGCGCTCCGATCCGGTGCCGGCGCCGCCGCCGCTGGTCGCGGACGATGGCTTGAGTTTTACCGTGCCGGTGATTTTCCGCGTCAAGGGCAAGAACTGAGACTGCGTGAACCGTAGGATGGGTGGAGCGAAGCGATACCCATCGCCACACGGGCAGTATCGATGGGTATCGCTTCGCTCCACCCATCCTACGAATACAAAAAATGCCGGCGAGTGATCGCCGGCATTTCTGTTTAATCGTTGCTTAAACCTCAGCTCTTCTTCACCAGCGGGCAGACGCTCTTCTCGAGCGGGATGAAAGCTTCGTCAGCCGGGATGGTGGCGATGAGCTTGTAGTAGTCCCACGGATACTTCGACTCTTCCGGCTTCTTCACCTCGAACAGATAGGCCGGGTGGATCTTGCGGCCGTCGGCGCGGATCGAGCCCTTGCCGAACAGGGGATCGTCGGTCGGCAGCTCCTTCATCTTGGCGACCACTGCGCGGCCGTCATGCGGATTGCCGCCGAGCGCTTCCAGTGCCTTGAAGTAATGGATCAGCGAGGAATAGACGCCGGCCTGGACCATGGTCGGGGGCTGCTTCTTGAACTTCTCGTTGAAGCGCTTGGTGAAGGCGCGGGTCTGGTCGTTCATGTCCCAGTAGAAGGTCTCGGTGAAGTTCAGGCCCTGGGATACCTTCAATCCAAGGGAGTTCACGTCGGTGATGAACAGCAGCATGCCCGCGAGCTTCTGCCCGCCGGACACGATGCCGAACTCCGCCGCCTGCTTGATCGCGTTGGTGGTGTCGCCGCCGGCATTGGCAAGGCCGATGATCTTGGCCTTCGAGCTCTGCGCCTGCAGCAGGAACGAGGAGAAGTCGGCATTGTTGAGCGGATGCTTGACGCCGCCGACCACCTTGCCGCCATTGGCGGTGACGACCGCGGCGGTATCGCGCTCGAGCGCATGACCGAACGCATAGTCGGCGGTGAGGAAGAACCAGGTATCGCCGCCCGACTTGACCAGCGCCTTGCCGGTGCCGTTGGCGAGCATCCAGGTGTCGTAGACCCAGTGCACCGTGTTCGGCGAACATTGCGCGCCGGTGAGATCGGACGAAGCCGAACCGGAGTTCAGGTTGACGACGTTCTTTTCCTTGGCGAGGTTCGCGATGGCGAGGCCGACGCCGGAGCTGGCGAGATCGACGAACACGTCGACCTTCTCGACGTCGATCCATTGCTTGCCGATATTGACGCCGACGTCGGGCTTGTTCTGGTGATCGGCCGAGATCAGTTCGATCTTCCAGCCCTTGGCGAGCAACCCGGAATCATCGATTGCCATCTGGGCTGCGACCGACGAGCCGGGGCCGCCGATGTCCTGGTAGAGACCCGACTGGTCTCCCAGGCTTCCGACCTTGACGACCTTGTCCATGGTTTGCGCCAAGGCGCCGCCAGCAAATACTAAGGCGCCGCCAGCAATTAACGCGCCGCCGGCAAACACCAGGCTCGTGGTCATAATCAAGGCTGCGAGTGATCGCTTCATTTCCCCTCCAAGGACATTTTGAGTATTTCATTGAACTGAAGCGGTCATTATGCCCGGCATTCGGCCTGCCGCCTAGCCGTTGCGACCAATGGCCCGGGGGCGGGATATTCCGCTGCAGGGGAATTTGGCGAGCGGGGCCGGTACTCGGGGGCAGGTCAGTCGATGCGGCGCATGCACTGCTTCGCCTGCGCGCGCAATGAGATTGATTTCTCGCCCTGCGACAAAGTAACCCGACGGGCAAATCACCAAAAGTCTGTCCAGCCCTCGCGCGAAAGATATTCTGGTTGTGCCGTCGGGCAAATCAGAAGTTTAACTTCGCCCGTCTCGCAGCAAGCAGAGGGGCGATCGCGATCGTCACGACGTGCGGTGGGATGCGGTGGACGTGAGGCTGCGACTGACGAGCGTGGCTTTTGCGTACGGTGAAGTCGTGTGGGCCTGACGTCCCGGTGCTGGCGTCAAGTTGCGTGAGGGTGAAAGCTCTTGCAGATGATGGTGGCAAGAAAGCCGGTCACCAGGGCGAACGCGTATAAGCCGTAAAGCCATTGCGTGGGGGAGGCCGGAGTGTTCTCCGCTGAACCTGTATGCTCGTGGGCGCATCTTGTTATGCATCAAGCCTGCGAGACCGCGGGTGCAGCGCGCACCCGGTCTTCCCCGCGCCCTCTGACTTTTGGAGGGCAAACGAAATGCAAAACTTCGGGCGCTTTGCGCCGCGAGAATGAGGAGTCGCGTTCGCACATGTCTCAACGTCATTGCGAGAAGCGAAGCGACGAAGCAATCCATTCTTTCTTGTTGCGGCGCGAAGGATTGCTTCGCTTGCGCTCGCAATGACGGCAGTGGCTGTTTGAGAATTGAATCAGTAAAATTCGTAGCCCGGATGAGCGAAGCGACATCCGGGACCACGCTGTCGCCGCCCCGGATATCGCTTCGCTCATCCGGGCTACGCTGTTTGAAAATTGAATCAGAAAGCCTCGGCTATCGCCAGTAATAGCGGATGCCGACATACACCACGCAAAGGCAGGCGAAGATCAGCGCCACCGGCAGCCGCGGCTTGGACGCCGCCCCGGAGGCGGTGGGCTTCGGCTTCGGCGCCGGCCGGCGGAAGGCGGTGACGTTGCCGGTATCCGGGGCCGGATCGCTCGAACGTGGGGGGATCTCGGGCGGCGCGCCGGTGCCGCCCATCTCGGCATAATAGCTCTTGTACATGAGCTGGATGGTGGCCTCGGAAGCCTCTGCATCCGTCATCTTGCCGAGCATCTGCTTGTAGCTGACCAGGAAGTTCTGCGCCTCGGTGGGCAAAGCGGAGGCGCCGTTGAGTTTGGCCAGCATTTTCCAGGTCGCAAAGTCTGCCCTCGCACGGGTGTCCGCGCGTCGTGCGATCAACATGTCGGCAGCTTTTATCGCCATGGCCCCAAGCCGGTTCTTTCCTGCACCCGTCGTTTCTATCTCCGGTTTATTAGGCGTTGCCGGTGAGGAAGAGAAGCGCGCCGATCACATAGCCGGTAACTGTCCGCAGTATCGCCGAAATAACATCAAGATTTAGGCCGAGCTGCGTTCCCACTATCGGAAGCAGGATCAACAGGCCGATCAGGATCAGCATGCCATAGGGTTCCAGCCGGGACAGCGGGTACGCCAGGAACCGTGGCAGCAGCCCGACCGCCACCCGACCGCCGTCGAGCGGGGGGATCGGCAGCATGTTGAAGACCGCCAGCACGATATTGATCAGGAACGCGTTTTTGAGGTTGTCCGCGGTCCATTTCGCGGCGTCGGCGGGAACGAAGGGCAGGGCGTGGAACGCAAACGCCGCTGTTAGCGCCAGGATGATGTTGGTGACGGGGCCGGCGAGCGCCACCCAGACCATGTCGAGCCGGGGATGGTTCAGGTTGCGGAAATTCACCGGAACCGGCTTGGCATAACCGAACAGGAACGGCGAATGCGACAGCAGCAGAATGCCCGGCAGGATCAGGGTGCCGAAGGGATCGATGTGCTTCAGCGGGTTGAAGCTGACCCGCCCGAGCGCAAAGGCCGTGTTGTCGCCGAGGCGGTGGGCGACGAAGCCGTGGGCGGCCTCGTGAAAGGTGATGGCAATGACGAGCGGGAGCACCCAGACCGAGACGTCATATAAGGAGATGTTCAATCTGATGGCCCCTGAAGTTGTCCGGCATCGTAGCCCGGATGGAGCGAAGCGCAATCCGGGAGCGGCAGGCCGGAACGCCCCGGCTATGGCACCTTCGGCAGCCCGTATTGATGTTGCGGCAGACCATCGCCGATCCGCACCCACTCGATCTTCTCCGAGACCCAGATGTGCGGTCGGCGCAAAGGCGTTGCGGTCGTCGAAGGTGGCGAGCGCTACACCGACCGCGGTGCCGTTGGTGCGTCTCGAAAACAGCCTGGTGCCGCAGGCCTTGCAGAACTCGCGATGGAGTGTTTCCGACGACGGATAGCGCCCGGTCTCGCCCTCGACGTGGAGCGCGCGCGGCTCAAACAGCGCACGGGCGTAGAACGGCGAGCCCATCGCCTTCTGGCAAGTGCGGCAATGGCAGATGCGGACGTTGAGCGGCTCGCCCTCGGTCCGAAACCTGACCGCGCCGCACAGGCATCCGCCTTCCCGGGTCCCGCCCACGTCAGTAAGTCGCGCGGCCGCCGGAAATGTCGAACACCGCGCCGGTCGAGAAGGCGCAATCTTCCGACGCCAGCCATGCCACCATCGCCGCGAGTTCCTCCACCAGCACGAAGCGGGCCTTCGGAATCTTCGACAGCATGAAGTCGATATGGGTTTGCGTCATCTGGTCGAAGATCGCGGTCTTGGCCGCCGCGGGGGTCACCGCGTTGACGAGGATATCGTGCTGCGCGAGCTCCTTGCCGAGCGATTTGGTCAGCGCGATCACGCCGGCCTTCGAGGCCGAATAATGCGCGGCGTTGGGGTTGCCTTCCTTGCCGGCGATCGAGGCGATGTTGATGATGCGGCCGTACTTCTGCCTGAGCATCGCCGGTACCACCGCCTTGCAGCAGATGAACGGGCCGTCGAGATTGATGCTCATCACCTTGCGCCATTCCGCAAGGTCGGTTTCCCACACGGTCTTGTTGATGCCAGCAATGCCGGCATTGTTGACGAGGATATCGATCTTGCCGAGCGCCTTCAGCGTTGCGTCGGTCGTTTGCTGAACCGCAGCGAGGTCGGAGACGTCGACCTTGAAGGCTGTGACATTGGGGCCGATTTCCTTCGCGGTCTTTTCCGCGAACGGCAGGTCGTGGTCCCAGATCGCGACCTTGGCGCCGGAGGCGACGAAGCGTTCGGTGATGGCGCGGCCAAAACCCTGGGCGCCACCGGTGACGATGGCGCAGCGGCCGTTCAGATCGATCTTGTTCATGCGAGATCCTTTCGGTTGAAGATCCTCATGGTGAGGAGCGCTCTTGCGCGTCTCCGGACGATGCTTCGCATCGCCGGGCGAACCATGTGGCCCGTGGCCCATCCTTCGAGACGCCGCGCGGGCGCGGCTCCTCGGGATGAGGGGTGAGTTACAGCGTCCAGCCGCCGTCGATGATGTGAGCAACGCCGGTGGTAAACGCGCTTTCGTTGCTGGCGAGATAGACGGCGAGCATGGCGATTTCCTCGGCGGTGCCGAGCCGGCCCATCGGCTGCCGCGCGATGAACATCTCGCGGCCGTTGGGGCCCGCGGCCGCGGCGCGGTCCAGCATCGAGGGCGTCTCGATGGTGCCGGGGCAGATGCAGTTGCAGCGCACGCCCTTGGTGATGAAGTCGGCGGCGACGGCGCGCGTCAGCGCCGCGACCGCGGCCTTGGTGGCGCCGTAGACGTAGCGGTTGGGCGCCGCCTTGAAGACGCCCGCCGCAGAGGAAATGTTCACGATCGCGCCGCCACCATTTTCCAGCATGCCCGGCAGGAACGAGCGGATCGTGCGGTGCATCGACTTGACGTTGAGGTCGAACGAGAAGTCCCAGTCTTCGTCGGAGCATTCCAGCACGGTGCCGTGGTGCACGAATCCGGCCGCGTTGAGCAGGATGTCGGTCTTGCCGGCGCGCTTGGCCATCGCGGCCACCGCCGCGCTGTCGCGGGCATCGAGTTTTGCCACTTCGGCAATGCCTTCGCTCTTCAGCGCGGCAAGTTTGCCCTCGTCGATGTCGGTGGCGAATACGGTCGCACCCTCGCGCGCAAACGCCACCGCGCAGGCGCGGCCAATTCCAACGGCGGCAGCGGTAACGAAGGCACGCTTGCCCTTCAGGCGGTCTGACATGGTCTTCTCTCCTTGTTTTTCATTCGTCATTGCGAGGAGCGAAGCGACGAAGCAATCCAGTCCTTGCTGGGCTGTGGATTGCTTCGCTCCGCTCGCAATGACGGCGGTTACCTAATGATTATCCCTGGCGACGCCGACCTTGCCGACGATGTCGTGATAGCGCGTGGCCAACTCCATGCAGGCGCCGGTGGACTGCTGGCCCACGGTCGAGCGATAGATTTCCTGCCACGGGGTCTGGTTGGCCGGGTAGGGGAAGCCGCCCTTCGCCTTCAGATCGGCGTGGCGTTTTGTGACCTCCGCATCCGGGATCAGGATATTCGCGGTGCGCTTGTTGAGGTCGATGCGAACCTTGTCGCCGGTCTTGAGAATCGCCAGCCCGCCGTCGGCGGCAGCCTCCGGCGAGGCGTTGAGGATCGAGGGCGAACCCGAAGTGCCGGACTGCCGGCCGTCGCCGATGCAGGGCAGCGAGAGGATGCCGCGTTTGATCAGCGCCGTCGGCGGCTGCATGTTGACGACCTCGGCGCCGCCGGGATAGCCGATCGGCCCGGTGCCGCGGACGAACAGGATGCAGTGCTCGTCGATATTGAGCGCGGGATCGTCGATCCGGTGGTGATAATCCTCCGGACCCTCGAACACGATGGCGCGGCCCTCGAAGGCGTTCGGATCCTTGGGGTTGATGAGGTAGCGGTCGCGGAATTCCTTGGAGATCACGCTGGTCTTCATGATCGCGGAATCGAACAGGTTGCCGCGCAAGACGAGGAAGCCGGCATCTTTCACCAGCGGCTTGTCGTAGCTCCAGATCACGTCGCCGTCGGGCTTGGGTGCCTCGCGGCAATTGTCGCCCATGGTGCGGCCGTTGACCGTGACGGCGTCTTCGTGGATCAGTTTGTGCGCCATCAATTCGCGCACCACTGCCGGCACGCCGCCGGCGCGGTGGTATTCCTCGCCGAGATAGAATCCGGCCGGCTGCATGTTCACCAGCAGCGGAACTTGGTGGCCGTGTTTCTGCCAGTCGTCGATCGAGAGTTCGACGCCGATATGCCGCGCCAGCGCGTTGATATGGATCGGCGCGTTGGTCGAACCGCCGATCGCCGAATTGACGACGATGCAGTTCTCGAACGCCTTGCGAGTCAGGATGTCGGACGGCTTCAAGTCCTCCCAGACCATCTCGACGATGCGCTTTCCGGTCTCGTAGGCGATCTGGCCGCGCTCGCGATAGGGCGCGGGGATCGCCGCACATCCCGGCAGCGACATCCCGAGCGCCTCGGCAAGGGAATTCATCGTCGAGGCGGTGCCCATGGTGTTGCAGTGGCCGACCGACGGGGCGGACGAGGCCACGATGTCGATGAACTGGTTGTAGTCGATCTCGCCGGCGGCGAGCCGTTCGCGGGCCTTCCAGACCACGGTGCCGGAACCGGTACGCTCGCCGTTGAACCAGCCGTTCAGCATCGGTCCGCCCGAGAGTACGATCGCCGGCATGTTGACGGTCGCCGCCGCCATCAGGCAGGCCGGCGTCGTCTTGTCGCAGCCGGTCGTCAGCACCACGCCATCGAGGGGATAGCCGAACAGGATTTCGACCAGGCCGAGGTAGGCGAGGTTGCGGTCAAGCGCCGCAGTCGGCCGCTTGCCGGTCTCCTGAATCGGGTGCATCGGGAATTCCATCGCGATGCCGCCCGCGGCGCGGATGCCCTCGCGCACCCGGTGCGCCAGTTCCAGATGGTGGCGGTTGCATGGCGACAGGTCGTTGCCGGTCTGCGCGATGCCGATGATGGGCTTGCCGGACTGCAATTCCTCGCGGGTCAGGCCGTAATTGAGGTAGCGCTCGAGGTAGAGTGCGGTCATTCCGGGGTTATGCGGATTATTGAACCACTCCAGGGAGCGAAGCTTTCGGCCCTTGCCGTTGGTCTTGTTGTCGGTTTTTTTCATTGGTTCCTCCCGCACTGCAAACTGAAGAGGGCTCAGACCCTGGCGGCGGCGCGAACCTTGCCCAGAATTTCGACCGCTGCAAATGCAAGCCCGTCACAATCTTAGTTCGGCCCAAAAGGTAGCGCTACCATTTTTTGACCGTCGTCTATCCGGATGCCGCGTCTTGTCGCGATCACGTGTCCAGCGCCGTCGAACTTTCGCGCACCATGAGTTGAAAACCGAGGTCGAGGACCGGGACCTCGGGGCGGCGTCCCTCGATCGCTTCGATTACCATGGTGACGGCGTGGCGGCCCATTTCATACCGATTGGTGCGGACGCTGGTCAGCGACGGGACGGCGGAGGCCATGAATTCGAGGTCGTTGAAGCCGACAATGGCGAGATCCCGTGGAACCGAGATCTGGCGGCGCTGGCATTCGAACAGCACCCCGAGCGCCAGGTCGTCGTTGACGCAGAAGACCGCGTCGATATCGGGCGTTCGCGCGACGAGGTCGGCGAACAGCGTGCCGCCAAGCGTGACCGTGGTCGGCACCGTCGTGGTAACGATCAGGTTGGGGTCGAACAGCGAGGCCGCTTTCATGGCCTCGCGATACCCTTCGAACCGCCGCTGCACGCGCGGGTCCATGCGCGCGCCGAGAAATCCGATACGCCGGCGGCCTTGCGCGAGAATATGCGAAATCGCGGCGAAACCGGCATCGTAATGCGAGAATCCGACCATCATGTCGACCGGAGAATCGCCGATCTCCATGATCTGCGTGACCGGGCAATTCATCGACTCCAGGATCGCGCGGGAATCTGCGGTCTGGTTGATGCCGGTCACGATCAATCCCGCCGGCTTCTGGGCGCGAAACAGCCGCAGCAGTTTCTCTTCCTGCAGGATGCTGTAGCGGGTGTTGGCAAGCTGAATGCTGTAGCGGCTTCCTTCCGAGGAATCATAGATGCCGCGCAGGACGTCCGCGAATACGTTGTTGGTGAGCGAGGGGATGACGACGCCGATCACTTCGGTGCGGTGCGAAGCCAGCGCGCGTGCCGCAAGATTGGGCACGTAACCCAGTTCCTTCACCGCACTATCGACGCGCTCGCGCTTAGCTAACGACAGCGCTTCGGGATTTCTGAAAAACCGGGATGCCGTGATCGGACTGACGCCAGCAAGCTTGGCGACCTCCATGAGGCGTATTTTGCCAGACTTTGTCGTTTTCCGTCCCATGCAACGCTCTTATCACAATGCATTAGACGTTTGAACAATTATTGACAGCGCTACCATCGGATTGCTAAAAACCTTCAAACTGCTGATGATGGCGCCCGTCGAACTCGGCCGGCGTTAAAGTCGAACAAGACAGTCAAGGCGTCACCTTCGGTGTAGGCGCCAGAAAACATAAAATGAGGGGAGTGGATTCCGATGTCGTCGGTACAGATTCGCGACGTGCGAAAGTCGTTCGGCAATTTCGAAGTATTGCACGGCGTGTCGATTCCAATCGAGGACGGCGAGTTCGTCGTGCTCGTCGGCCCCTCCGGCTGCGGCAAGTCGACCCTGCTGCGGATGCTCGCAGGCCTGGAAAACATCACCTCGGGCACGATTTCGATCGGCGAACGCGTCGTCAACAATGTCCAGCCCAAAGAGCGCGACATTGCGATGGTGTTCCAGAACTACGCGCTCTATCCGCACATGACGGTCGCCGACAATATGGGCTTCTCGCTCAAGCTGCGCGGCGCCAGCACCGACGAAATCTCCAAGGGCGTCAGCCGTGCTGCGGAAATCCTGGCGCTGACGCCGCTGCTCGAGCGCTACCCCCGGCAATTGTCCGGCGGCCAGCGCCAGCGCGTCGCCATGGGCCGCGCCATCGTGCGCGATCCGCAGGTGTTCCTGTTCGACGAACCGTTGTCCAACCTCGACGCCAAGCTGCGCGTCGCGATGCGCACCGAGATCAAGGAACTGCACCAACGGCTGCGGACCACGACGGTCTACGTCACCCACGACCAGATCGAGGCCATGACCATGGCCGACAAGATCGTGGTGATGCATGACGGCATCGTCGAGCAGATGGGCACGCCGCTCGAGCTTTACGACACGCCCGCCAACCAGTTCGTCGCGGGCTTTATCGGTTCGCCGGCGATGAACTTCCTTAAAGGCAAGGTGAAGGTCAACGGCAGCGCCTATTTCGAAGGTCCGAACGGCGTCAAGCTGCCATTGGCATCCGCGCCCGCCAATTCCGACGGCCAGCCCGCCGTCTATGGCGTGCGGCCCGAACATTTCACCATTGCCGATGACGGCGCCGAAGCCGAAATCGTCGTGGTCGAGCCGACCGGTTCGGAAACCCAGGTCTTCGCCAAGCTCGGCGGAGAGCAGGTGGTCGCGGTGTTCCGCGAGCGGCATCAATTCAGTCCGGGCGACAAGGTCCGGCTCAAGCCGGATCCGTCGCTCGTGCATCTGTTCGACGAGACCTCGGGCAAGCGACTGAATGGCTGAGCGATAATCAAAAAATAATTCAACGGGAGGATGGACCATGAATGACTTTACTCGCCGCTCTCTGCTTCAGGGCGGCACCGCGCTGGCGGCCGCCGGCGCGTTGACCGGGCCGGCACTGCTTGAATTCGCCAAGGCCTGGGCGCAGACCGCGCCGTGGAAAGCCGAGGCGGGCGCCAAGCTGACGGTGATGCGCTGGAAGCGCTTCGTGCCGGCGGAAGACGATGCCTTCAACGCGATGGTGGCGGCGTTCAAGACCGCGACCGGCACCGACATGAACGTGTTCTCAGAATCCTTCGAGGACGTGCAGCCGAAGGCCTCGGTCGCTGCCAATACCGGTTCGGGCATCGATCTCGCCTGGGGCCTGCACACGCTGCCGCAGTTGTTCCCGACCAAAGTGCTGAAAATGAACGACGTGGCCGACTATCTCGGCAAGAAATACGGCGGATGGACCGATGCCGCTGCCAAGACCTGCAAGCTCGGCAATGACTGGCTCGGCATCCCCGTCGCCACCATCGGCGGCTACATGACCTACCGCAAGTCGGCGCTGGACAAGGCCGGCTTCAAGGAATTCCCGACGGACTTCCCGGGCTTCCTTGCGATGTGCAAGGCGCTGAAGGCCAACAACACCCCGGCGGGCTTCGCGCTCGGTCACGCCACGGGCGACGCCAATGGCTGGCTGCACTGGATCCTGTGGGGCCACGGCGCCTACACCGTCGACAAGGACGACAAGGTCATCATCAACTCGCCGGAAACGGCGAAGGCGCTGGAATATTGCAAGCAACTGTCGGACAGCTTCATTCCCGGCGTCGCCTCCTGGAACGACGGATCGAACAACAAGGCGTTCCTGGCCGGCGAGTTGTTCTGCACCGCCAACGGCATCTCGATCTATGTCGCGGCCAAGGACGATCCGAAGATGAAGGATCTCGCCGACGACACCTACCACGCGTTGATGCCGGTCGGTCCGATCGGCAAGCCGACCGAGCTGCAGCTTGCAGTTCCGATCCTGGCCTTCAACTTCACCAAATATCCGAATGCGGCGAAGGCGTTCATCGCCTTCATGCTGGAGAAGGAGAACTTCGAGAAGTGGCTGTCGGGTGCGCGGGGTTATCTGACCCACACGCTCAACGCCTACGACTCGGCCCCGGTGTGGACCGCCGATCCGAAGAATCAGGTGTTCAGCCAGGCCAGCAAGCGCGCGCTTCCGGCTTCCGGCATCGGCACGCCCGGCGAAAAGGCGGCGACCGCAATCGCCGACTTCATCGTGGTCGACATGTTCGCCAACTACTGCACCGGATCGAAGGATGCCAAGACGGCGATGTCGGAAGCCGAACGGCAACTGAAGCGTATCTATCGCTGACGAAACTGGAGCGGGCGGCGGGTGACCGCCGTCCGCTCCTTCGCATTTCAATCGGGACACCGCACATGGCTGACATCGCGCTCCAACCACGGATAGCCAAGCCGCAGATCCGCGAGGCCACGAGGTGGGACCTGATCAAGACCAACCGCAACTGGCTTGGTTTCTGGTTCATGATGCCGGCGATGGGGTTTCTGATCTTCTTCCTGGCCTATCCGCTGGGACTGGGCATCTGGATTTCGTTCACGGACGCCAAGATCGGACGGCCCGGCCAGTTCATCGGTGTCGAGAACTACCAGTGGCTCTGGGATGACTCGATCTTCTGGCTCTCGGTCTTCAACACGCTGCTCTATACGTTCATCGCGAGTGCGATCAAGTTTGCGATCGGCCTCTATCTTGCGCTGCTGTTGAACGAGAACATGCCGTTCAAGGCGATGCTGCGGGCGCTGGTGCTGATTCCCTTCATCGTGCCGACCGTGCTGTCGGCGCTGGCGTTCTGGTGGATCTTCGATTCGCAATTCTCGATCATCTCGTGGTCGCTGAAGCACATGGGGCTGATCACCCAGAACATCAATTTCCTCGGCGATACCACCTGGGCCCGGATCTGCGTGATCTTCGCCAATATCTGGCGCGGCGTTCCCTTCGTCGCGATCACGCTGCTGGCTGGGCTGCAGACCGTGCAGCCGTCGCTGTATGAAGCCGCGACGCTGGACGGCGCGAGCAGGTGGGAGCTGTTCCGCTACATCACCTATCCGCTGCTGACGCCGATCATCGCGGTGGTGATGACGTTCTCGGTACTGTTCACCTTCACGGATTTCCAGTTGATCTGGGCGATGACGCGGGGCGGTCCGGTCAACGCCACGCATCTGATGGCAACGTTGTCGTACCAGCGCGCGATCATTGCGGGTCAGTTGGGCGAGGGGGCCGCGATTTCGAGCGCGATGATTCCGTTCCTGCTCGCCGCGATCATGGTGTCGTGGTTCGGATTGCAGCGGCGCAAGTGGCAGCAGGGGGAGAACAATGACTAATCCCCAAGGAATCACCAAGGCGCTCTTTATTTTTACGCGAACGGGGCAGGCCCCGTGCGCGCTGTGGCAGCAGGGTGAAAACAATGACTGATCTCCCCGCGACCCAGAAGCCGGTCGATCTCAAGGCCATCCTGTCGACGCCGTCGCGCATCGATCACAGCGAGGGCATGAGCTATCTGCAGTCGGTGCCGCGCCGGATGGTGACGCTGTATCTGCCGCTGTCGATCATTGTGATCGTCCTGCTGTTTCCGTTCTACTGGATGGGTCTGACGGCGATCAAGCCGGACGAGCAACTGATCGATCTCGATAAGTTCAATCCGTTCTGGACCTGGAATCCGACCTTCAAGCACATCCACAAGCTGCTGTTCGAGAGCTACTATCCGCACTGGCTCTGGAACACGATGTATGTCGCCGTCTGCGCCACCGTCCTGTCGATCGTCGCCAGCGTGCTGGCTGCCTATGCGATTGTACGGCTACGCTACAAGGGCGCCCATTGGGTCGGCGGCCTGATCTTCCTGTCCTATCTGGTGCCGCCCTCGATCCTGTTCATTCCGCTGGCGACCGTCGTGTTTCAGTACGGCCTGTTCGATTCGCCGATGGCGCTGATCCTGACCTATCCGACCATCCTGATCCCGTTCTCGACCTGGCTGTTGATGGGCTATTTCAAGACCATCCCGTTCGAGCTCGAGGAATGCGCGCTGATCGACGGTGCCAGCCGCTGGCAGATCCTGATCAAGATCGTGCTGCCGCTGGCGATCCCGGGCCTGATCTCGGCGTTTATCTTCTGCTTCACATTGTGCTGGAACGAATTCATCTACGCGCTGACCTTCCTGCAATCGACCTCCAACAAGACGGTGCCGGTCGCGATCGTCAACGAGTTCGTCGACGGCGACGTCTACCGCTGGGGCTCGCTGATGGCGGGCGCGCTGGCGGGCTCGCTGCCGCTGGTTATCCTTTACGCCTTCTTCGTTGAGCATTATGTGTCGGCGATGACGGGAGCCGTGAAGGAGTGAACGGGGCCCACGTCTAATAAGAACGTTCAAAAAGGAGACGGGTCTTGCACATTCTGATTCTGGGCGCCGCCGGCATGGTCGGTCGCAAACTGACCGAACGGCTGCTGCGCGACGGACGCCTCGGCAAGCACGACATCACCCGCATGACCCTGCAGGACGTGGTGGCGCCAGCGAAACCCGCCAATGCGTCGATCCCGATCACGGTGGTGGCCTCCGATTTCGCCGATGCCGGGGCTGCGGGACCGCTGATCGCCCACCGGCCCGAGG
The DNA here is from genome assembly GCF_900099825.1 of Bradyrhizobium ottawaense. Taxonomy (NCBI): domain Bacteria; kingdom Pseudomonadati; phylum Pseudomonadota; class Alphaproteobacteria; order Hyphomicrobiales; family Nitrobacteraceae; genus Bradyrhizobium; species Bradyrhizobium ottawaense. The sequence continues at coordinate 358,005 of NZ_LT629693.1, read as the reverse complement.
TGATCTTTCATCTCGCCGCGATCGTCTCGGGCGAAGCCGAAGCCGAATTCGACAAGGGTTACCGGATCAATCTCGACGGCACGCGATTTCTGATCGATGCCATCCGCGCGGTCGGCGGCGGCTACAAGCCGCGGCTGGTGTTCACGTCCTCGATCGCGGTGTTCGGCGCGCCGTTCCCGGAAAAGATCGGCGACGAGTTCTTCCATACGCCGCTGACGAGCTACGGCACCCAGAAGTCGATCTGCGAACTCCTGATCAACGACTACACCCGCAAAGGCCTGCTCGACGGTATCAGCATCCGCCTGCCGACGATCTGCGTGCGGCCGGGCAAGCCGAACAAGGCGGCTTCCGGCTTCTTCTCCAACATCATGCGTGAACCGCTCGCGGGCGAGGAGGCGATACTGCCGGTGTCCGACGACGTGCGGCACTGGCACGCCTCGCCGAAATCGGCGGTCGGCTTTCTGATTCATGCCGGCACCATGGACCTCGACGCCATGGGCGCACGGCGCAATCTCAGCATGCCCGGGATGTCGGTGACCGTCGGCGAGCAGATCGCCGCGCTCGATCGCGTGGCCGGCAAGAACGTCACCGCGCGCATCAAGCGCGTGCCCGATCCGACCATCATCGGCATTGTCGGCGGCTGGCCGCGCGATTTCGTCACCGATCGCGCACTCAAGCTCGGCTTCACCACGGCCGAAAAGACCTTTGACGACATCATCCGGATTCACATCGACGATGAGCTCGGCGGCAAGTTCGCGGCCTGAGGTGACTTCACGCCTGTTCGCGCGGATGCGGTCATGACCAAGGTAGCCTGCATCGGCGAATGCATGGTCGAGTTGAAACAGGCCGGCAGCGGCCTGTTTTCGCGGGGCTATGGCGGCGACACGCTCAATACCGCCGTCTATCTCGCCCGGCTCGGCGCCGGCGTCGATTACATCACCGCGCTCGGCGACGATCCGCTCAGCGACGAGATGATCGCCGGCTGGGCGACGGAAGGCGTCGGTACCGGGCAGGTGCTGCGGTTGCGCGGCAAGCTGCCGGGCCTCTACATGATCCAGACCGATGCCAGCGGGGAGCGGCGATTCTTCCATTGGCGCGACAGTGCCGCCGCGCGCAGCCTGATGGATTTGCCGGAGACCGACAGCATCCTGAGTTCGCTGGCGCATTATGACGTCGTTTATCTCTCGGCGATCACATTGTCGTTGTACGGCGAAAAGGGACGCGAGCGGCTGTTCGCCGGGCTGAAACGCGCACGAGCGAGTGGGGCGCGTTTTGCCTTCGACACCAATTTCCGCGCCCGCGGCTGGCCCGATCTCGAGGTCGCGCGCCACGTCTTTCGGCAGGCTTTTGAGATTGCCGATATCGTGCTGGCTTCGACCGAGGATCTGCTGCCGCTCTATCCCAGTGAAAGCCATGAAGCTTTGCTGGCGCGCATTCCCGGTGGGGAGGTGGCGCTGAAGCTTTCCGAACCCGCCAGCATCCTGCGGATCGCGAATGTTTCGCACGCGATCAAGGCGGAGCCCGTCACCGCGCCCGTCGTCGATACCACGGCGGCGGGTGACAGCTTTGCCGCGGCCTATGTGGCCGCGCGGCTGGCGGGTGCTGGGCCCGTGGAAGCTGCTCGCGCCGGGCATCGTCTGGCCGGCATTGTGGTATGTCATCCCGGCGCCATCATCCCGCGTGCGGCGATGCCGTCGGACTTGATTTCAGGATTCACCGGGGTTTCTCCATGACCGCATCCAGGCAGCAAAAACTCGCCGATCTCTTCACCTCAGCCACGGTGATCCCGGTGCTCACCATTGAGCGGCTGGAAGACGCGGTGCCGCTGGCCCGGGCGCTGGTCGCCGGCGGTGTACGCGTCCTCGAAGTCACGCTGCGGACGCCGGTCGCGATCGAGGCGGCCAAGGCCATGATCGCAGAGGTACCGGATGCCATTGTCGGCATCGGCACCATCCTGAACGCCGACGATCTCGCGCGGGCCAAAGCGCTCGGCGCCAAATTCGGCATCAGCCCGGGGGGCACGCCGGAGCTTTTGAAAGCCGCGGCGGCAGGCGATCTGCCGTTCGCGCCGGGGATCGCGACGGCGTCGGAGCTGATGCAGGCGCTGGCGCACGGCCTCGACATCGTCAAATTCTTTCCGGCCGAGCAGTCCGGCGGTATCAAGGCACTGCGGGCGCTGGCGGGACCGTTTCCGAACATCCGGGTCTGCCCGACCGGCGGCGTCGGTGAGGCCAATGCGGCGTCCTGGCTGGCCGAGCCGAATGTGCTGGCGGTCGGCGGTTCCTGGCTTTGCCCGCCGGCGGATATCCGGTCCGGCAACTGGGCCGGCATTTCAGCCATGTGTGCGCGGGCCATGAAATTGCTGAAACCGGCGTGAAGTCTTTTGGCCGATAGGCTACAAAGCCGTCCGAAACCAGATCAGGGAGAACGACCATGACAGCCAGCATCGTGGGATGGGCGCACACGCCATTCGGCAAGTTCGACGCGGAAACCGTTGAAAGCCTCGTGGTGAAGGTTGCGACCGAAGCACTGGCGGACGCCGGCATTTCCGCAGCCGATGTCGACGAAATCGTGCTCGGGCATTTCAATGCCGGCTTCTCGCCGCAGGATTTTACCGCCTCGCTGGTATTGCAGGCCGATCCGGCACTGCGCTTCAAGCCGACCACGCGGGTCGAGAACGCCTGCGCCACCGGTTCGGCCGCCGTGCATCAGGGTATCCGGGCGATTGCGGCCGGTGCGGCCAAGATCGTGCTGGTGGTCGGCGTCGAGCAGATGACGCGGACGCCCGCGGCCGAGATCGGCCGAAACCTCTTGAAGGCGTCCTATCTGCCTGAGGACGGCGATACCGTCGGCGGTTTTGCCGGCGTGTTCGGCAAGATCGCGCAGAGCTATTTCCAGAAATATGGCGACCAGTCCGATGCGCTGGCGATGATCGCGGCGAAAAACCACAAGAACGGTGTCGCCAACCCCTATGCGCAGATGCGCAAGGACTTTGGCTACGAGTTCTGCCGCGCCGAAAGCGAGAAGAACCCGTTCGTCGCCGGTCCCTTGAAGCGTACCGATTGCTCGCTGGTATCGGACGGCGCGGCGGCGCTGGTGCTGACCGACAGCGAAACCGCCAAGACGATGGGCAAGGCGGTGAATATCCGCGCCACCGCGCACGCGCAGGATTTCCTGCCGATGTCCAAGCGCGACATCCTGCAGTTTGAAGGCTGCACGGTCGCCTGGCAGCGCGCGCTGGCGCAGGCCGGCGTGACGCTTTCCGATCTCTCCTTTGTCGAGACCCACGACTGCTTCACCGTCGCCGAATTGATCGAGTATGAAGCGATGGGCCTGACGCCGCGCGGGCAGGGCGCCCGCGCCATTAAGGAAGGCTGGACCCAGAAGGACGGCAAGCTGCCGATCAATCCGTCCGGCGGCCTGAAGGCCAAGGGCCACCCGATCGGCGCCACCGGGGTCTCCATGCACGTGATGAGCGCGATGCAACTCGTCGGCCAGGCGCCCGAGGGCATGCAGCTCAAGGACCCCAAGCTTGCCGGAATCTTCAACATGGGTGGCGCTGCGGTGGCGAATTACGTCTCCGTGCTGGAACCGGCGAAGTAACCGGGGGTTGGTTAGGTGGGCTACGGCACGCTTGCGCCGAGCCCACGTTACGGTCTGGCAAGTTCCTGGAGGACGTATCGCATGGGTAACGAAGGCTCGCTGTCACTGGCCGAACTTAGCGACCGGATTGCAATTCTCCAGGACAACATCCGGCAGCTCGTCGAACAGGGCGCCGGTGCCTCCGGCGAACGAAACGAAGAGCGTGTCGCCGACCGCCTCAGCGCGCAGAATGAAGAGCTCGAAAGGCTGATCAAGGAGCGCGACGTCAGGTTGAAGAAGTAGATATCTGCTTTCGTCCCGGCCTGATGCGCAATTGTGCACCAGGCCGGGACGACAGTGCCCACGCATACGCCCATACCCGGGGCGCGCTTGATCTTCCCGAAAACCTCCCGTTACTAGACCGGAACGACAACATCCGGGAGCGAATGGGACCATGGGACCGCTAGAGGGCATCAAGGTCATCGATATGACGACCGTGCTGATGGGGCCCTATGCCACCCAGATGCTCGGTGATTACGGTGCCGACGTCATCAAGGTGGAATCGCTCGACGGCGACGTGACGCGGCAGATCGGCCCGACCCGCCACCCCGGCATGGGACCGGTGTTCCTCAATACCAACCGCAGCAAGCGATCGATCTGCCTCGATCTGAAGAAGCCGGCCGGGCGCGACGCCGTGCTGCGGCTGATCAAGACCGCCGACGTGCTGGTCTACAATGTGCGTCCGCAGGCGATGGCGCGGCTGCAGCTCGGCTACGACGTGGTATCGAAAATCAACCCGCGGCTGATCTATGCCGGCGTGTTCGGTTTTGGCCAGGACGGACCCTATGCGGCAAAGCCCGCTTATGACGACCTGATCCAGGGCGCCACCGCGCTGCCGGCGCTGATGGCGCAAACCTCCGACGGCGTGCCGCGCTATGTGCCCAATGCACTGGTCGACCGCATCGTCGGTCTCACGGCGGTTGGCGCGATCTGCGCCAGCCTGGTCGATCGCGACCGCACCGGCCGCGGCCAGCGCGTCGACATCCCCATGTTCGAGACCATGGCCGGTTTCGTGATGGGCGACCATATGGGCGGGCTCACCTACGAGCCGCCGCTCGACAAGGGCGGCTATGCGCGGCATTTGTCGCCGGACCGGCGGCCCTACAAGACCTCCGACGGCTACATCTGCGTCATCGTCTACAACGACAAGCAGTGGCAGAATTTCTTCGCTGCGACCGGCCGCGAGGATCTCAGGACCAATCCGAAATTTGCGACCTTTGCCGGCCGCGCCGTCAACATCGATGTCGTCTATGCGGAACTCGCGCGCATTCTGGAAACCAAAACCACCGCCGAGTGGAGCGACATCCTCGAGAAGGCGGATGTGCCGGTCATGCCGATGCACGATCTCGAGAGCCTGCTGCAAGACCCGCACATCGTCGCGACCGATTTCTTTCCCGTCATCGATCATCCGACCGAGGGACGCATTCGCAACATGAGGCCCTCGGCGCGGTTTTCGGAAACGCCGGTGGAGACCAAGCGGCTGGCGCCGCGCCTCAGCGAGAACAGCGCGGAAATCTTGCGGGAAGCCGGCTTCTCACCCGACGAAATCACGGCGCTGGTGCGCGATGGCGTCACCAAAGCGATACCCAACACATAGGACAAGACAGATGGATTTTGCGCTCTCAGCCAACCAGGAATCGATCCGCGATGCGGTCGGCAAGATCTGTTCGCGGTTTGACGATGCCTATTGGCTGAAGAAGGACAAAGAGGGCGGCTATCCCGCTGACTTCCACCGCGCGCTGGCCGATGCCGGCTGGCTCGGCATCTGCATCCCCGAGGAATATGGCGGCTCGGGTCTCGGCATCACCGACGCTGCGATCATGATGCGGACGATCGCGCAATCCGGCGCCGGCATGTCAGGCGCATCAGCCGTGCACATGAACGTGTTCGGGCTCAATCCGGTCGTGGTGTTCGGCACCAAGGAGCAATGCACGCGCATGCTGCCGCCGATCATCGACGGCCGCGACAAATCCTGCTTCGCGGTGACCGAGCCGAATACCGGGCTCAACACCACGCAGTTGAAGACCCGCGCCGTGCGCAAGGGCGACAAATATATCGTCAACGGCCAGAAGGTGTGGATTTCCACAGCCCAGGTCGCCAACAAGATCCTGCTGCTGGCGCGCACCACGCCTCTGGAAGAGGTGAAGACGCCGACGCAGGGCTTAAGCCTGTTTTACACCGACTTCGACAAGAAGCGCGTCACCGTGCATGAGATCGAGAAGATGGGCCGCAAGCCCGTCGACTCCAACGAACTGTTCTTCGAGAACTTTGAAATTCCGGTCGAGGATCGGCTCGGCGAGGAAGGCCGCGGTTTCGAATACATCCTGCACGGCATGAACCCGGAGCGCATCCTGATCGCGGCCGAAGCTGTCGGTCTCGGACAGATCGCGCTGTCCAAGGCTTCCGCCTACGCGAAAAGCCGCATCGTGTTCAACCGCCCGATCGGCATGAACCAGGCCATCCAGCATCCGCTGGCGAAAAACTGGATGGAGCTGGAAGCCGCCTGGCTGATGGTGCTCTCTGCCGGCTGGCAATACGACCAGGGTATGCCCTGCGGACCGGCCGCCAATGCCGCGAAATATCTCGCCGCCGAAGCCGGCTTCCACGCCTGCGAACAGGCGATCATGACCCATGGCGGCTTCGGCTACGCCAAGGAATATCATGTCGAGCGTTACCTGCGGGAATCCTTGATCCCGCGCATCGCCCCGATCAGCCCGCAGCTCATTCTCAGCTTCATCGCCGAGCGGGTGCTGGGCCTGCCGAAGTCGTATTAGGAAGATGCATCGACCATGAGTTTCATCACCGGAGTCGGGCTGACGTCCTACGGCAAGCACGAAGGCTCGTCCTCGCTCGATCTCATGAGCATGGCGGCCGAGCTTGCGATTGCCGACGCCGGGCTGAAGCGACCCGAGATCGACGGCATTTTGTGCGGCTATTCGACCGTGTCGCCGCACATCATGCTGGCGACCGTGTTCGCCGAACACTTTGGTATCCAGCCGTCCTACGCACATGCCGTGCAGGTTGGCGGCGCCACTGGCCTTGCGATGACCATGCTGGCGCATCATCTGGTCGATGCCGGCGTGGTGAAGCATGTATTGGTGGTGGGCGGCGAGAACCGCCTCACCGGTCAGAGCCGCGACGCCTCGATCCAGGCGCTGGCGCAGGTCGGTCATCCCGATTACGAGGTGACGTTGGGACCGACGATCCCCGCTTATTACGGCCTCGTCGCCTCCCGCTACATGCACGAATACGGCGTGACACAAGAAGACCTCGCCGAATTCGCGGTGCTGATGCGGTCCCACGCCTTGACCCATCCCGGCGCGCAATTCCACGAGGCGATCACGGTTGCCGACGTGATGGCGTCAAAGCCGGTGGCGATGCCGCTGAAGCTATTGGATTGCTGCCCGGTGTCGGATGGTGGCGCGGCGTTCGTGATCAGCCGTGAGCGGACCGGAGAAGCTGGCGTTCAGGTGCGCGGCTGTGCGCAGGCCCATACGCATCAGCACATCACCGCGGCGCCGGCCTTGAGCGAGCTTGGCGCCGAGATTGCGATCGCCAGGGCCAAGGCGACCTCCGGCCTTGCGATCTCGGACGTGCGGTATGCCGCAGTCTACGACAGTTTTACCATTACGCTGGCGATGCTGCTGGAAGACCTCGGGCTGGCCGGGCGCGGCGAGGCGGCGGCGCGGGTGCGATCAGGTCATTTCGCGCGCGACGGCGCGATGCCGCTCAACACCCATGGCGGGCTGCTGAGCTACGGCCATTGCGGCGTCGGTGGCGCGATGGCGCATCTGGTGGAAACGCATTTGCAGATGACAGGGCGCGCGGGCAACCGACAGGTCCGCGACGCCTCGATCGCGCTGCTGCATGGCGACGGCGGCGTGCTGTCGTCGCATGTCAGCATGTTCCTGGAGCGGGTGCGATGAGCGACAAACTCGCCGACTGGACCAAGGGCGTGGAAGCCATCGTCTACCAAGCCTGCGGCGCATGCGGGAAGGCGCAGTATTTCCACCGCAGCTTCTGCGCCGCCTGCGGCGCGCCGGAGCCGGCCGAAAAACGCGCCGGCGGGGCAGGGACGGTCTATGCGACGTCGCTGGTCTGCCGTGCCGCGACGCCGGAAACCCGGGCCCACGTTCCCTACAACATTGTGCTGGTCGACACCGCCGAAGGCTTTCGCATGATGGCTCATGGCGACAACGACCTCGCCATCGGCGACGAAGTCACGGCACGCTACCAGCCGTTTGCGGGCAGACTGGTGCCGTACTTCACCAAGGCGAAGTGATCACTTTTGTTTTGACGCGTTTTCTTTACGCGAACCGGTACCCACTTCGCTTGAAAACGCTATAGGAGGCAACGCAGCGATCCAGAGCTACGCAAAACTATAAAGGTCTGGATTGCTTCGTCGCGTTAAGACTCGCGGCAACGGCTGTTACCGCGAGTAGAAGACGAAGCTGGCGATGACGAGCATTGCCGTCACCGCCAGCGTCTGCGCAAGCGCTTCCGAGGCTGCCCTTTTGGTGGCTTCCTTCATGTCCAACTCCCTAGCGCATGATCCGCCAAGGCGTGAGCGATTTGGCGTAAGATCATGCGTTTTCATTAGACGTGCGCGAAGCGCACTCCTGGGCATGGCTCATCGTTGCGCGAACAACGCGCAAGCAACGGCCAATGATTTTTAACTCGGAACACCCCGCGACGAGTATTCGCTTTTGATTGAGTCCCCACTCAGCGAATATCGACCGTCTCAAAATCGACCAGCAATACGGCGGCAATTTGGCCCGGGCGCAGCCGGTTTGTGCGCGCGGGATGGAGTTTTTTGGCGTCGCTTGGCTGCCCAAAGGTCTGGCCCTAACCCCGGATTGCCGCGTTTCGGTGGGTTGATCAGCCCCTTGCTGCAGGGCATGATCCGGCCGCTAAAAATCATAAAAACCCAGAACACCCAAGGTGATGAATGGCCCGTATCGACTACAGCGATCCCGCGAAAGCCAGCGACCGCACCCGCGAAATTCTCGGCAAGAACCGCAACGCCAACATCTTCCGGATGATGGCGCATTCGCCGAGCTATTTCGAACAATATTGCCGGCTGGGCGGGGCGATCCGCAACAAGGGCGAACTGGATCCGGTGGTGCGCGAACTCGCCATCACCCGCACCGGCATCCTGTGCGAGGCGCCGTATGAGATCGTCGCCCACAAGCGGATCGGCAAGAATGTCGGCGTCACCGACGAACAGAACGAAGCGCTGGAGAACTGGCAGTCGGCAAAATGCTTCAACGAGGTGCAGCGCGCCGCACTCGCTTTCGCCGACGAGATCGTCAAGCTGCGCAAGCCGACCGATGCGACCTTTAACGCGATCGCGTCCAAGCTGACCCCGGGCGCGTTGGTCGAACTGCAACTCTCGGTCGGCTTCTACATCATGACCTCGAAGTTCCTCGAAACCTTCGCCATCGACATGCAGCCGGTGACGGAAGTGATTTCATAGGCAGCCAACCAGTCAGAGTGAGGCGATGAGCCACGCGGAAGTCGAAGCGTCGGTGCATGCGGCCATCGCGCGCTTACATGCGGCGATGGCCAAAGTCGCGAACGGTGACGTTTCGGCTATCAAGGCGCTCTATTCGCACAGCGACGACGCCACCAGCTTCTACGGCTGGGGTGGCTACGAGAAGGGATGGCCAGCGGTTTCGCAGCGCTGGGACTGGGCCGGCGCCCAGTTCACGGGCGGAACGGTTCGTTACGAGAACGTCTCCACGGTCATCACGCCGGAACTGTTCTATGTGACCGATATCGAAACCTTCGAGAACCAGCGCGTCGCCGATGCCGAGAACATCACCGGCTGGTCCAACCGGGTGACGCATATTTTTCGCAAGGAGGCCGGCGAGTGGCGTCTCCTTCATCGCCACGGCAACCGGCTGGAATCGCAATACCAGCCGTCGACCAGACTTGCGAAGTGAATGAGGTCGGTGGCGTCCAGGCAGCGGTGACTCGGGAGCGACGTGGGGTCATGAGCAACGGATGGGAAAGTTCGGCGCAGGCATGGATCGACTCCATGGGCGAGCGCGGCGATTGGGCGCGGGAGCACGTGCTCGATCCGGTCATGCTCGGCCGCGTCAGCGACGGCCGGTTTTCCAACGCGCTCGATGTCGGTTGTGGCGAGGGCCGGTTCTGCAGAATGCTGAAGTCGGCCGGCGTGAACACGGTTGGAATCGAGCCGACCCCACAATTGATCGAGACCGCACGGCGTCGAGACCCTACCGGCGATTATCGATCCGGCTGCGCGGAACGGCTCGAATTTGATACCGCCAGTTTCGATCTGGTGGTCAGCTATCTCACGTTGCTCGATATCGCCGATTTCAGGACCGCGATCGGCGAAATGACGAGGGTGTTGAAGCCGGGCGGCTCGCTGCTGATCGCCAATCTTACCGGCTTCGCCTCGGCCGGCGCCGCGCAAGGCTGGGTGAAGGACGCAGACGGCCAGCCGATACATTTCCCGGTCGACAATTACCTGGAAGAACTTTCATTCTGGTTCGAATGGGCGGGGATACGCATTGAAAACTGGCACCGGCCGTTGGCGGCTTACATGGAAACCTTCCTGAAGTGCGGTTTGCGGCTCACGTTTTTCTCGGAACCCGATTCGGTGTCCGGTGACCAGCAACACAGAGAGCGGTTTCGGCGCGTGCCGTGGTTCGTCGTGATGGAATGGCAGCGTCCTGGCGTTGCCTGATGCGAACCTTAGCGTCCGGGTCCGTATCGCCGCAGCGCCTCAAGCGTCAATCCCTTGCCGACCGCGCCAAAGATGTCGCCCTCGACGATGCGGGCCGACGGCACCGCGTTGGTGATCGCCTTGCGGACATGGGCGAGCTTGACCGAACCGCCGGTCAGGAACACGGCGTCGATGTCGCCGGCGGCGAGGCGGGCCTGGGTCAGGCAATTCTTGATGCGAGCCGCGATGCGATCGGCCAATTGTCTGGTGTGGCTGACAAGGTCAGGGCGGCCGATGGCCGCACCCAGGCCGGGCGCCACCCATTCCAGCGGGATATCCGCTCGGCGCTTTTCGGACAGCGCGATCTTGGCGTCCTCGACTTCCATCGCCAGCGTATGGCCGCGCTGTTCGTGGACCACGCGGATCAGCCGATCGAGCAGTTCAGGCTCGCTGGCCTCGTGCCGGACCTGGCGGATGTCGGCGATCACGCGCGGCTCGTACATGCGGTTGATGCTCGACCAGGTGGCGAGGTCCTGGAAATAGCTCGAGGGAACGTCGAGCCCGGCACGCTTCATGGCGCTGCCGAAGCCGAACAGCGGCATAACCGCGCCGAGGCTGAGCTGACGGTCGAAATCGGTGCCGCCGATGCGCACACCGTCATTGGCGAGAATGTCGGCGGCGCGATCGGCCTTGCCGTGACGCTCTGGGCCGAGACGCACGATGGAAAAATCCGACGTGCCGCCGCCGATGTCGGCGATCAATGCCACTTCCTCCGAGCCGATCTGGCGTTCGTATTCGAGTGCGGCCGCGATCGGTTCGAACTGGAAGGTGACCTCGTCGAAGCCGATCCCGCGGGCGATCACGCGCAGGGTTTCCTCCGCCTTGCGGTCGGAGTCCGGCGCGTTGTCGACGAAGTGCACCGGCCGGCCGTGGACGACGTCACGCAACTCGCGGCCCATCGTCTGTTCGGCGCGGCGTTTCACGGCGCCAAGGTAATAGGCGATCACGTCGCGGAAACTGACCCGTTCGCGGCCCAACCGGGTGGTCTCGTCGATCAGCGAGGTACCGAGCACCGATTTGAGGCTCCGCATCAGCCGGCCGGGAGCCCCTTCGACATAGGCGTCCACGGCCCTGCGGCCGATCAGCACGGCGCCGTCGGTCTCGTAGAAGATCGCGCTGGGAATTGTGCTCTCGCCATCCTCCAGCGCCACCAGAACCGGCGCATGGCCGTCGATAGTGCCGAGCGTCGTGTTCGACGTTCCGAAATCTAGGCCGCAGATGGACATGGGAGCTCCAGGAGGAGCGTCCGTTTACACATTACGGCGCCATCGATCCACCTTTATCTCGTCGTGTCATGCCAGCCTGTTGTTATTGCCCGCCAATTCGCTGCCCAGGTCCATCCACAGATCAATTTGTTTGGTGTGACGCCTTGATGAAATAATCGGCGATGGTCCATAAGCGGCATCCGGCGGCGGGCGATTCACCTGCGGCGACGGTTCAGGAAAGAGTTTGCGTGGCAAATATCAATCGACAGATCGCGGAAGAACTCGGCGTACGCGAGCAGCAGATCAACGCGACGGTGGAACTGCTCGACGGCGGCGCCACGGTCCCGTTCGTGGCCCGCTACCGCAAGGAAATCACCGGCGGTCTCGATGACGCGCAACTGCGTACGCTGGAAGAGCGGCTGACCTATTTGCGTGAACTCGAGGAGCGCCGGGTCGCGATCCTCAATTCGGTCCGCGAACAGGGCAAGCTGGACGCCGCGCTGGAAGCGGCGATCATGGCCGCCGACAGCAAGGGGCGGCTGGAAGACATCTATCTGCCGTTCAAGCCGAAGCGCCGCACCAAGGCCGAGATCGCCAGGGAAGCCGGCCTGGAACCGTTGTCCGAGATGCTGCTGACGCAGCCGCAAAACGACCCGCAGGTCGTGGCCGCCGGTTTCGTCGACGCCGAGAAACAGGTCGCCGACGTGGCCGCGGCGCTCGAAGGCGCCCGCGCCATCCTGGTGGAACGCTTTGCCGAAGATGCCGATCTGATCGGGCGCTTGCGCGAGCAGATGTGGTCGGACGGGCTGATGGCCTCGACGGTGCGCAAGGGCAAGAAGACCGAGGGCGAGAAGTTCAAGGACTATTTCGAATTCTCCCAGTCGCTGAGCAAATTGCCGTCGCACCGCATCCTCGCGATGTTCCGCGGCGAGAAGGAGGAAATTCTCGAGCTGCAGATTATGCCGGATGCTCAGCCGCCGGTGACCGGCGCCAGCCCGCCGAGTCCGTATGAACTGAAGATCATGCAGCGCTTTGCCATTACCGATCAGGGCCGCCCGGGCGACCGCTGGCTGATCGACACCGCGCGCTGGGCGTGGCGCACCAAGATCCAGGTGCATCTCAACATCGACCTGCGGATGCGGCTGTGGACGACCGCGGAGACCGAAGGCGTTCGCGTGTTTGCCTCCAACCTGCGCGACCTGCTGCTGGCGGCACCCGCCGGCGCACGCGTCACCATGGGGCTCGATCCCGGCTATCGCTCCGGCGTCAAGGTTGCGGTAGTCGATGCGACCGGCAAGGTGGTGGCGACCACGGCGATCTATCCGCACGAACCGCAAAAGAGGTGGGACGAAGCGCTGGCGACGCTGGGCAGGCTTGCGGTCGCCCACCGCGTCGACCTGATCGCGATCGGCAACGGCACGGCGTCACGCGAGACCGACAAGCTCGCCACCGAACTGGTCAAGCTGTTGCCCGACCTGAAAATGTCGAAGATCGTGGTGTCGGAAGCCGGAGCTTCGGTCTATTCGGCCTCGGCCTTCGCGTCGGAAGAACTGCCTGAACTCGACGTGACCGTGCGCGGTGCGGTGTCGATCGCGCGGCGGCTGCAGGATCCGCTGGCCGAGCTGGTCAAGATCGATCCCAAGGCGATCGGCGTCGGGCAGTATCAGCATGACCTCGGCGAAACCAAGCTGGCGCGTTCGCTCGACGCCGTGGTCGAGGACTGCGTCAACGCGGTCGGCGTCGATGCCAATACGGCGTCGGCGCCGCTCCTGGCGCGGGTGTCGGGCATCGGTCTCGGCCTGGCGCAGAGCATCGTGCAGCATCGTGACGCCAACGGTCCGTTCAAGTCGCGAAAGGCGCTGAAGGAAGTGCCGCGGCTCGGGCCGAAGGCCTTTGAACAGTGCGCAGGGTTCCTGCGGATCAACGATGGCGAGGACCCGCTCGATACGTCCGGCGTGCACCCGGAGGCCTATCCGGTGGTGCGGCGGATTCTCGAGGCGACCAAGAGCGACATCAAGGCGCTGATCGGCAATGCCGAGATCGTGCGGCAGTTGAAGCCGCAGGCCTTCGTCGACGACACCTTCGGCCTGCCGACCGTGACCGACATCCTGCGCGAACTGGAAAAGCCGGGCCGCGACCCGCGCCCGGCCTTCAAAGCCGCGGTGTTCAAGGAAGGCGTCGAGGAGATCAAGGATCTCAAGCGCGGCATGATCCTCGAAGGGACCGTTACCAACGTCGCGGCGTTCGGCGCGTTCGTGGATATCGGGGTGCATCAGGACGGATTGGTGCACGTCTCGGCGATGTCAAAAACCTTCATCAAGGATCCGCGCGAGGTGGTGAAGCCGGGCGACATCGTCAAGGTCAAGGTGCTGGAGATCGAGGTCGCCCGCAAGCGCATCGCGCTGACGCTGCGGCTGGATGACGAGATCGGCGCCAAGGGCGCCAAGCCGGCGGCAGCAGACCGGCAACGCGAGTTTTCCAAGGCGTCGATGACGTCGTCGGCACCGCGCAAGCCGCAGGAGGCGTCGGGCGGTGGCGCACTCGCCGAAGCGCTGCGCCGCGCGGCCGAGAAAAACGGGCGGGGTAAAACTGGCGCCTAGAGGTGGATTCGGTGGCTCTCATCCTTCGAGACGCATCGCTGTGCGATGCTCCTTCGGAATAAGCGCAAGGGCGCTTATTCCTGAGATGAGGTCTCAAATCCTCATGGTGAGGAGCACGGCAACGCCGTGCGTCTCGAACCATGTGGCCGCTGTCGAGTCGGCCGGTCCTAGCTCGACGTCAGCAGGTTCACCTTGGCGTTGGCGAGGATCAGGCGATCGGCCAGCAGTTGCGCGAGGTTGCGCATGATGCGCTCGCCGGCGCGGGGGTGCTGCTTTCGGAAGCGTTCGAAATCGCGCAGCGGAATTTCATAGGCGGTGGCGGACATATCGGTGACCACGTCGGCGGAGCGGCGCGGTTCCAACAGCGCCATCTCGCCGAACGGCATTCCCGCCGTCAGCGTCGCCAGCCGGATGCCGTCGGGCAGGGTGACGTGAACCACGCCGCTTCTGAGGAAGAACAGCGAACCGGCGTCATCGCCGGTCGTGATGATCTTCTCGGCAGCCTGATATTTCCTGATCGAAGCCAGCGAAGCGAGGTCGGTCAGTTCCTCGTCGGTCAACCCATCCAGCAGCGATTGCTCGGACAGTTCCGTCGCTTCGAAAAAATCGATCGCGCCGCCATGGCGATACACCACCTGATCCTCGGCCCATTCGATCGCCGCATCGAGCAAGAAGTAGTTGCGGATGTTGGTGAGACCTTCGGTCCATTCCGCGATCATCTTCCATTCCGGCGAAGCGCGCTTGATGCCGGACAGGATCACGGTGACATGGTAGGCCGCGAGCTCGCGGAATTCCTCGGCGAACAGCCGGGCGCCGGCGGGGGTGACCGAGGCGACGCGGCGCAGGTCGAAAATCACGAATTGCGGACGCGGCTTGGCCGCCAGCGCGCGCGAGACATAATCGACGCTGGAGAGCGAAAGTGCGCCGACCAGTTCATAGACCAGCACGTCCTGGTGATGCGCGGAGAGGATGTTCTGTTCGTGCGGGCGGCGGCTGCGCCGCGACGGGCTCTTGCCCATGTTGTAGTCGGCGATGATGCTGTTGCGGGCGTCGTCGCTGCGGTTGAGCATGTGCAGGTTATAATGCGACGACAGCGCTTCGCAGACCTTGATGCCGCGCACGCTGTTGCCGTGCTTGTCCAGCTTCGGCGAATAGCTGCCGAGCCCGAGCCGGGCGGGCAATGCCGCCAGGATACCGCCGCCGACGCCGCTCTTGGCGGGAATGCCGACGCGGTAGATCCATTCGCCGGCATAGTCGTACATGCCCGATGACGTCATCACCGACAGCGTCCGCGAAATCGCGTACGGCGTCATCACCTGTTCGCCGGTCACCGGGTTGACGCCGCGATTGGCCAGAGTCGCCGCCATCACGGCGATATCGCGCGCGGTCACCAGCACCGCGCATTGCCGGAAATAGGCCTCCAGCACCGACGTGACATTGTCCTTGATGACGGCGTTGGTGCGCAGGAGATAGCCGATCGCCCGGTTGCGGTCGCCGGTGGCGCTCTCGGAGGCGTAAACGGCGTCATCGACGTCGAGGTCGCGTCCGGCGAATCGCCCGAGTGCCTGGCGGATGTATTCGAACGCGCCGTCGCCCTTGGTCTCGTGGATCAGCCCGGTGCAGGCGATCGCGCCGGCATTGACCATCGCATTGAAGGGGTGGTTCTCGGCGTTGAGGCGGATCGAGTTGAAGGGGTCGCCCGACGGCTCGACGCCGATCGCGCTTTCGACGCGGGCGGCGCCCAGCGTGTCCAGCGCCAGCGCGAACACGAACGGCTTTGACATCGACTGGATGGTGAAGGGAATCTGGGTGTCGCCGACCTCGTAGACGTGGCCGTCGAGGGTGGCGAGGCTGATGCCAAAATGGGCAGGGTCGGCCTTGCCGAGTTCAGGGATGTAATCGGCGACGGCGCCGCCGGTCTCTGCCGCGAAATCCGCGTGACACGCGTTCAGAAACCGCAGCAAAGGCGGTTTCGAGCTGGTCCAGGCCGCAGCACCGGTGGGCGATACTTTCATCGCCCCCGTTTTGCAACGCAATCACGGAACGCGCAACTGGTTCGCCACCAGAGATTGGCGGCGGACCAGCAGCAGCGCGATCAACACGGTGGGAACGAGGATGGCGAGTCCCAGTGACGTGACCTGGATCTGCGACAGCGGCATGATACCGCCGCCGGGCGTCGCCACCACAAAGCCGCCGATCACCAGCAATACCCGCAACGGCCATTCCAGCGCGCCGGCGCCGCGGAGGTCGCCGACAAAGGCCTGATAGCCCTGGATACCGCCGCAGATGAACAGCGTGCCGAAGGCGGCCAGCCCCATCAGGCCGAGGCCTTCGAGATAGGGGTTGTCACCCTGCAGCACCAGAGCAGGATTGAGCACGAAGAAGAACGGGATGAAGTAGATGATGCTGCCGACCCACATCGATTCCCATCCCGTTTTCATCGCAGGCGACCCGGCGATGCCGGCGGCGGCGAACGAGGCGATCGCAACCGGCGGCGTGATCGACGACAGCATGCCCCAATAGAAGATGAACATGTGGACGGCCATGCGGTTGAGGCCGAGCTTCTCCAGCGCCGGCGCCACCAGAATGGCGAGGAAGATATAGCAGGCCGTCGTGGTCAGCCCGAGCCCGAGGATCAGGCTGGTGAAGGCGCACATGCCAAGCAGCAGGAAGGCGTTGTCGCCGGCGATCGCGAGCAGGTCGTTGGCGAGGCTCGAGACCACGCCGGTCATCGAGAACGCGCCGATCAGGAGGCCGCAGCCGGCGAGAATGCCGACCAGTTCGACGAAGGTGCGCCCGTTGACCTCGAGAAACTTGCTGATGGTCGAAAGCGTCCAGCGGGTGTCCTTGGAGAACAACTGGTTCAGCACCAGCAGCAACGCGGTGGCGTAGAACGGCGCGTGGCTCTCGCGCTTGAAGTAGAGCAGCATCACCACCAAAAGCGCGATGACGAAGACGTAGTACCAGCCGGCCTTGATGGTGTCCCAGATCTTCGGCAGTTCGCTGCGCGGAATGCCTTTCAGGCCATGGCGCGCGGCGTAGGAATCCACCTGCATGAACAGGCCGACATAATACAGGGCGGCCGGAATGATCGCGGCGATGGCGACGTCGGCATAGCTGACATTGAGGAACTGGGCGATCACGAACGCGGTCGCGCCCATCACCGGTGGTGCCAGCACCGCGCCGGTCGATGCGCAGGCCTCGATGGCGCCGGCATAGGAGGCGCGAAAGCCGCTCTTCTTCATGACGGGAATCGTCATGGTGCCCGCGGTCAGCACGTTCGAGATGATCGAGCCGGACATCATGCCGAGCAGGCCGGAGGCAAAGATGCAGACTTTTGCCGCGCCGCCGCGGAAGGTCCCGCACATCGCAAAGGCGATGTTGATGAAGAACTTGCCGGCGCCCGTCATCATCAGCGCGGTGCCGAACACCAGGAAGCCGATCACGGTATCGGCGAAGGCCTGGATCGGAATGCCGAGCAGGCTTTCGCCCGACAGCACGTGATAGGCCGTGGTCTGGTCCAAGGTGAGCTGCGAGCCGCGGAACGGACCGAGCCAGCTGGCTTCGGCGAACAACGGATAGACGGTGAAGGGGAGCACGCTCAACAGCAGGCTCCAGCCGCCGGTGCGGCGCAGCGCCTCCATCAGCACGAACCACATCACCAGGCCCGCCGCGATCACGTTCTGCGGCGCGCCATCGGATTCCCAGCCGAACTGGGCAGCCTTGCGAACGTTCAGCATCAGCCAGATCGAGGCGGCAAAGGTCGCCACGAACAGCAACAGATCGTACCAGGGGATGCGGTCGAGCGGCGCGGTCTCGGTTCCCGGAAAGATCAGGAACGTGAAGGGCAGCATCAGCGCGATCAGCAGATAGAAATATTCGGTGTTGAGCTGGGTATAGTCGACGAAGAACCGCAGCGAGAATTGCTGGTTGATGCAGAGCAGGATGGTGGCCGCGGTCGCGACCACCAGTGCCCAGCGCCAACCACCCTGCAAGACCCGCACCCGCGTGACTTCGGCTTCCTGCAGATTGCCGATGCCCGCGTGCGGATCCTCGAACTCGATTCGCTTCGTCGTAGCCGCCGCACTATCGGACGCAGACATCATTTACCCCCAGCAGAATCGTGTTCGCCTTCGATTTTCCGCGCGAGCGAAAACGGCGGTTATTGTTCGAAGCCGTTCGGCATATTGGCTTTGGCAAGGGCTGCCGCGCGCGCGGTCATCCATCCGTCGAGAAACGCCTTGTCGTCCGACGCCGGGCTGCCCTTGCCGTACTCGGCCCATGCCGCTGCCAGCACGTCCTGGCGCTTCAGCAGGCCATTGTTGTGGGCCTCCTGCTCGGCGGTCCATTGGCCGGCTTCCTTCAGCGCCTTCACGGCACCGGGATGCACCGGGACTACCCAGTTCTTGGTCTGGCGGTTGGCCGCAAGGCCGCCCGCGCCGGGCGCGGAATCCTTGTAGGCGTCATAGTTCACGATCATCGCCTTGGTGATGGCATAGACGAGTTCGGCCGGCTGCGCGGCATAGGTGACGAAGACCGGGTAGGGGTAGTTCGCCGACTCGATCGGC
This sequence comes from Bradyrhizobium ottawaense, assembly GCF_900099825.1. Lineage (NCBI taxonomy): Bacteria > Pseudomonadati > Pseudomonadota > Alphaproteobacteria > Hyphomicrobiales > Nitrobacteraceae > Bradyrhizobium > Bradyrhizobium ottawaense. The sequence continues at coordinate 339,236 of NZ_LT629693.1, read as the reverse complement.
TTGTCCGGAGAGATACCGGCGCCACAGGTCGCCACCTGCGGGAAGAAGAAGGAGCCGACCTTCTTGACCCGCTCCCATCCGGCCTTGTCGCCGGCGGGAAGCGGCGGCCACACCAGCCCGCGCGGCGAGGTTTCGGCTTCCTTGGCGGGCCCGGTGATGGTGGTGCCGAAGGCGGCGTCGGTATCGTTGTTGATCAGGCCCTTCCACATCGCGCCGTAGCTGGCGAACTCGACGATCTTGACGTCGGTCTGCTTGAGGCCGGCGAAGGCGAGAATGGCCAGCGAGTTCTGGTTCAGCGCCGGCGAGCCGACGACGAAGCCGACCCGCTTGCCGCGGAGATCCTTGACTTCCTTGACGCCGGCATCCGCAGCGACGCCGAGGGTGCCGGTATTGCAGTCGACCGAGGACAGCAGCAACTGCAGCGATTGCGGGCCCCATTCCTTGGCGCCGAATTCGAACACGCCTTCCTGCGCGAAATAGCTGCCCGATCCCATCGCCGACATCGCCGCACGCTTGGCCCGCAGCGGCGCCAGCCGCGCCACGTCGTTGCCGGCGGGCAGCACGCGAACGTCGGTCGAATATTTGTCCTTCATCATCTTGCCGACGCCGACCGCGATGTTGAAGCCGGCGGTGCCGGTGTCGTAGGCGGTGACCGCCATCGTGGGCGGCAGCTTGACGTCGTCGGCCAGTGCCGCGGCGGATGCCACGAGCGAGATGCCTGCCAACGCGGCAGGTGCGAAGTTCATCAGCCGACCGATCATGTTTCCCCCTAATTGTTTCGTCAGACGAAACTTTTGATTGCCGCGATCATGTCATCGCAGGATGGCGATGACAACGTCCGCACAGTTTCAAAGCCGCAATTGCAGCCGATCCACCACCGGACAGATTGTCGCGCGTCATAAGTAGGGTGGTGAAGTTCTAGGCGTCGATGATCGCGACGACCTGTCCTTCGGCGATGACGTCGTCGAGTTTGACCAAAATTGCCTTGATTTTTCCTGCGGCCGTCGAGGTGACCGGGATTTCCATCTTCATGGCTTCGACGAAGGCAATCTCGTCGCCGTCACCGATGCTTGCGCCGTTCTCGACCGCAAGCGCGCAGACGCGGCCGGCCACTTCGGTGACGATCTTGATATCTGGCATTCCAATCTCCCGGGACCGTCTGATGGACTTTTCGTCCTTGTGAACGGCTTTTTGTTTGTGGCGGCAGATTGCCTGAGGTAGCTTGATCCGCAAGTGGAATTTTATTCCGCTCGACGGAATGAGGCCATCGATGGGAAGACGCTCGGAACGGCTCAGCAAACAGGGAATGCTCGCCAGCGATCTGGCAGGCGAGGGCGACGTGATTCAGGTGGTATCGCGGGCCTTCGATGTCCTGCGCTGCTTCGAGGGTCATGAAGCCCGGCTCGGCAATCTCGAAATTTCCAATCGCTGCGGCCTGCCGCGCTCGACGGTGTCGCGGCTGACGCACACGCTGACGCGGATGGGGCAACTCGTCTATCTGCCGCGCGACCAGAAATATCGCATCGGACCGAGCGCGGTGGCGATGAGCACCTCTATGATGAAGGGGCTGCAGCTTCGCAACCTGATCCGGCTGCGGCTGCAGGATGTCGCCGAGCAATTGCCGGGCACGGTCGGCTTCGTCATCCCCGATCGCTTTCATCTGGTCTATCTCGAATTCGCGCGCGCGGCGAACGCGCTCGGCCTGCACGAGACCACCGGTAGCCGCATCGCGATGGCGAGCACGGCGGCGGGCCATGCCTATACCGCCGCACTCGATATCGACGTCGGCGATGCCTTGATCGCGGAGATGGAGCGCGAGATCCCGGAAAGCGCCAAGCTGTTGAAGCCGCGCATCGAGGACAACCGCCGTCACTTGCGCGAACACGGCTATGTCGTGGCTTGCGGCCTGTGGAGCCCGCACATCAACGGGCTCGCGGTGCCGCTGTGGTCGCCGCAATACCAGACCTATGTGGTGGCGACGATCGGGCTTCTCTCCGCGATGTTCGACGAGAAGCGGCTGCACCGCGAAGTGGCGCCGCCGATGCGCGAACTGGCGGCTGCGATCGGCGGCCTGCTCGAAGGCGCCGACGGCGACATCTTCTCGAGCCGGCTGGAACGAAAGCCGCTTCCGGTGCCGACCCATAAGATCAACAACAATAAAATCATAAAAACGGAGGAGACGAATGAACTGGAAGCCGGAACTCGACGACCTCGCCCGGCGCGAAGCGTTCGCGCGCGAGATGGGAGGCGTTGACAAGGTCAAGCGTCAGCATGACCAGGGCCGGCTCACCGTTCGCGAGCGCATCGACAAACTGGTCGATCCAAAAAGCTTCCACGAGGTCGGCGCGGTCTCCGGCGTCGGCGAATACGACGAAAACAACGAACTCAAGCATCTGACACCGGCGAACTGCGTGTTCGGCCGCGGCAAGATCGACGGCCGCACCGTGGTCGTGGTCGGCGACGACTTCACCGTGCGCGGCGGCTCGGCCGATGCCTCGATCTCGACGAAGCCGCTGATGGCCGAGGAGATGGCACATGATTTCCGCCTGCCGATGATCCGCGTGATCGAAGGTTCCGGCGGCGGCGGTTCGGTCAAGACCATCGAAACCCGGGGGGCGGCCAATCTGCCGGGCGGCGTCGGCGGCACGCGGGCGTACTGGTTCACGACGGCGAACATGGCGCGGGTGCCGGTGGTCGGTCTTGGCCTCGGTTCGGTCGCGGGCCTTGGCGCCGCACGGCTGGCGGCCAGTCATTACTCGATCATGACCCGGAGCTCGGCGATGTTCGTCGCGGGTCCGCCGGTGGTGAAGCGCCTCGGTCAGGATTTGACGAAACAGGAACTCGGCGGCGCCGATATCCAGACCCGTGCCGGCGGCGTTGACGATGCCGTCGACACCGAGGAGGAGGCGTTCGTGCGCGCGCGGCGATTCCTGTCCTACCTCCCATCCTCGGTGTTCGACCTGCCGCCGACCACGCCGTGCAGCGACGATCCGGAACGGGCGGAGGAATCGCTGATGAAGGCGGTGCCGCGCAACCGCCGCCAAGTCTACAAGATGCGCCCGATCATCGACGCTGTCGTCGACAAGGGCTCGTTCTTCGAGGTCAACGCCAATTTCGGCCGTCCGGTGATCACCGGGCTTGCGCGCCTTGAAGGCCGCGCGGTGATGGTGCTCGCCAGCGATCCCTTTCATTACGGCGGCTCGTGGACGGCGGACGCCTGCGACAAGGTGATCCGCTGGGTCGACTTCGCTGAAACCTTCCATCTGCCGGTCGTCTATCTGATGGATTGCCCGGGCTTCATGATCGGGCTCGAGGCCGAGAAGTCGGCGACCATCCGCCATGGCGTGCGGGCGATGGCCGCCGTCAACCAGAGCACCGTTCCCTGGTGCACCATCATCGTGCGCAACGCCTTTGGCGTCGCCGGCGTCGTGCACCAGCCGGCCAACCGCTATTCGATGCGCTATGCGTGGCCGTCCGCCTATTGGGGCTCGCTGCCGCTGGAAGGCGGCATCGAGGCCGCCTATCGCGCCGACATCGACGCCGCCGGCGATCCCGCACTGAAGCTGAAGGAGATCGAGGATCGCCTCAACAAGCTGCGTTCGCCGTTCCGCTCGGCCGAAAAATTCTGGGTCGAGGAAGTGATCGATCCCCGCAAGACGCGCTCGCTGCTGTGCGAATTCGCGCGGCTCGCCGAGCCGATCCGCACGGCGGGGCCTTCGACCAGCATGACGATCCGGCCGTAGAGGCGAATGGCGAGTAGCGAGTAGAAAGTGCCCTATTCGCTATTCGCCACTCACTCGCTACCTCACGCCGGTTTCGGCGCCGGCGCCGGCGCCGGCCGGGAAACCGTAACCACCAGCAGCGAGGCGACGATGCAGAGCGCGCCGGCCACGAAGAAGGCCGGCACGTAGCTCGCAAGCAGCGTTCGCGACAGCCCGGCGCCGAAGGCCGCAGTGCCTGCGCCCAACTGGTGGCCCGCAAAAATCCAGCCGAACACCATGTTGGCGCGTTCGGGCCCGAACCGCTGTGCGGTGAGCCGCACCGTCGGCGGCACCGTGGCGATCCAGTCCAGACCGTAGAACATCGCGAACACCGACAGTCCGTAGAACGAGAAATCGGTGAAGGGCAGGAACAGCAGCGAAAGTCCGCGCAGGCCGTAATACCAGAACAGCAGATAGCGGTTGTCGTAGCGATCCGACAGCCAGCCCGAGACGATGGTGCCGAAGAAATCGAAGATGCCCATCGCGGCGAGCAGGCTCGCCGCCTGCACCTGCGGAATCCCGTAGTCGAGGCACATCGGAATCAGATGGACCTGGATCAGGCCGTTGGTGCTGGCGCCGCAAATGAAGAACGTCGCAAACAGGACCCAGAACACGCTCGACTTCGAAGCATCGCGCAGCGTGCCGAGGGCCGCCGCCACGATCGGTGCGTTGTTGGGCGGTGGCGCCGGCAGTGGCTCGGTGCCTTCATCGCCAAACGGCCGCAGGCCGAGATCGCTCGGCCGGTCGCGCATGATCATGAGCACGGCGAATGCCGCCACGCCCAGCATGACGCAGACCAGTCCGAGTGCAATCCGCCAGCCATAATGATCGGTGAGTGTCGCCAGCAGCGGCAGGAACGCCAGTTGCCCGGTCGCGACGCTGGCGGTGAGAATGCCGACCACAAGGCCACGCCGCGCCACGAACCAGCGCGCGGCGATCGTGGCGCCCAGCACCAAAGCGGTCATGCCGGTGCCGATACCAATCACCACCCCCCACAGCAGCATCAGGTGCCAGACCTTGGTCATCGCCAGCGAGGCGACGAGGCCGGAGACCACGACCAGCAACGCCGACAGCGTGACGTTGCGCAGGCCGTAGCGGTTCAGCAACGCCGCGGCGAACGGCGCCATCAGGCCGAACAGGATGAAGCGGATCGACAGCGCCGAGGAAATCTCCGCGGTGCTCCAGCCGAATTCCTTCTGCAGCGGCACGATGAACACGCCGGGCGCGCCGACGGTGCCCGCGGTGATCAGGGCGGTGAGGAAGGTCACGGCCACCATCGCCCAGCCGTAATGGATATTGCGGCGGGCGAGGGCGGCTGACAGCCAGTTCGAGATCATTGAGCCTCAGTGGGGTTCGCTGGTTTTATCCGGGAGCCTTGCTGTCAGCTTCCTGGCAGCTTTCCCGGGACGCATCTTCAAGGTTTGCTTGTGATTTTCTTGGGAGTTCTTGCTGATTTGGCCTGAGCGGCACAGTATGGCGCAAGGGAAGTACGGCTGAAATGCCATACTTCCCTCATTTCAGGACATTCCGCAGTCAGTGTACGATCCGCTCAACCGCAATCGCGGTCGCCTCGCCACCGCCGATACAGAGCGCGGCGACGCCGCGCTTCAGGTTCTGTGCTTCCAGCGCATGCAGCAGTGTCACGATCAGGCGGGCACCGGTGGCGCCGATGGGGTGGCCGAGCGCACAGGCGCCGCCATTGACGTTCAGCTTCTCCCTGGGAATGCCGAGATCCTTCTGCGCCGCCATCGCCACCACGGCGAAGGCCTCGTTGATCTCGAACAGATCGACGTCGCCGACGTTCCAGCCGACCTTGTCGAGCAGCTTGCGGATCGCCGGGATCGGCGCGGTGGTGAACCACTGAGGTTCCTGGCTGTGGGTGGCGTGGCCCTTGATTGCGGCCAATGCCGGCAGGCCCTCGCGATCGACCAGCGAGCGTTTTGCGAGGATCAGCGCGGCGGCGCCGTCGGCATTGGCGGAGGACGCGGCCGGCGTAATCGTGCCGTTAGCCCGGAACGCCGCCTTCAACCCCGGAATCTTGGCGGGGTCGACCTTCAGCGGATGCTCGTCATTGGCGATGATGCGCGGCCCGGCCTTTTCGGTGAGCGTGATCGGCACGATCTCGGCCCGGAACGCCCCGCCCTCGACCGCCTTGCGCGCCCGGGTCAGCGTTTCCATCGCATAGGCGTCCTGGTCCGCACGGGTGAACTGATAGGCCTCCGCGGTGGCTTCGCCGAAATCGCCCATCGAGCGGCCAGTCTCATAGGCGTCCTCCAGCCCGTCCATCATCATGTGGTCGATGATGCGATCGTGACCGGCGCGGTAGCCCGATCGCGCCTTCGCCAGCAGATAGGGCGCATTCGACATGCTCTCCATGCCGCCGGACACCACGATGTTGGCAGAACCCGCGTTGATGATGTCGTGGGCCAGCATCGTCGCCTTCATGCCGGAGCCGCAGACCTTGTTGATGGTGGTGGCGCCGGTGGCATCCGGCAATTTGGCGCCGCGCGCCGCCTGTCGGGCCGGCGCCTGGCCCTGTCCGGCCGGCAGCACGTTGCCCATAAAGACCTCGTCGATCCGCTCGGGGGCCAGTTTGGCCCGCTCCAGTGCGGCACCAATGACGTGGGAACCGAGCTTGTGGGCGCTGAGCGGCGCGAGATCGCCCATGAAGCGGCCCAAAGGCGTGCGGGCGGCGGAAAGGATGACGACGGGATCGGAAGTGGTGGTCATGGTGAATCTCCCGGAGGCATGAGAATTAGATTATAATCATCATATGATGCGCTGCAAAAATTGCAACGGGACCATCCGCATAAATTGTTGTGAGATGGGCAGGCCGGCGAAGCGATCGGCACTGTCATCATCCGCGAAAGCGGATGATCCAGCAATCGCCGGTGGTTACTGGATGCCCGCCTTCGTAGGCATGACAACCGTCACCGCTTGCGGTCCAAAAATCCCTGCATCAGCCGCTGCGGCTCGCCGGTCAGGTAGGATTGCCCGAACACGCCGACGCTCAGATTGACAGATTCCGTCAGCGGCAGCTCTTCCCATTGCCGCAGCAGCGCCTTCTGCGATCGCAGCGCCTGCGGGCCGCATTCGAGCAGCGCCTTGACCGTGTGCTCGACCGCGGCATCGAGGCCGCCTTGCGGCGCGACCTTGTCGACCAGCCCCCAGGCGAGCGCGGTCGGCGCGTCGATATTTTCCGCCGTCATCACCAGCCAGCGGGCGCGGCCCCAGCCGATCAGCCGCGGCAGCAGGGCGGCGTGGATCACCGAGGGGATGCCGACACGTACTTCCGGCATCCCGAACATGGCGTCGTGCGCCGCGATCCGGAAATCGCAGGCGGCGGCGACTTCCAACCCACCGCCGAGGCACCAGCCGGGCAGGCGGGCGATCACTGGCGCGGGGAACTTGCGCACGGCTTCGCAGAGATCGCGCAGCTGGGTGATGAAGGCTTCGGCGGATTTCTGGTCGAGCTTCGCCATTTCCTTGATGTCGGCGCCGCCGATCATGCTCTTTTCGCTCTGGCCGGCCAGGATCACGGCACGGATATCGGGGTCCTTGGCGAGCTTCTCGAACCCTTCACGCACGCCATTGGTGACGGCGGAGGAGAGAATGTTGAGCGAGCCGGCGTTGCAAATCGTCAGGCGAACGACGCCTCTGGCGTCGCGGTGGACGCCGCAATGGGGATTGAGCACTTCCATCTGGTTTTCTCTGACTTTGTTGGGACGGTTGGTGCCACTTCCCGGACATTGCGCCGCCTTGTCAAGGGAGGGTGGGATGCCGGTGTTGCGAGGCGCCGTCGCGCGTGTAATATTATGATCGTCATTTAAAAGGAGCCATCATGACTGCAACCGTTTCAGCCGATCTGTTCTCGCCCGACAAGCGCCGGGAGCGGATAGTGGACTGGCAGGCGCCGGGACCGGTGGCGAAGGCTGCAGCCGGAATGTCGGGCCTGGAGGCGATGTGCGCGATCCGCGACGGCCTGCTCCCGCCGCCGCCGATGGCCCGGTTGGTGGATTTCCAGATGCGCGTCGCCGAACCGGGCCGGATCGTGATGGAACTCGAGCCGCATGAGAGCTTGGAAAATACCATCGGACTGTTGCACGGGGCGACCGCGGCGGCGCTGCTGGATACCACCATGGGTTGTGCGATCTCGACCATGCTGCCGGCGGGGCAAGGTGCGGTTACGCTCGACCTCAAGCTGACCTATCTGCGGCCATTGTCGGTACGTTCGGGCACCATCTCGGCCGAAGGCAAGGTGATCAAGCTCGGCCGCCAGACCAGCTACACCGAAGGCTTCGTCCGCGACGGTTCCGGGAATCTTGCGGTGCACGCAACCGCAACCTTTTCCATGATCGGTGGGGTGGAAAAGTGAAATAAATGCAGCTTTTTCGGCTCGCAACTGTTATTATATGACTGGAAACATCCAATAGGACGGCCGATGCGCTATTCGAAAGAGCACAAGCAGGAGACCCACGCCCGGATCGTGAAGAAGGCCTCGGTGCGGCTTCGCGAAAAGGGCGCGCATGGCATCGGCGTCGCCGACCTGATGAAGGAGGCCGGCCTGACCCATGGCGGCTTCTACGCGCATTTCGACTCGCGCGAGGCGCTGGTGATCGAGGCCTTTACCTATGCGATGGACCGCGCCAACGAGCGCTGGCGCAAGGTCGCCGAACAGACGCCGCCGGAAAAGCGTCTCGCCACCATCGTCGAGAGCTATCTGACAACCGTTCACCGCGACGACCCCGGCCATGGCTGCGCGGTGCCGACGCTCGGCGCCGAGATCGCGCGCGAGAGCCCGAAGACGCGCAAGGCCTTTGCCGGCAAGCTGGAACAGATGATCGACATGATGGCCGATCAGATTCTCGACGTGCCGCGCAAGACCGCGCGCAAGCAGGCGATGGCGGCACTGGCCACCATGATGGGCACGCTGGTGCTGTCGCGCATTGCAGGCACAGGCGAGTTTTCCGACGAGATTTTGACGTCGGGACGCGAAGCGGTGCTAGACCGCGCAGCCTCTGCCAAGCCGGTGGCGAAGAAGGCGCGCGCGAAGGCGCATTGATCCGTAGGGTGGGCAAAGCCACCGGGTCGCGCGAATGCGCGCCCGATGACAGGCTCCGCGTGCCCACCATTCAAGCCGTGAAGAGATGGTGGGCACGGCGCAAGCGCGCCTTTGCCCACCCTACTTGCCGCTGAACAGCGCCCGTTCGGCTTCCACCGTCTCGTAGATGTAATCCGCGACCGCACGAATGCGGGCCAGATCCTTGCTGTCGGCGTGCATCAAGAGCCAGAACGTGCGCGAGATCGTGATCTCATCCGGCAGCACCGGCCGCAGTTCGGGATGCGCCGTCGCCATGAAGTGCGGCAGCACCGCGATGCCGAAGCCCGCGATGGTGGCGTTGAGCTGTGCGATCAGGTTGGCGCTGCGGAACTTGGCGGAGATCTTCGGCGAGACCTGCGGCAGGTAGTCCAGTTCCGGCGTGAACAGCAGTTCGTCGATATAGCCGACGAAGCGATGCCCGGGCAGGTCGCTCCGGCTTTTGATCGCGGGCGCGCGGTCGAGATAGGCGGGGGCGGCATAGAGCCCGAGGCTGTAATCGAGCAGCTTGCGCCCGACGATCCGGCCTTCCTTCGGCATGGTCAGGCTGATCGCAATATCGGCCTCGCGCTTCGAGAGGCTGAACAGCCGTGCGGTCGCGACCAGTTGAAGATCGAGATCGGGATACCGTTCGGTGAATTTCAGCAGCCGCGAGGCCAGGAAGTGGCTGCCAAAACCGTCGGGAGCGCCAATCCGGACCGTGCCGGTCAGATGCGCGCGCGAGCCGCCGACCGCCTCCTGGTTGGCAACGATGGTCGATTCCATTGCTTCCGCGCTGTCCGCGACGCGCTGGCCGGCTTCGGTCAGGAGATAGCCGGTCTTGCGCCGATCAAACAGTTTTGCCGAGAGATGCCGTTCCAGCCGGTCGACACGCCGGATCACTGTGGCATGATCGACCCCGAGCTGTTTTGCGGCAGCCGAGACCGATCCGCCGCGCACGATGGCGAGCACGAAACGGAAGTCGTCCCAGTCGAGGGTATTAGTGCCTTGGGTCTTGCCGCCTTGATCCAGCATTTCCGCACATCTATGGTGCAATTTATCGGACTTGTATCCTAAGAAATGCGGGTCAAAAAGGGTCGCTAAAGCGATCCAATCGGATTCCAGGGAGGATTTCATGCGTTCCATCGGGCATTTCATCGGCGGCAAGGAAGTTAAGGGCACGTCGGGCCGCACGGCCGACGTTTTCGAACCGATGACCGGCGACGTTCAGGCCAAGGTGGCGCTGGCGTCGAAGGCCGAGCTTCGCGCCGCGGTCGAGAACGCCAAGGCGGCGCAGGTCGAGTGGGCCAACACCAATCCGCAGCGCCGCGCCCGCGTCATGATGAGGTTCCTCGAACTGGCGCAGCGCGACTACGACAAGCTCGCCGATTGCCTGGCGCGCGAACACGGCAAGACCGTTCCCGACGCCAAGGGCGACATCCAGCGCGGCCTCGAAGTGGTCGAGTTCGCTTGCGGCATCCCGCATTTGATGAAAGGCGAATACACCGAAGGCGCCGGCCCCGGCATCGACATCTATTCGATGCGGCAACCGCTCGGCGTCGTCGCCGGCATCACCCCGTTCAATTTCCCGGCGATGATCCCGATGTGGAAATTCGCGCCCGCAATCGCCTGCGGCAACGCGTTCATCCTCAAGCCCAGCGAGCGCGATCCCGGTGTGCCGATGATGCTGGCCGCGCTGATGATCGAGGCGGGCCTGCCGCCCGGCATCCTCAACGTCGTCAACGGCGACAAGGAAGCGGTCGACGCCATCCTCGACGATCCCGATATCAAGGCGGTCGGCTTCGTCGGTTCCTCGCCGATCGCGCAATACATCTATGAGCGCGCCGCCGCGACCGGCAAACGTGCGCAGTGTTTTGGCGGCGCCAAGAACCACGCCGTCATCATGCCGGATGCCGACATGGACCAGACCGTGGACGCGCTGATCGGCGCCGGCTACGGCTCGGCCGGCGAACGCTGCATGGCGATCTCGGTCGCGGTGCCCGTCGGCAAGACCACCGCCGACCGGCTGATGGAAAAGCTGATCCCGCGCGTCGAGTCCTTGAAGATCGGCACCTCGATCGATCCGTCCGCTGATTACGGCCCGCTGGTGACGAAGGAGGCGCTCAACCGCGTCAGGAACTATGTCGACATCGGCATCAAGGAAGGCGCCACGCTCGCGGTCGACGGCCGCGGCTTCAAGATGCAGGGCTACGAGAACGGCTTCTACATGGGCGGCTGCCTGTTCGACAACGTCACCAAGGACATGCGGATCTACAAGGAAGAGATTTTTGGGCCCGTGCTCTCGGTGGTGCGCGCCCACGATTACAATGAAGCGCTGGCGCTGCCGTCGGACCACGACTATGGCAACGGCGTTGCGATCTTCACCCGCGACGGCGACGCCGCGCGCGATTTCGCCGCCAAGGTCAATGTCGGCATGGTCGGCATCAACGTGCCGATCCCGGTGCCGATTGCGTATTACACCTTCGGCGGCTGGAAGAAGTCGGGCTTCGGCGATCTCAACCAGCACGGCCCGGATTCGATCCGCTTCTACACCAAGACCAAGACCATCACCTCGCGCTGGCCGTCCGGCGTCAAGGAAGGCGCGGAGTTCTCGATCCCGACGATGAACTAGTCGTCAACGTGATGTTCGCTCTCAACGAGGACCAGGTTGCGGTTCGCGATATGGCGCGGGAATTCGCCGCGGAAAAAATCGCGCCGCATGCGCTGCGCTGGGACGAGGAGAAGCATTTCCCCGTCGACGTGATGCGGGAAGCCGCCAAGCTCGGCATGGGCGGCATCTATATCCGCGACGACGTCGGCGGCTCGGGGATGACGCGGTTCGACGCCGCGCTGATCTTCGAGGCGCTGGCGCAGGGCTGTCCGACGGTGTCGGCGTTCATCTCGATCCACAACATGGCATCGTGGATGATCGACGCCTTCGGCAATGACACCCAGCGCCAGAAGTGGCTGCCAAAGCTCTGCACCATGGAGTATCTGGCGAGCTATTGCCTGACCGAGCCGGGCTCCGGCTCGGATGCGGCGGCGCTGCGCAGCCGCGCGGTGCGCGACGGCGATCACTACGTGCTCAACGGCCAGAAGCAGTTCATCTCCGGCGCCGGTGGCGGCGACCTCTATGTCGTGATGGTGCGGACCGGCGCCGACGGCCCCGGCGGCATCTCGACCTTGGTAGTCCCGGCGGATACGCCCGGCGTCTCGCTCGGCGCCAACGAACGCAAGATGGGCTGGAACGCGCAGCCGACCCGCGCCGTGATTTTCGAGAATGCCCGCGTACCCGTCGAAAATCGCCTCGGCGAGGAGGGCATCGGCTTCAAGATCGCGATGGCCGGCCTCGACGGCGGCCGCATCAACATCGCCGCGTGCTCGCTCGGCGGCGCGCAATGCGCGCTGGAAAAATCGCTGGCCTACATGAAGGAGCGCAAGGCGTTCGGCAAGCGGCTCGACGAATTCCAGGCGCTGCAGTTCCGTCTCGCCGACATGGCGACCGAGCTGGAAGCGGCGCGGACATTTGTGTGGCGCGCGGCGGCAGCCCTCGACCGCAAGGATGCGGACGCGACCATGCTGTGCGCGATGGCCAAACGCTTCGGCACCGACGTCGGCTTCGAGGTCGCCAACCAGGCGCTGCAGCTTCACGGCGGTTACGGCTACCTCAGCGAATACGGCATCGAGAAGATCGTGCGCGATCTGCGCGTGCATCAGATCCTGGAAGGAACCAACGAAATCATGCGGCTGATCGTTTCGCGCAAGTTGATCGAGGGCGCCCGATGACGGCGACCGCCACCGTTGCGCCCATGGAAGGCGATCTGATCGCGCGGCGCGAAGGCGCCTGCGGCGTCATTCGTCTCAACCGGCCGAAGGCGATCAATGCCGTGACGCTGGAGATGTTTCGCGACATCGACAAGGCGCTCGATGCGTTCGAGGCCGATCCCGCGGTCAGCGTGATCCTGCTGGAAGGTGCCGGCGAACGCGGCCTATGCGCCGGCGGCGACATCCGCGCGCTCTGGGAGAGCTCGAAGGTCAAGGGCGATCTCGGCAAGATCCTGTGGCGCGAGGAATACATCCTCAACGCCCGCATCAAGAAATTCCCAAAGCCCTACGTGTCCTTCATGGACGGCATCGTGATGGGCGGCGGCGTCGGTCTATCGGCGCACTCAAGCCATCGCGTCGTGACCGAGAAGACCAAGCTCGCCATGCCCGAAGTCGGTCTCGGCTTTTTTCCCGATGTCGGCGGAACCTGGCTGCTGTCGCATTCACCGGGAGAGATCGGCACCTACTTCGGATTGACCGGCACGACCATGAACGGCCCCGATGCGATCCATGCGCGCTTTGCCGATGCGGTGGTGCCTTCGGCCAAACTGCCCGAATTGCGCGAGGCGCTGACCAAAGTTCGCGCCGGGGTCACGGCAGCTGATATCACCGCCCTGATCGACGGCTTTGCGACCGGCGCCACCGCCGGCCCGGTGGCGGCGATGCAGGCAAAAATCGACGGCTGGTTCGCGCACGACCGGATGGAAGATATCGTCGCGGCGCTTCGCAGCGATGGTTCTGAACTGGCGCTGGCGACCTTGAAGACGCTGAACGAGAAATCGCCGCGCGGCATGGTGGTGACGCTGAAGCTGCTGCGGCTGGCGCGCACCTCGCGCACGCTGGAAGAATGCCTGGTGCGGGAATATCGCGCCGCGCTGGAAGTGTTCGCCAGCGACGATTTCCGCGAAGGCGTGCGCGCCGCTGTCATCGACAAGGACCGCAACCCAACATGGTCGCCGCCACGCATCGAAGACGTCACGCCTGACATGGTGGCGCCATACTTCGCCGAAATCGGCGACGACGAACTCAAGTTTAGCTGATCAAAACAGAAACGTTCCAAGCGGAGGATTCGAGATGGCTCATATCGCATTCATTGGCCTCGGCAACATGGGCGGTCCGATGGCGGCCAATCTGGTCAAGGCCGGCCACAAGGTGACCGCGTTCGATCTGGTCGCCGCTTCACGCGATCAAGCCAAGGCCGATGGTGCTGCGATCGGCGAAAGCTCGGTGGGCTCGGTCAGGGGCGCCGATGTCGTCGTTACGATGTTGCCGGCCGGCAAGCATGTGCTGTCGGTCTGGGGCGAAGTGATCCCGGCGATGGCCAAGGGTACGCTGATCATCGATTGCTCGACTATCGACGTCGAAAGCGCCAAGCAGGCGCATGTGCTGGCGGCCAAGCATGGCATGCTCTCGGTCGACGCGCCGGTGTCGGGCGGAACCGGCGGCGCCAAGGGCGCGACGCTGACCTTCATGTGCGGCGGCGACGACAAGTCGTTCGCGGCGGCTAAACCCGTGCTGGAAAACATGGGCAAGAAGATCGTGCATTGCGGCGGCGCCGGTGCCGGGCAGGCGGCCAAGATCTGTAACAACATGATTTTGGGAATCTCCATGATCGGGGTCGGCGAAGCCTTTGCGCTCGCCGAAAAACTAGGGCTGTCACATCAGGCCCTGTTCGATGTGGCCTCGACCTCGTCGGGGCAGTGCTGGGCGCTGACCTCCTATTGCCCGGTGCCGGGCCCGGTGCCGACGTCGCCCGCCAACAACGGCTACAAGCCGGGCTTCGCCTCCAACCTGATGGTCAAGGACCTGACCTTGGCGCAGGATGCGGCCAACGCCGCGGGCGCCGTGACGCCGCTGGGCAAGCACGCCCAGGAAATCTATAAGGCGTTCGACGCCGCCGGAAACGGCGGGGTAGATTTTTCCGGGATTATCCAGCACGTTCGGAGTCTCGCCGGGAAATAAGAAACCACAGGGAGACCTGATGACGACCTTCCAGGAAGCGCGCGCGTTTCTGCTCAAGCACCGCACCGATTACGATGCGGCCGTGAAGGGATTTCGCTGGCCCGATCCGGTTCCGTTCAACTGGGCGCTGGACTGGTTCGATGCCGAACTGGCCCGCAATGCCGACA